>CAMLIA010000175.1 GCA_946479905.1 uncultured Frankiales bacterium | reverse complement strand
GGGTAGCGGGACGGCAGGACCGCCGGCTCCTGGGAGCGGCCGTCGTAGTTCGCGTTGAAGTCGACCGTCTCCTGGTCGATGTCGCGCAGCAGCTCCATCGCCAGCGGCGCGAGCTTGCACTCGGTGTTGTGACTGACGAAGCCGTTGGTCAGGAAGCTGTGCTCGTCGGTGTCGACGCGGAACGAGAACACCGGTTGGACACCCGCGTCCTCGACCGAGATGACCTCGGCGTAGTAGTGCTGGCCGGTGACAAGCGGCTCGACGACCGTCCAGGCCTCGTCGGTGATCCGGTTGCGGATCTCGTGGTGGTCGCGCTCCCAGCGCTCGATGCGGTCGACGTTGTGCTTGGCCAGCCACTCACGGGCGCCGCGGCGGGCTCCGTCCCCCCGCAGGTACCCCGCCACGAACGGCACGTGGTCGCTGCTCAGGCTCGTGCTGTCGTAGCGGTCCTCGCCGAGGACATTGCGCAGCTTGATCTGCTTGCGTCCCCAGAACCCGACGTTGCGCTCGAAGATCGCGGCGTCACGACGGTTGCTGATCTGCACCTGCCAGGCGCCTCGGGCCGCGTCGTGCACCAGCCGGCTGACGACACCCAGCTCGAGGAGCAGCTGCTGCACGTCGCGCGCAAGCTCGGCGCTGCACGTGGCGTAGGAGATGCCCACGCTGTGGCGGGCACCCGCGCTGACAGACCCGTCGCCCTCGTACAGGGCCTGAAGGAACGCCCTCTTGAAGGCGGCGGAGCGACTCCAGACCGTTTCTGGGATGTGCTTCGCGCTGCTCCTGAGGCCCACCAGCTCGTCCAGGCAGCTCTGCTCGATCGAGCTCATGTCCTGGACGTCGAGCTCCCAGAGCATCTTTCCCGAGGGCAGCTGGCGCGCGTTGACGTACCGCGGGCCACCGACGACGCGGTCGTAGGCCTCCTTCACCTCGTCGAAGAAGGCGCGATCGGTGTTGTTGAAACCGGCGCGCTGCTCGGAGGCGAATCCTTCACTGACCCACGCACCGAGGAGCACCGCTTCCCAGGCCTCGAACTGCTCCAGCAGGCCCCACTCCACCGGGTCCCCGCGGAAGAGCAGCACCCGGTCGCCTGGACGGACCTCGTCCAGGAGCTTCCACTGGAGCAACGGGACACCGAGCACGTCCACGAGGCAGAGGAGCGGGTGGTTGGGCGTCCCGGTGACGGAGTAGCCCTCCCGGGTCGTCACCTTCAGCGTGGGGTGGTCGCCGCTGTGGATGAGCTTGTCCGCACGGACGGGGTTGCCGACCCTGTCGAGCAGCTTCACCTCGTCGATGACCTGCTCGCTCGACGGCTCGAGATGAGCCATCACATCCCCGATGCGCGGTGACCGGCCGTCTGCGTAGCGGACACGCGCATCCCCCGAGACGCAGTACCGTGCTGCTGCCGGAGGGTCGTCGCCGGGCGAGCCGAAGTTGCCGTTGGGGTCGACGAGCGGGTACCGCAACGACCAGGGCTGCGCGAGACGGACGAGGGCGTCGTAGATCGCCGAGTCGCCGTGCGGGTGGTAGTTGCCCATGACGTCGCCCACGACGCGTGCGCACTTGAAGTAGCCGCGATCGGGCCGGTACCCGCCGTCGTACATGGCGTAGAGCACCCGGCGGTGCACCGGCTTGAGCCCGTCACGGACGTCGGGCAGTGCCCGCTGGACGATGACGGACATCGCGTAGTCCAGGAAGGACCGCTGCATCTCGACTTCGATGCCGACGGCCTCGACCCGGTCCCCGGGCGGCGGCGGAGGCAGGACCTCAGTCACTCAGTGCCTTTCTTGGTCTGTTCCACGTGGAACGTCGCAGGGGCGCGTTTCACGTGGAACTAGATGTCGAGGAAGCGAACGTCCTTGGCGTTGCGGGTGATGAAGGACCGGCGGGACTCCACGTCCTCCCCCATCAGGATGCTGAAGAGCTCATCGGCGCGAGCAGCGTCATCGACCGTGACCTGGAGCAGGACCCGCTTCTCGCGGTCCATCGTGGTGTCCTTGAGCTCGACGGCGTTCATCTCGCCGAGGCCCTTGAACCGCTGGATGGCCTCGCCCGACTTCGGCAGCTTCTTGCCGGCGGCCTGGCCGGCCTCGACGAGCCCGTCGCGCTCGGCGTCGGAGTAGGCGTACTGCACCTCGCCGCCGTTCCACTTGATCTTGTAGAGCGGCGGCTGGGCGAGGTAGACGTGGCCGGCCTCGACCAGCGGCCGCATGAAGCGGAACAGCAGGGTCAGCAGCAGCGTGCGGATGTGCTGGCCGTCGACGTCGGCGTCCGCCATGAGCACGATCTTGTGGTAGCGCAGCTTCTCGAGGTCGAAGTCGTCGTGCACACCGGTGCCCAGCGCGGTGATCATGGCTTGTACTTCGTTGTTCTGCAGGACCTTGTCGATGCGCGCCTTCTCGACGTTCAGGATCTTCCCGCGGATGGGCAGGATGGCCTGGAACTTCGGGTTGCGGCCCTGCTTGGCCGAGCCGCCGGCGCTGTCGCCCTCCACCACGAAGACCTCGGAGAGGGCAGGGTCGCGGCTCTGGCAGTCGGCGAGCTTGCCGGGCATGCCGGAGGAGCCCATCAGGCCCTTGCGGCGGGTGAGGTCGCGGGCCTGCCGGGCGGCGATCCGGGCCCGGGCGGCCTGGTTGGCCTTGAGCACGACGTCGCGGCCGTCACTGGGGTGCTCCTCGAGCCAGTCGCGCAGCCGCTCCCCGACCACCTTCTGCACGAAGCCCTTGGCCTCGGAGTTGCCGAGCTTGGTCTTGGTCTGGCCCTCGAACTGCGGGTCGCTGATCTTGAGGCTGACGATGGCCGTGAGGCCCTCGCGGATGTCGCTGCCCTCGAGGTTGGCGTCCTTCTCCTTCAGGTGACCCTTGGAGCGCGCCCACTCGTTGACGACCCGGGTCAGGGCGGCCCGGAAGCCCTCCTCGTGCGTGCCGCCCTCGTGGGTGTTGATGGTGTTGGCGAAGGTGTAGACCGACTCGGCGTAGGCGTCGGTCCACTGCATGGCGACCTCGACCGACATCTGCTGCCCGGGGGCGTCCGGGCCGGTCTCGTCCTCGAAGTCGATGATCGTAGGGTGAACTGGTGTTCGAGTCGCGCCGAGGTGCCGCACGAAGTCGGCCAGGCCGTCGGGGTAGTGGAACTCGACCTCGAAGGGCTCGCCGTCCTCGGTGAGCTCGGTGCGCTCGTCCCGCAGCGTGATCGACAGCCCCTTGTTGAGGAAGGCCATCTCCTGCAGCCGGCGCTGGATCGTCTCGCGGGTGTAGGTGGTCGTCTCGGTGAAGATCAGCGGGTCGGCCCAGAACGTCACGGTCGTGCCGGTGCGGTCGGTGTCCTCCCCCGTCACGAGCGGCCCGGCGACCGCGGCGGTGTAGGTCTGCCGGTGCACCTGGCCGTTGCGGTGCACCTCGACCTCGAGCCGCGAGGACAGCGCGTTGACGACGGCCGAGCCGACGCCGTGCAGGCCGCCGGAGACGGCGTAGGCCTGGGAGTCGAACTTGCCGCCGGCGTGCAGCGTGGAGAACACCACCTGGACGGCGGGGACGCCCTCCTTCGGGTGGATCTCGACGGGGATGCCGCGGCCGTTGTCCTCGACCCGGACACCGCCGTCGGCCTGCAGGGTGACGACGATCCGGTCGCAGTAGCCGGCCATCGCCTCGTCGACCGCGTTGTCCACGATCTCCTGGACCAGGTGGTGCAGGCCGCGCTCGCCGGTGGAGCCGATGTACATGCCGGGGCGCTTGCGGACGGCCTCGAGGCCCTCCAGCACGGTGATCGAGGACGCGCCGTACTCGTCCGGGTCGGCGCCGGGGTGGTGGTTGAAGGTGACCGCCGCCTCGGGTGAGCTCTCGACCGACTCGTCGGGGTCCGTCATCCGTGCTCCCTGTCCCGCGCACTCACTCATAAAGCCGGTCCTGACGGACCGGCCCATCGGTCGAGTGTAGCCGTTGCCGGCAGCGGAGACCGCTCAGGAGGCCTCTGTGGACGCGTGTGGCGCGTTCACCCCCGGTGGGAGTGTCCCCCCACACGAGCGGGGGGTCCGGGCGTCAGCCGTAGGTGTCTCGCGGCCCGCGGCCCTGCACCCGCAGCTTGCCCTTGCGCCAGTCGGGCGTCGCCGGGCCACGGACGACGACCTTCGACGCGACCCCCGGACCGGCGTGGTCCTGCACCCGCTGCAGCAGCGTCCGTGTCAGCAGCCGCAGCTGCGTGGCCCACGCCGTCGACTCCGCCACGAGCACCAGCTCGCCGTCGTCGAGCGACACCGGCCGGCAGTGGTCGGCGATCTCCGGACCCACCACCGACGCCCAGTTGGCGAGCACGTCGGCACGGGTCGTGGTGTCCTCCCAGCCGCGCTCGGCGACCAGCCGCTGGATCGCCTGTCCCACCTTCATCGGCTCCAGCGGATCACCGGTGGGGCGCGGCCGGGCCGGCTTCGAGCCGGTACGACGGGGCGCGGTCCCCCTGGCCCGGCTGGCCGCCTTGGCCTCGGCGAGCGCCTTGCGCACCAGGTCCGGGCCCTTCAGCTGCTCGCCGGGCTCATCGGCAGCAGCTCGGTCCGGTTCGCCCGCGTCACCGGACACAGGTGACCGTCCCGTCGTGGACGTCCCATCGTCCGCCGATCAGCTGCTCCGGGACGTCGTCGGGGACGGCAGCGGTGACCAGCACCTGCTCCGCGGCCTGCACGAGGGTGGCCAGCCGCTCCCGCCGGCCGGTGTCGAGCTCGGCGAAGACGTCGTCGAGGACGAGCACCGGCTCGCCGTCGCCCTCGGCCCCGTCGGCCTTGAGCAGCTCGTACGACGCGAGCCGCAGCGCCAGCGCGACCGACCACGACTCCCCGTGCGAGGCGTACCCCTTCACCGGCAGCGATCCCAGCGAGAGCACCAGGTCGTCGCGGTGCGGACCGACGAGCGAGACGCCCCGCTCGACCTCCTGCTGCCGCACCCGGGCCAGCTCCGACAGCAGCGCGGCCCCGAGCACGTCCCTGTCGCCGGACGCGGGCAGCGCCTCGCCCAGCGAGCTCTTGTACGCCAGGGCGAGCTCCCCCTGGCCCTTGCTCACCTCGCGGTACGCCACGTCGGCGAGCGGCAGCAGGTCGTCCACGAGGGCCAGCCGCGCCGCGAGCAGCTCGGCACCGCTCTGTGCGAGGTGCGCGTCCCACACGTCCAGGGTGCGCATGTCCGCGCCGCCGGACCGCCTGGCGAGGAAGGCCGTCTTCAGCAGGGCGTTGCGCTGCTTGAGCACGCGGTCGTAGTCGGCGCGGACCCCGGCGTAGCGCGGCGACCGGGCGACCAGCAGGTCGTCGAGGAACCGCCGCCGCTCCGACGGGTCCCCGCGGACGAGGGCCAGGTCCTCCGGTGCGAACAGCACCGTCCGCAGCAGCCCCAGCACCTCCTTGGCGCGCGGCACCGGCCCGCGGTTGATCCGTGCGCGGTTGGCCTTGCCCGGGTTGATCTCCAGCTCCACCAGGGTCGTGCGCTGGTGCCGCTCGACGCGGGCCCGCACGATGGCGCGCTCCGCCCCCTGCCGCACGAGCGGCGCGTCGGTCGCGACCCGGTGCGACTCCAGCGTGGCGACGTAGAGCAGCGCCTCCGCGATGTTGGTCTTGCCCTGCCCGTTGCTCCCGACCAGTGCCGTCGGGCCCGGCCCGAGCTCGATGTCGAGCTGCGGCCAGGACCGGAAGTCGGTCAGCGACAGGTGCGAGACGAACACGGGACGCGCGCCCTACACCGGTGGTGCGGACACGTCGGCGCCCGGAGCGTCGGCGCCCTTCTGCGTCGAGACCTTGGTGATCGCGTGCCCGCCGAACTGGTTGCGCAGCGCGGCGATCATCTTCATCGCGGGACTGTCGTCCTGCCGCGAGCCGAAGCGGGCGAACAGCGCCGCGGTGATCGCCGGCAGCGGCACGGCGTGGTCGATCGCCGCCTGCACGGTCCACCGACCCTCGCCCGAGTCCTCGGCGTACCCCTTGAGGTCGTCGAGGTGCTCGTCCTCGTCGAGGGCCCGCACCATGAGGTCGAGCAGCCACGAGCGGATGACCGTGCCCTGCTGCCAGCTCGCGACGACGTCCCGGACGTTCGTGATGAGCGGGGTCGCCTCCATCAGCTCCCAGCCCTCGGCGTAGGCCTGCATCAGGCCGTACTCGATGCCGTTGTGGACCATCTTCGCGAAGTGCCCCGCACCGACCGCCCCGGCGTGCACGAAACCGCTGTCGCCCTCGGGCTTGAGCACGTCGAAGAACGGCTGGACCTTCGCGACGTCCTCCGGCGCGCCACCGACCATCAGCGCGTAGCCCTCGGTGAGCCCCCAGATGCCACCGCTGACACCGGCGTCGACGAAGCCGATCCCCTTGGGGGACAAGGCTTCTGCGTGGATCTGGTCGTCGGTGTAGCGCGAGTTCCCGCCGTCCACGATCACGTCGCCGGCCTCGAGCAGCGCTCCGAGCGCGTCGACCGTGTCGTACGTCGGCTGGCCGGCCGGCACCATCACCCACACCACGCGCGGGGCGGGCAGCGCCGCGACCAGCGCCTCCAGCGAGTCGACGTCGCGCAGGTCCGGCGAGCGGTCGTAGCCCACGACGGTGTGGCCACCTCGACGCAGTCGCTCGGCCATGTTGCCGCCCATCCGGCCCAGCCCGATCAGTCCCAGCGTCGCCACGTCGTACCGCCCTCTCGTCGTCAGCTCTCGCTACGTCCTGCTCGTCCGGCAGCCGCCCGACACCCGCATCAGCCCGAGAGCCGCACCGGCATCAGCAGGTAGCGGTAGTCCGCCACGGACGCGTCGGGGTCGCGCTTGCCGGTGAGCACGGCCGGCCGGGTCGGGCCGGTGAAGGCCAGCGTCGTCGTGTCGCTGTCCACGGCACCGAGGCCGTCGAGCAGGTACTGCGGGTTGAACGCGATCGACATCTCGGCGGCGTCACTGGTCTCCCAGCCGCACTCGAGCCGCTCCGACGCCTGGGCGTCGTCCTGGCCGCCCGCCTCCAGCAGCAGCCCCTCGGCGGAGAACGACAGCCGGACGGGGGCGTTGCGGGCCGCGACCAGCGCGACGCGCTTCACCGCCTCGACGAGCGGTCCGGTCTCGACCTCGGCGTGCGAGCTGCTCTCGCTCGGCAGCAGCGAGCGGTACTTCGGGAACTCGCCCTCGAGCAGCCGGCTGGTGGTGCGGCGGCCACCCCCCTCGAAGCCGATCATGCCCTCACCCGCACCGCCCGTGGACAGCGCGAGGGTGACCTCCGGCCCGTGGGTGAGCGCCTTGGCGGTGTCGGCGAGCGTCCGGGCCGGCACCAGGGCGGTCGCGGACAGGTCGGGCTGCTGCGGCTTCCACTGCAGGGTGCGGACGGCGAGCCGGTAGCGGTCGGTGGCGGCCAGGGTGAGCTGGTCGCCCTCGATCTCGATCCGGACGCCGGTCAGCACCGGCAGCGTGTCGTCACGGCCTGCGGCGAGCGCGACCTGGGCGACCGCCGCCCCGAAGACGTCGCTCTCCAGAGCGCCCGCGGTGGTCGGCATCGACGGCAGGGCCGGGTAGTCCTCCACCGGCAGCGTCGGCAGCGTGAACCGGGCGGCCCCGCAGGTCAGCACGACACGGGTGCCCTCGAGCCGCAGCTCGACCGGCTGGGGCGGCAGCGAGCGCACGATGTCGGACAGCAGCCGCCCCGGCACCAGCACCCGGCCCGGCTCGGCCGCGGTGACGTCGACGCTGATCTGCGAGCTGACCTCGTAGTCGAAGCCGCTGACCGACAGCCCCTGCTCGGTCGTCTCGAGGAGCAGGCCGAGCAGCACCTGCATCGGGGGGCGGGCCGGCAGCGAGCGGGCGGTCCAGACGACCGCGTCGGCGAGAGCGTCCCGTTCGACCCTCAGCTCCATCAGTTCAGCTCCATCGGTTTCGACCTCGTGGTCCTGTCATGGCGGGTGCGAGACGCGGCCCCGCTGGTGCGGGACGTGCAGTGTTGCGCATGGGCACGACGAGCGCGTCCACAGGGAGGAACGTGCAGAACCCCATGTGGGGTTTCGGGAGAGGTACAGCCAGCCGTCGTCGTAGGGGCGTGCACCGCTGTGGACAGCGAGCGTCGTCGCAGGTCAGCGCCCTCGGCCAGGTGTGCGGCCGCTGTGGACGGACCGGCAGGCCGCCGGTGGACGCCGGTGGACAGCCGGACGGCCGTCCCCGACGGTCCACCGATGAGCGCTGCCGTCCACACCCTTGTCCCCAGTCTGTGCAGAGACCCTGTGACCGAGGTCACCTACTGCCGGGACCGGGTCTTGATGCGGTTGGTGAGCTCGGCGACCTGGTTGTAGGTCGCCCGGCGCTCCGCCATCTGGCCGCGGATCTTGCGGTCGGCGTGGATGACGGTGGTGTGGTCCCGGCCGCCGAACATCTGCCCGATCTTGGGCAGCGACAGGTCGGTGAGCTCGCGGCAGAGGTACATGGCGATCTGCCGGGCGGTGACGAGCACCCGCGAGCGCGAGGAGCCGCAGAGGTCCTCCATGGTGAGGCCGAAGTACTCCGCCGTGGCGGCCATGATCGTGGCGCCGGTGATCTCCGGGCCGCCGTCGGCGGGGATGAGGTCCTTGAGGACGATCTCCGCCAGCGACAGGTCGACGGGCTGGCGGTTGAGGCTCGCGAAGGCCGTCACCCGGATCAGGGCGCCCTCCAGCTCCCGGATGTTGGTGCTGATCTTGCTCGCGATGAACTCCAGCACCTCCGGCGGCGCCATCAGCCGGTCGCTGGCCGCCTTCTTGCGCAGGATGGCGATGCGGGTCTCGATGTCGGGTGGCTGGACGTCGGTGATGAGGCCCCACTGGAAGCGGGTGCGGAGCCGGTCCTCGAGGGTGGACAGCTGCTGCGGCGGCCGGTCGGAGGTGATGACGATCTGCTTGTTGGCGTTGTGCAGCGTGTTGAAGGTGTGGAAGAACTCCTCCTGCGTGCGCTCCTTGTTCTCCAGGAACTGGATGTCGTCGACGAGGAGCACGTCGACGTCGCGGTAGCGCCGCTGGAACGCGTGCTGCTTGTCGTCGCGCAGGC
>CAMLIA010000174.1 GCA_946479905.1 uncultured Frankiales bacterium | reverse complement strand
GCGAACGGCCGGGCCAGGTCGGCGGCACCGACGAGGCCGGCCTCGTTGCCCAGCTGCGCACCGACGATGTCCGCCTCCGGGCGGTACCCGCGACCAGTCAGGGTGCGGCGGAAGGCGAGCCGCGCCGGCTCGAGCAGCAGGTCCCCCGCCTCCGAGACGCCCCCGCCGATGACGACCCGCCCAGGGTCGTACGCCGCGACCAGGTTGGCGACTCCCACGCCGAGCCACTGGCCGACCTCGGCGAAGAGCTCGGTGCACGCCACGTCGCCCTCGGAGGCGAGGCGCGTCACCAGCGGGCCGTTGATCGCGTCCGCGTCGCCGGCCACCTGCGCCAGCAGGGCATGAGCCATCGGCGAGCCCGACACCGCCATCGCGCGGGCCTCGCGGACCAGGGCGTTGCCGCTGGCGTACTGCTCCCAGCAGCCGCGGTTGCCGCACTCGCACCGGTGCCCGCCGGCCACGACCTGCATGTGCCCGAACTCGCCGGCGATGCCGTACCGCCCTCGCTGCAACGTTCCGTTCGTGATCGTCGCGCCGCCGATCCCGGTGCCGAGGTTGACCACGAGCAGGTGCGACTCGCCTCGGCCCGCCCCGAAGCGCCACTCCCCCCAGGCCGAGGCGTTCGCGTCGTTCTCGACGACGACGGGCAGCCGCAGCTTGCGGTACAGGGCATCGCGCAGCGGCTCGTTGCGCCAGGACAGGTGCGGCGCGAAGAGCACCGTGCGCCGGTCCGCGTCGACGAAGCCGGCCGCGGCGATGCCCACGGCGTAGACCCGCTGCCGGCTGGTGAGCTCCCTGACCGCGTCGAGGATCGTCGCCTCCACGACCTCCGGCGCGACGCTCAGCCCGGGGGTCTGCCTGCGGGTGCGGTCGATGACGACGCCGTCGGCCGTGACGGCCCCCGCCGCGATCTTCGTCCCGCCGATGTCGACGCCGACGGCGAGCAGGTCAGAGGCGAGCGCCCGCCGGTGCTTCGCCGGGTCGGCGACGGCCTCGCGGCGACTGAGCGCACGTCCACCAGCCACCCGCCGACCGTAGTCCACCAAGGCGGGCTGGCATCCCGACGACGCCAGCCGATCTTTGCCCGCCTGCTGCCCGCAGGACGCTGCCACGGGACGCAAAGATCACGCGCCCACGATCGCTGCCGGATGATCTTTGCGCCCTCGGCACGCTCCGGAACGGCCGGAGACACTCAAAGATCGCCACGGCCGAGGAAGGCCCGCGACCGGGTCGAGCGCCGCAGCAGCAGCAGGACGAGCAGCAGGAGGACGCCTGCCGCGGCGGCCAGGCCCGTGGGACCTGTGGCTGCCAGCCCGTCGGGCGGGACCCTGCCCTGGTCAGCAGCGCCACGGGTGAGCCGCTGCGGCAGCGGTGACAGGTTGCCGGCGTCATCGACGGCCTGCACGGCGTAGTAGCGGCCGGCGACGTGGGGCACGCTGGTGGTCAAGGCGGTCACGGTCGCCACCTGCCGGGCCTTCGCCCGACTGGCCTGGGTGATCGGCTGCGCGGACGCGAGCACGGTGTAGCGGGTGGCCCTGCCGGTGTTCCAGTCGTCGCCGGAGGCGGACCAGGTGAGGACGTCGGAGCTGCCCTGCCGTCGCGCGGCGAGGTGCTGCACGGCCGCCGGCGGGCGGGTGTCGGTGCCGAGGTGCCCGGTGTTGCGGTCGTCCTGGTGCCAGTGCCAGGCGTCCTCACCGCCCAGCCTGCCGTTGGTGCGCCAGGCGTGCAGCAGCCCTTCCCGGGTCTGGGCCACCACCGTCGTGCGGCCGGTGCCCGCGAAGTCGCCGGCGGCGGGGGTCCAGAGCCCGAACCCACCGGTCCACTTCGGGAAGCCGGGCAGATCCGCTCCGCTGACGGCGTCGTAGCCGACGAGGGCCGCGCTGTCACCGCCGAGGACGATGTCGTTGCGCCCGTCGCCCGTGAGGTCCGCCAGCAGCGGTGCCGAGAGGATGGGCAGGCCCTGCTGCGGCCTGGCGGTGGCGAAGCCGGGGAGCGGCGCGCCGGTGGCCACGTCGTAGGCGGACAGGCCGCTGCGGACCTTGATGCCGAGCCCGGGTGTCGCGACGATGCCGGTGGCGACGTCGGAGGTCGCCGATCCGCCCTGCGCGACCTGCGGTGTCGTCACACCCGGGACCAGGTGTCCGGCCGAGGCGCTCGAGGTGAAGTGCACGAGAGGTGTCGCGGCCTGCAGCGGACCGTCCGGGGCGAAGGCTGCCGGTGTCATCGGGGTGACGAGGGCGTGCGCGAGGTCGACGCGCATCTGCGTGAAGAGCCCGGCGTTGGCGACGGCCACCGGCCCGGTCGGCAGGTCCATCGTGACCGGGGTCTGGACGCCCTCGGTGATGAAGTCCTGGGCGGTGCCGTAGCCCTGAGCCGCGGCGGGGATGGCCACCGGGTAGCCGCTCACGAGAGCACCGCCCGGGTGGCGGTTGCCCTGGCCGTGGAAGGCCGTGAGGTAACCGCGCACGCCGGTGGCGTTGGAGGAGGTGGGGAAGCTGGTGTCGGCGAGGGCGACCACGAGGTCAGGGGTCCCGTCCCGGTCGACGTCCGCGACCGCGGGCGTGGTCGCGACCTTGAAGTCGCGGGCGTAGGTGAACCCCGGCGGCTGGGCGGTGTCGGGGTTCTGCGTCTCGACCGGGAAGCCCGGCTGCATCCGGCCGTCGGCACGCCAGGCGTAGACGCGGCCGTCGAACGCGGCCTGCACGATCTCGAGCCGCCCGTCGTGGTCGAGGTCGACGAGCACCGGTGAGCTGAACGCCCCGGCCGACCGGTTGCGGACGTAGGGGGTGTCAGGAGCAGGCACCTGCTGCCGGGAGAAGCGCCGGTCGGTCTGCACCGGGAAGCCGGGCTTGACCCGGCCGGCGCCGTCCCACGCCCAGACCCGACCGTTCACCGTGGTGGCCACGATGTCGAGCTCTCCGGTGTGGTCGAGGTCGCCGAGCGCGAGGGTGTTGCTGATCGGGTCACGGCTGGGCGTGCTCGCCCGGAAACCCCTGCTGCGCAGGTGGTTTCCGGTGAAGGCCGGGTCCCATGCAGGTGCCGGTCCGGTGCGCACCGGGAAGCCGGGGGCCTCACGGCCGTCGGGCCGGAGCACGTGGACGGTGCCCTCGGAGGCGACGATCGCGTCGAGGCGTCCGCGCCCCTCGACGTCGCCCAGGGTCGGGCTGGTGTCGCCCGGCCCGACGTAGCGGGGGAAGCCCGGCAGCTCGTCCGGGTCGTGCCGCACCTGGACCGCACGCCGGTCCTCCCCCATCAGCCCGCGGTCGTCCGTGACCCGCAGCCGCACGGTCGCGGTGTAGCGCTCGGCGGAGAGCCGGTCAGCGGTGAGCGCGTACTCCCCTGACCAGAAAGACGACGGCACCTTGCTCAGGTCCACGGTGCCCTGCACCGTCCGCGGACCGGTGCCGGTGCCGCTCGCGACCGTGCGGAAGGCGCCGTCCGACGGCTGCACGCCCGGGGCGAACTCGAGCCTCCAGCGGTACGACGAGGCGCGCCGCGCAGCGACGTCGGCCCGGACCGCGAAGCTGCCCGACCGGGTCGGGTCGTAGGCGGCGTACCAGTCGGGGCTCTGGATCACTGCGGTGGGCGGGACGCGGTGCTGGTGAACCGCCTGGACGGCCTTGAACACGTTCGGCCGGCCGTAGCCGTACTGCACGTCCCAGCCGGGCAGGGCCGGGAACGGCGACCCGACCGAGGAGGCAGGCGTCACGTCGATCGGGCTGGCTGTGGCCCGGACCACCTGCTTGACCTCGTCGGCGTCGAGCGGGGTCCCCGCGTCGAAGCCCGCGCTGTAGACCATCGCCGCGACCCCGCCGTTGCTCGGCGTGCTCTCCGAGGTCGAGCCGTCCTTGGACGCGGCGGAGAACAGCGCGTGAGCACCGTAGGAGGTCAGGCTGCTGCGGCTGCGGAAGGTGCGGGTCAGCCCGTCGACCGGCAGGCTCTTGTCCTGCCTGTTCGTCAGGTCCGCGACGACACCGTTGCCGGGCCACACGTGCGGCAACCGCATCCCCTCGGTGTGGTCGGTGGACTCGAAGTCGTTGCTGGCGAGCACGACCGTCACCCCGCGGGCGTAGGCGTACTCCACCGCCGACTGCAGCGCCGGGCCCGTCCCCAGGCTGACCGACACCCCGATGACGACCTTCGCGCCGGCGTCGACCGCGTAGAGGATCCCGGCCGCGGTGCGGTCCGCCCGGTCGATCGCCTCGTCGCCGATCTTCACGCTCAGCAGGCGGCACCGCGGGCAGATCCCGGCCCGGCCGAACCCGTCGTTCGCCGTACCGACCGCGAGCACGCTCTGGCTGTTGGCGTGGTTGTAGATGCTCTGGTCGGTCTGCGGGTCGTTGGTCTCGCGGAAGCTGTTCCAGCCGCTGATGTCGTCGACGTAGCCGTTGTGGTCCGCGTCGGTGCCGTCGCTGAACGACCTGATCAGGTCCTCCGAGGTGATCCCCCCGGCCGTGGCCACGTGCAGCAGGGGCTTTCTGATGCGCGGGTCGCTCGCGTAGTCGTCCACGTTCACGACCCCGTTGTGGTCGCAGTCGTACCCGGCGCAGTGCTGGCCGTTCCGGATCGGCAGCGGCAGCTCCCGGGTGTTGAGGTACGCCCTGGTCCGCAGGTCCGGAGCGGTGTCCGAGCGACGCCAGTTCACCCCGCCCTCGAGGTAGGCGACGATCACGTGGTCGTTGCCGTAGCCGTACTGCGCCCAGGCCTTGTTGACGCTCATGCCGGCGGCGCCCTCGTCGTCCGTGGCCAGCGGAGCCGACTGCGGGAGGCAGTCGTACAGGTACCACTGCTCGACGTTGTAGGAGCCGCTGCCGCTGCGCTCGCTCGGCGCGTAGTCAGGGTCGTTCGGGCCACTGATGGCGGAGCTGCAGGGGGCAGCTGAGGAGCTCGCCGGGGGCGGCGCCAGCAGGGCGGCCGTGCAGAGGCCGGCGACGAGCAGTGCTCGGGAAGGGGTGCGCACACCCGCACGAAACCACGGGCGGCGGGTCAGGCCCGCACCGGGACTGGCGGCGGCGACCGTCTCCTCAGCCGGGCCCCGCTCCCTGCTGGTGGCCGGGCAGGGTGAGCCGGAAGACCGCACCGCCCGCGGATCGGTTTCCGGCCCGAAGGTCCCCGCCGTGCAGCCGGGCGTTCTCCAGCGCGATCGCCAGCCCTAGACCACTGCCGTCGGAGCGGGCCCGCGCGCTGTCGGCCTTGAAGAAGCGCTCGAACAGGTGCGGCAGCGCCTCCTGCGCGATGCCCGGCCCGTGATCGGTCACCTCGACGACCAGACTGCCGCCCTCGCGCCGGGCGGCCACGACGACCGGGGGGCCTCCGTACTTCACCGCGTTGCCGACGAGGTTGGCGATCACGATGTCGAAGCGGCGCAGGTCCAGGGAGGCCGTCAGACCAGGCTCGGTCTCCACGTGCACGTCCTCCCCGAGCCAGCCCCTGACCTCGAGCGAGGACGTGATGGCGGCGCGCACGTCGACGAGCTCGGCGTCCAGGCGGGCGGTGCCGGCGTCGAAGCGGGACATCTCGATGAGGTCGGCGACGAGGCGTTCGAGGTGCCTGATCTCCCGGACCACGAGGTCCGTGGCGCGGGCCGCCTCCGCACTCAGCTCGGAGGTGTGCGCGGACAGCACATCCGTCACGGCGGACATCGCGGCGAGCGGCGTCCGCAGCTCGTGCGAGACGTCGGCGGCGAACCTGCGGGCGTTCGTCTCCATCTGCTTCAGCGTGCTGACCGAGCGGTCGAGGCTGTCGGCCATGACGTTGAAGGAGCGGGCGACCTCGGCGATCTCGTCGTCTCCCTCGGGCTCGAGACGGACCGTGAGGTCCCCGGTCGCCATCCGCTCCGTCGCGTCGACGAGGTCACCGACGGGCCGCAGGACCCGCTGAGCGATGGACAGCGCGGTGGTGACGGCGAGCGCCACGAGGAGCAGCCCGATGCCGGTGAGGGCGAGCTCGACCGCCCGCGTCGAAGGGGTCCCGGGCAGCCAGCCGGTGAGTCGACGCCCGATGCGGTTGGCGCCGATGGGGTGCTGGTTGGCGACGACGAGGAACCCGATGACGGTGGCCACGGACGCGACAGCCGCCGACACGAGCCCAACGCTGACGAAGCCGAGCAGCAACCGCTGCCGCAGGCTGCCGGGACGGGCGGTCACGAGCCGAAGCGGTAGCCGAAGCCGCGCACGGTCCGGAGCAGCTGCGGCTCGGCCGCGACGTCCTCGATCTTCGCCCGGAGCCGCTGGACGCAGGCGTCGACCAGCCGGGAGTCCCCGAGGTAGTCCTGACCCCACACCGAGGCGAGCAGCTGCTGGCGCGAAAGGACGAGTCCCGGGTTGCCGACGAGCTCGAGCAGCAGCCGCAGCTCCATCGGTGTCAGGTCGAGGTGCCGACCACCCTTCGTCACGACGAGCGACCCCCGGTCGACGACCAGGTCGCCGAACGCCACCGGCCCGGCGACGGCAGCCGGCAGGGGCACCACCCGGCGCAGCACCGCCTTGAGCTTCGCCTCGAGCACGCGCGGCTGCACGGGCTTCGCGAGGTAGTCGTCGGCGCCGGCCTCCAGCCCGGCCACGACGTCCACGTCGTCGCTGCGCGCCGTGAGCATCACGATGGGCACGGCGGAGAACGTGCGGACGCGGCGGCAGACCTCGAACCCGTCGGCGCCGGGGAGCATGACGTCGAGCACGACGACGTCCGGCTCGCGCTCGCGGACGGCGGCGATGCCTGTCTCCCCGTCGCTCCGTGTGGAGACGTCATGACCCAGGTGCCGCAGGGCGATCTCGAGCCCCTCGCGGACATCGGGGTCGTCCTCGATCAGCAGGATCCGGGGCACGGGTCCGATCCTGGCACGGCCTCGCCCGACAGGGCCCGGCGCAGCAGGTCAGCAGCACTGGCCGCGGCGAGGGCGCCCAGGGTGTTGAGCAGCGCGTCGCTCGAGTCGCACACCCCCACGAGCAGCACGGCCTGCAGCCCCTCCACGGCCACGCTCACGACGGCGACGGACGCCGCGACGAGCCCGGGCCGGCCGATCGCGAGCACCGCGAGGAAGGCCGCCGGTGCGAACAGCAGCAGGTTCGCCAGGCCGTCACCGGACAGCACGTTGGGCACTGTCACCGCACAGCCGCGCAGCATCCCCAGGCTCCCCTCGCGCCCGCCGGCTCGGAAGAGGGTCAGGCTGACCGCCACGGCGAGGGCCGACCCCGCCAGCGCACCCAGCACCACCGCGCCGCGCCCTCGTCCGTACCACCTCGCCAGGACGGCACCCCACGACGCGAGGACGACAGCGGCAACGAGCAGGTCCCCCAGGTGCGCCCGCGGCGCGGCCCGGTGCACCTGCCCGAGCACCTCGAGGGACAGTCGCCACAGCACCTGGCCACCGTGCCGACGGTGTGCCACCGGGTCGTCGCCGCCGTGTCACAGGCGCGTCACAGAAGTCGTCGCGAGGCCGTGACACGACAGCGACGGGCCGACGACCTCGCCCGTCCAGCGTTCGGACCATGCCCACTGCTCCTCGACGGCGCACCGCAGCCGCCGTCCTCCTCGCGTCCTCGCTGACGGTCGGCTGTGCCGCGTCGCCCCTGGCTCACGTGCCCAGCCCGGCACCGCGGAGCTCCCCGTCGGCTCCCCCGCAGTCAGAGGTCGCGTGGCCCGCCGAGGGCCAGGCGAGCTACGCGCTGGACGGCGGGCTCGTCAGCTCGCCTGACCAGCACCCGGTCCCGATCGCCAGCCTCGCCAAGGTGATGACCGCCTACCTCACGGTGCACCACCTTGAGCCGGCGAGCCGCCTGGTGGTCGACGCCGACGACGTCGCAGACACCCGGCGACGCAAGGGTCGTGGCGAGTCCGTGGTCGAGGTCGCCCGAGGCGAGGCCCTCGACCGCGACCAGGCCCTGACCGCGCTGCTGCTCCCCTCCGCCAACAACATCGCCGTGATGCTCGCCGACCGCGTCGCTGGCAGCAGGTCGGCCTTCGTGGCCCTCATGAACGAGACCGCCGACAGGCTCGGCATGGCCGACACGACCTACACGGACCCGAGCGGCTACGCGCGCAGCACCGTGTCGACCGCCCGCGACCAGGTGCTGCTGCTCCGTGCCGCCCTGCGGTCGCCCCTGCTCGCCCGGATCATGGGGTCCACCTCCGCCGTGCTGCCGGTGGCCGGCCGGGTGCACAACACCAACACCCTGCTCGGAAGAGACGGCTTCGTCGCCGGCAAGACCGGCTCCACCAGCGCCGCAGGTGGCTGCCTGGTCTTCCGGGTGGTACGAGGCGGGCGGGTGCTGGACGGGGCGGTGCTCGGGCAGCGAGGTGGCCCGCTCATCACAGCCGGCCTGCGGGGCGCGCGCGAACTGGCGCGCCTGGCTCTCGCGCACGACAGGGGAGCTCTCACTGCCTCCTGAGGCGCTGGAGCAGCGAGCGGTGCTCCAGTGCTGGACACGTGCACCGCTGGGCGTCAGGGACCTGGCGCATGACGGCATCGATGTGCAGTCCGCACCCGCGCCAGGTCGTCTTCGCGCATCGATGGCAGCGTGCCGGCGAGCACATGGCGTGTCCTTCGGGTAGGTCCTGAGCGGGAGGACCATGATACCCGTCGGGGTATCGACACGGATCACACCGACTCGGTGGGGTACCCGAGAGTCATCCAGTCGTGCATCCCGCCGCGGTAGTAGCGGAGCCGGGACGCCGGCACTCCTGCCCCCACCAGCGTCCGGAGGGCATCCGGGGTCTGCGGGCACTGCGGTCCGTTGCAGAAGAGCACGTTGACGTCCTCCAGCTCCCCGCGTCGGTCCTCGATCGCGTCGTGAGGGATGTTGACCGCTCCCGGCAGTGAGTGACCACTGCGCGAGTCGGGCACCCTCGTGTCGACCAGCAGCGCTCCCTGTTCGACCAGGGCGATCAGCTCCAGCTCCCCCACGGTCGCCACACCGGGCACCGGCTGAAGGGGCTGGACGTGCCCCCAGGTCGTGTCGACCACGACGAGGTCCGGCTCGCCGCTGCTCACCGGAAGGTTCTGCGGCTCGTCACTGCGCGTTCGCGTGGAGCGGCTGATCTGCGTCATGGCACCAGCCTCCCCGACAC
>CAMLIA010000173.1 GCA_946479905.1 uncultured Frankiales bacterium | reverse complement strand
ATCTTCGGCGCGTTCGAGCTCGCCGAGCTCGCCTCGGAGGCCGAGGAGATCGACCGGCTGCTGACGTTCGTCGTCATCGGGGCCGGCCCGACCGGTGTGGAGATGGCGGGTCAGATCACCGAGCTGGCTCGGCGCGCCCTGGTCGGCGACTTCCGCAACATCGACCCGCGGACGACGCGCGTCGTCCTCGTCGACTTCGCCTCCGAGGTGCTCGGGTCGTTCGGAGACCGGCTGTCGGCGGACGCGCTGCGGCGTCTCAACGGCATCGGCGTGGAGGTGCAGCTGGGCAAGAAGGTGGTCGACGTCGACCGGGACGGCGTCACCGTCGAGGACGAGCACGGCCAGCGCAGCCTGATCCCGAGCTTCTGCAAGATCTGGGCGGCCGGGGTGGCCGCGAGCCCGCTGGCGCGTCAGCTCGCCGAGCAGACCGGGGCCGAGACCGACCGGGCCGGCCGCATCCAGACGCTGCCGGACACGTCGCTGCCGGGTCACCCGGAGGTGTTCGTCATCGGCGACATGGCCAGCCTCAACGGCTACCCGGGCGTCGCCCAGGTCGCCATCCAGGGCGCCCGGCACGCGGCGAGGATCATCAAGGGCAAGGAGCGCACGCCGTTCGTCTACAAGGACAAGGGCTCGATGGCGACCGTGAGCCGGTTCCACGCCGTCGCGAGCGTGAAGGGCCTGCGCTTCAGCGGCTTCGTCGCCTGGCTGCTGTGGCTGGCCGTGCACATCATCTACATCGTCGGGTTCAAGAGCCGGGTGACGACGGTGCTGCACTGGACCGTGAGCTTCCTCGGGCGCGGGCGCTCCGAGCGGGTCGCCACCGAGCAGCAGGTGCTCGCCCGGCTGGCTCTGGAGGAGGTCGGTGACCGCTTCTCGCTCGGCAGCGAGGAGCAGATTCAGACCAGGACGAGAAGGCCGGCGAAGGCCACGTAGAAGGCGCCCGACACCGTCAGCGTCCGCGCGGTCAGCCGGCCGGTGACGAGCAGCACCAGCTGGCAGGCGATGGCGGCGAACGTGATGCCGGCGGACAGCCGCAGCGGCCCGTCCAGCTGCCACGACGTGAACAGCAGCCCGAGCCCGCTCGGCACCGTGGCCTGCACCATCATCGACCCGCTGATGTTCGACATCGCCAGCTGCACCTTGCCCTGCCGCACCCAGATCACGGCGTTGAGCACCTCGGGCAGCTCGGTGGCCACGGGCGCCAGCAGCAGGGCGGTCACGCCGCCCGACAGCCCGATCTGGGGACCCACCCAGGCCAGCTGGTCGACGAAGACCTGCGAGGCCACGAACACCACGACGAGCGTGGCGACGGACTGCACGACGACGGGCAGCACGCCGGGGTCGGCCGACCCGCCGAGCCGCAGCGGCTCGAGGTCGTCGCCGTGCACCTCGTCGTCGCTGCGGAGCTCCACGAAGACGTAGGCCGCGTAGAGCGCGAAGAACACCAGCCCCAGCCACCGCTTGCCCGTGAACGACACCAGCCCGACCGCGAGCAGCGAGGCGAAGATGCCCAGGAACGCTCCCTGGTCCCGGCCCAGCCGCCCGACGTCGAGGCGCGGCAGGGCGGCCCGGCGGGCGAGCAGCACGACCCCCACCACGGCGTAGGCCAGGGTCGCCAGCGCGAGCGGGCCGCCGAGCGCCGCCCCCACTCCCACGTCCTTCGTGTCGCCACCCGTCACGGCCACGCCGGTCACGACGCTCTCCGGCAGCGCCGTCCCGATCGCCGCGAGCACCGTGCCGATCGCCAGCGTGCCGAGCCGCAGCAGCTTGCCCAGGTGCTCGACCGCGTTGACGAACAGCTCGCACGAGAAGTAGATCGCGGCCGCGGAGGCGATGAGCAGCAGGACGTGTGTCACCCGACGACCCTACGGACCCGGCCGAGGTCATCTGAAAGCGGCACATGTCGGACTCACCACCCGTTTGGCCCTGAAGGACCCGCATCCGGCTGCCGATGCAAGGGGGGCAGGCACCCCCCGAGCACCACCGCACCCCCGAGGCAGGTGAGGACGCATGACGTCCCCGACGACCTCCGCGCCGCGCCCCTGTGACGAGTGGGTGGTGGCGCTGCTCAAGGCGCACGTCCCGCTGTCACTGCTGCTGGACCTCGCCGGCAACGACCCGCGGTCCGAGGAGCTCTACGCGAACGAGCGGGTCACGCCCTCCTGAGCTGCGACCGCGGCGGGGTCGCCGTCACGCAGCAGCACGACGGCGGCCCCGGCCCGCAGCGCCCCGAGCAGCGTCACGAGCCCCTCCCGCGTGCGCGGGTCCTGGGACGTGAGCACCCGGTCCGCGGCGGTCACGTCCGAGGGGGGTACGACCAGCGCGCGGCCCTCCACCACGACCCGGGCCTGCGGGGGCCGGCCGTGGAAGTGGTCGCCGTAGCTCGGGATGTCCACGGCCGCGTCGTTGACGCCGGCCGGCACCGCAGCGAGCCGGGTCCCGAACGGCGTCAGCGAGCAGGCGAAGACCTCCTCGACCCCCGCGTCGAGGGCCGCCTCGGCCGTCTCGAGCGTGGTGAACGCCACCGCGCAGCCCGCGAGCTGCTCCGGCGTGGCCGCCACGACGGCGACCGCCCCGGCGGCCACGGCACCGAGGAGCAGGCAGGGGGTCTGCCAGTGGAGCGGCAGCAGCAGACCGACCCGGTCGGGACGGCCGTACCCGTCGACCAGCAGGTTCGCGGTCTTGCACACCCAGTTGGCCGTCGTGGCGCCGGACAGCTCGATCCGGGCCGGGCCGTCGACGTAGGTGAGCAGCGGCTGCGCGGGGTCCCGATCAGCGACAAGACCGGCAGTGAGGGAGGAAAGCACCCGCTCACGCTAGAACGACCTCACTCTTCGGCGAGTTGACCAGGTGCGGCTCGCCGCCCACTTACCCTCGTTCGCATGCGTTCTGCTGCCCTCACCTGCAAGACCGTCGTGATCGCTGCGACAGCCCTCAGTGCCGTCGCGGCGTGCAACGGGTCGCACAAGGTGGCCGTCAAGCCCGCCGCCGTCAGCTCGCCGTCGGTGACCCCGAGCCCGAGCCCGTCCCCCAAGCCCGTGCTGCCGGACCTGCTCACGGGAGGCACGCCGCTGGGCGGTCCGGTGGTGGCCGTGAAGATCGACAACGCCCCCCTGGCCCGGCCGTTCCACAAGGGCATCGGCCGTGCCGCCGTGGTCTACCAGGAGCTGGTCGAGGGCGGCCTGACGCGCTTCCTGGCGATCTACGAGGTCAAGCGCGCCGGGACCGCGGACGTCGGCCCGGTCCGCTCCGCCCGGGAGTCGGACGTGGGGGTGCTGCGCGCCTACGACGACCCGCCGCTCGCGTTCTCCGGTGCCAACAAGGGCGTGCTGGCCATCTTCCGCTCCGCCCAGCGCTCCGGCTGGCTCAAGGACGGCTCCTACGACGACTTCTCGGGGGCCTACCGCCTCGGAGCGCACCGCAGGGACGCGCGCAACTTCTTCGTCGACCTCGGCAAGCTCGCGACGCTGAACCCGTCCAACACCGTCAAGGACGTCGGCTTCACCTTCTCCGCGGCCACCCCCACCACCGGCCTGCCGGCGCCGACGGCCGTGGCGTCGTACTCGTCCTTCACGCGCGTCGGCCTCACCTACCACCCGTCCACGGGAACCTGGTCGATCACCCAGAACGGCACCCCGATGCCGGGGGTCGCGCCCGCCAACATCGTCGTGCAGCGGGTCGCCATCCAGCACAGCCGCTTCGTCGACGTGCACGGCCAGCCGACCCCGTTCACGAAGACCACCGGTTCGGGCGCGGTGACGATCCTGCGGGACGGCGTGCGCCTCACCGGCACCTGGAAGCGGGCCGGGTTCGGTGCGACCCGCTTCTACAACGCCGCGGGCAGGCAGATCGCGCTGCACCCCGGCTCGACCTGGGTGCTGCTGCTGCCGACGACGGGCTCGCTGACCTTCTAGGTCGTGCAGGGGTTGACGGCGGCGGTGCGGACCGGCGCCGCGGTGCTCGACGGGGGTGCCGTCGCGTGCGGGGTGACGGTGACCTTCTGGGCGCCCTTGTAGTCGGTGCCGATCACCAGGGTCAGCGTCCGGCCCAGGCTGTTGTCCTCCTGCAGGGTCGAGCCGGGGACGGCCGCCTGCAGCGTCTTCGCGGAGTCGGACTTGGTCGGTCCGTAGTAGATGACGGTGCCGGTCTGCCCTGAGCCTCGGGTCTGGGCCGGGCCGGCGATGACGAAGCCCACGGCGGCGAGGTCGTTGGCCGCCTGCCGGCCGCGGCCGTTGATCCCCGAGCCGTTGTAGACCGACACCCGGACGTTCGACGGCTTGACGATCAGCGTCACCTTGGGGGCGACGGGGGCCTTGCCGGGCGCCTGGTCGTTGCGCAGCGCGGTGAACAGCGCCTGGTCCTTCAGCTCGTCGAGCAGCACCACGCTCTGCCCGTTGCGGCGGCCGCTGATGTCCGAGATCGGCGCCGTGGTGAACAGCACCCCGCCGGAGTTGAACCGGCGCATCCGGAGCGCCAGCTTCTTGATGTCGCCGCCCGACAGGCCCTTGTCGACGGTCAGCGACGCGGTCGCGACGTCGAGGAACCCGTTGAGCTTGATCGGGTTCAGCAGCGTGCCCGCCGACAGCACCTTGTGGGTCAGCGAGCCGATGAACTGCTGCTGGCGGGCGATCCGGTCGATGTCGCCGTTGGCCAGCCCGTGCCGCTGCCGCACGAAGGCGAGCGCGACGTCGCCGTTGATGTGGTGGTTGCCGGCGGTCAGGTTGATGCCGGAGAAGTGGTCCTTCGCGGGCTTCGTCAGGCAGACGTCGACCCCGCCGAGCTTGTTGACCATCTTCTTGAAGCCGGTGAAGTCGATCTGCACGAAGTGGTCGACCCGGATGTTGGTCAGGTGCTCGATCGTCGAGATCAGCAGCGCCGGGCCACCCTCGCTGAAGGCGCTGTTGAGCTTGTTGAAGTGCTTCGGCGTGACGCGGTGCGTCTTCGGGTTGGTGAAGGCGGGGATCTCGACCCAGGAGTCGCGAGGGAAGCTGACCATCTCGACGTTGTCGCTGTTGCCGAACAGGTGGGCGAGGATCACCGTGTCGGAGCGCTGCCCGGTCACGAAGGTCGCGCCGCTGCCCTGCGTGCCCTCCCCGTTGCTCCCCTCCCGGCTGTCGGACCCGACGAGCAGGAAGTTCTGGGCCTTGTTGTGCGGCTTCGTCGGGCGCGCGCCCAGGCCGTTGAAGACGTTGATCTTGTCGATGTTGCCGACGTAGTGGTTGAAGGCCAGGTACAGGCCCCCGGCCGCGACGAGCACGACCACGGCCATCGTGAGCGCGAGCCAGGACAGCACCCGTGCGACCCGCTGGCCCCCGGAGCGCCCGCGCGGTCGCGCCGGCGGTACGACGTCGGGCGGCCGGACCGTGCTGCGCGGCGCGGGCCCCCCTCGGGCCGCCTGCCGGTAGGCGTTGGTGACGCGCGGGGGAGCCGCCTTGCGCGGCCGGCGCGGGTCGAGGTGCGGCGGCAGCCCGGCGCCGTTGGACGGCTCGTCGCCGCGCAGGCCCTCGGACGGCACGCCGTCGTGCGGGTCACGCGGGGTCGTCACGCCTGGTCACTCCTCGGCTCGGCCTGCGGTCGTCGGGGCGGTCACGACCTGGTGTCGCTACCTGCACAGGACGCCTGACCGGCAGGTGGGGTTCCCTCCAGGGTACGAGGCCGATCTGGTGAGGAACCTGAACCTGACCGCCAGGTGTGGCGAACGCGCTGCCCGACTCCCCGAAGCGTCGCAAACCGGACACTTTCGGGGCGTCGGCAGGAAGCCGGCTCCGCGCGCCGAACTCCTGCCGCGACACCCGGACCGCTCAGGAGACCTCGCATGCGACTCATCCGACCCGCCGTGGCACTCGCGACAGGCGCCTCCCTCGTGCTGGCCGGGGTGGCGGGCGCGGCGGCCAAGCCGAAGCCGGTCTGCAACCTCGTCAAGGACGACGCGGGTGACGCCAGCGTGCAGCCGCCCCTGCCCAGTGACCCGAGCCTCGACATCGTGAGCGCCGATGTCGCCTCGAACGCGAAGAGCGTGACCGCGGTCCTGCGCCTGAAGAGCCTGGGTGCCACCAGCCCCTACTCCGCGACGGGCCGGAACTACTACATGCAGTTCAGCGCGCCCGGTGCGGAAAACCCGATCTACTTCTCCGCCGAGTCGAGCGCGAGCGGCACCGCGTACCAGTGGGGTGACCTGGAGACGGCCAACGGCCTCGGGACCTACACCACCAAGGGCGACGCGACCGGGGTGACGGACGCGGCGAAGAACGAGATCCGGATCACCGTCCCGGTCAGCGACCTGACCTCGCTGGGCAAGACCAAGCCGGGCAACAAGCTCACCAGCCTGCACGCGAGCACGACCGCGGTCCTCGGCGTCCTCGTCGCCGACGTCGACACCGCGGACGGCTCCAAGTCCTACGTCGCCGGCACGCCCTCGTGCGTCAAGCCCGGCGCCTGATCGACCTTCCCGCCGCCCACACCCAGGAGCACCCGTGAAGCTGGTCCGTCCCGCCCTTGCCCTCGCCGTCGGTACGGGGCTGCTCGTCGCCGGCACCGCAGGTGCGGTCACCAAGCCGAAGCCGGTCTGCAACCTCGTCAAGGACGACGCCGGTGACGCGAGCGACTCGTTCATCGCGTCCGGCGTCTACCCGACGAACCTCGACGCGGTCGACATCGTCTCCGCCGACGTGGCCACGAATGCCAAGAAGCTCACGACCGTCATCCGCGTGAAGAAGCTCGCCACGTCGGACCCGACGGCCCCGGGCGGGCTGCACTGGAAGTTCTTCTTCAACGTCGGGGACACCCAGATCTGGACCCAGGCGCTGGCTCCCACGGGGGCCGCTCCGAGCTTCCGCTACGGCACGATCGACGGCACGACCGGCACGTCGAAGTCGCTCGGGGACGCCCTGTCGGGCGCGCTCGACACCGCCAAGAACGAGGTCCGGGTGACGATCAGCCTGTCCGACCTGCCCGACAAGCCGAAGCCGGGTTCGAAGCTCACCACGCTCGCCCCCAACGCCGGCCGGTACTACAGCGCCGGCGTGAGCCTCAGCGACTCCACCGACAGCGCCGAGGGCTCGAAGTCCTACACGGTCGGCGCGCCCTCGTGCGTCAAGGTCGGCGCCTGAGGCACTGAGCTGGCCCTCGCGCCTTCTGGGAGGATGTCTGCCATGCGCATCCTCGTCACCGGTGGCGCCGGCTTCATCGGCGCCAACTTCGTCCACTGGACCCTCGCGAACCGTCCCGGCACGGAGGTCTCCGTCGTCGACGCGCTGACCTACGCCAGCGACGGGACGTCGCTCGACCCGGTGCGCGACCGCATCCGGTTCGTCGAGGGCGACATCAGCGACGCGAAGCTGATGGACTCGCTGGTGGCCGACGCCGATCTCGTCGTGCACTTCGCCGCCGAGTCGCACAACGACAACTCCCTCAACGACCCGTCGCCGTTCGTGCAGACCAACCTGATCGGCACGTTCACGATCCTCGAGGCCGTGCGCCGGCACGGGAAGCGGCTGCACCACGTGAGCACCGACGAGGTGTACGGCGACCTCGAGCTCGACGACCCGACCAAGTTCATGGAGACGACGCCGTACAACCCGTCGTCGCCGTACAGCGCGACGAAGGCCGGGAGCGACCTGCTCGTGCGGGCCTGGGTCCGCTCGTTCGGGATCACGGCGACGATCAGCAACTGCTCCAACAACTACGGGCCGTACCAGCACGTGGAGAAGTTCATCCCGCGCCAGATCACCAACGTCATCGACGGGCAGCGCCCGCGGCTCTACGGCGACGGCCTCAACGTCCGCGACTGGATCCACGTCGACGACCACAACAGCGCGGTCTGGACGATCATCGACAAGGGCCGGATCGGGGAGACGTACCTCATCGGGGCCGACGGCGAGAAGAACAACAAGCAGGTCGTCCGCGCCATCCTCAAGGCGTTCGGGCGGGCCGAGGACGACTACGACCACGTGACGGACCGGCCCGGTCACGACATGCGCTACGCCATCGACGCCGGCAAGCTGCGGACCGAGCTGGGCTGGTCCCCGACGTACTCCGACTTTGACGCTGGGCTGCTGCAGACCGTGCAGTGGTACCGGGACAACGAGGCCTGGTGGCGGCCGATGAAGGACGCCACCGAGAGGAAGTACGCCGCGGCGGGCGAGAAGGTCGTCTCCTGATGGCTGGGCCTGCCCGACTCGCCCTGCTCATCACGGGCTGCAACGGCCAGCTCGGCTCCGAGCTCGTCCGGCAGGCGCGGGCCGCGAAGGACATCGCCTTCAGCCGCGGCATCGACCTGCCGGAGATCGACCTCACCGACCCGTTCGCGGTGCGCGACACCGTGCACGAGTGGGCCCGGGTGGTGCGCTCCGACAGCCCGGACCACAAGCTGGTCGTGCTCAACCCGGCGGCCTACACGGCGGTCGACAGGGCCGAGGAGCAGGAGGACCTGGCCTACGCCGTGAACGCGACGGCGCCGGCGCTGCTCGCGACGGCGTGCAAGGAGGTCGGGGCCTGGCTGACGCAGCTGTCGACCGACTACGTGTTCCCCGGCGACGGCACCGTGCCCTACGAGCCGGACGACCCGAAGGGGCCGACCAACGCCTACGGCCGCACCAAGCTGGCGGGCGAGCTCGCGGTGCAGGAGATCCTGCCGGACGCGTCGTGGATCGTCCGGACGGCGTGGCTCTACGGCGCGGGCGGGCCGAACTTCGTCAAGACGATGGCCCGGCTCTCCCGGGAGCGCGAGACCGTCTCGGTGATCACCGACCAGGTGGGCTCACCGACCTGGGCGGGGGACCTGGCCCGAGGGCTGCTGGCGCTCGCGCGCTCCGACGCCCCCGCGGGGGCCTACCACGGCACCAACAGGGGCGAGACGTCCTGGCACGGGTTCGCGCAGGCGGTCTTCGAGGAGCTCGGGGCGGACCCGGCCCGGGTGCTGCCCACGACGGCGGCGCAGTTCCCCACCCCGGCCAGCCGTCCGGCGTACAGCGTGATGTCGCCGGCTGCGTGGGACGGTGCCGGCCTGCCGCCCTTCCCGGGCTGGCGCGAGGCGCTCGCCGAGGCCTTCCGCGTCGAGGGCGACGCCCTCC
>CAMLIA010000172.1 GCA_946479905.1 uncultured Frankiales bacterium | reverse complement strand
TCTTCGCAGGAGCCTTCTTGGCGGGCGCCTTCTTCGCAGGAGCCTTCTTGGCCGGCGCCTTCTTCGCAGGAGCCTTCTTGGCCGGCGCCTTCTTCGCAGGAGCCTTCTTGGCCGGCGCCTTCTTCGCAGCGGCCTTCTTGGCGGGAGCCTTCTTCGCCGGCGCCTTCTTGGCGGCGGCCTTCTTGGCGGGAGCAGCCTTCTTGGTCACAGGAGCAGCCTTTCCGACGGTCTTGGCAACAGTGGCCTTGGCAACGGGAGCGAGCTTCTTGGCGCCAGACACGACGTCCTTGAACCCCTGACCCGGACGGAACTTCGGCACCGAGGTCGCCTTGAGCTTGACCTGGGCACCCGTAGCCGGGTTGCGCGCGATGCGTGCGGCCCGGTCCACCTTCTCGAAGACGCCGAAGCCCGCGATCGCGACCTTCTCGCCCTTGGCAACAGCAGTCGTGACTGCGTCGACAACTGCCTCGACGGCAGCAGACGCCGTCCGCTTGTCACCGATGCGGTCGGCGATGGCCTCGATCAGCTCGGCCTTGTTCACAGCGATGTACCTCCGTGGACTGACGAGGCGCTCTGCCCCTTCGCGGAAAAGGTAGGGGCACGCTGCGCCCACGTCGACCACCACGCGCAGTGAGATTGCCTGTGTCGCAGCGCTTGTCAGCAGCTCGGACGACTCGCCGGGATGGAGCGGGAGAAGGTATCGCGCGCGAAACCCCTTGGCACGTAAGGGATCTCGCGTGTCCTGCTCTCAGGTCAGACGCGCGTTGCGGATGGCTTCCACGTCGGTCGAGCCTTCTCGAAAGAAGTGATGCTGTCGCCGTGTCGCAAGGTCAGTCCGATGTCGTCGAGGCCCTCCATGAGCCGCCAGCGCGTGAAGTCGTCGAGGTCGAAGGACGCGGTGATGCCAGGTGCGCGGACCTCGCGAGCCTCGAGATCGACGGTGATCTGCGTCGTCGGATCGGTCTCGACGAGGTCCTGGAGCTGGGCCACGACCTCGGTCGGGAGCTGCACCGGGAGCAGCCCGCCCTTCAACGAGTTGCCACGGAAGATGTCGGCGAAGCGAGGGCTGATGACGACCTTGAAGCCGTAGTCGGTGAGGGCCCAGACGGCGTGCTCGCGCGAGCTGCCGGTGCCGAAGTTCTCACCGGCGACGAGGATCGTCGCCCCCTGCCGCTCGGGGGCGTTCAGCACGAAGTCAGGGTCCTCGCGCCACTGGCTGAACAGTCCCTTGCCGAAGCCGGTGCGCTCGACCCGCTTGAGCCAGTCGCTCGGGATGATCTGGTCGGTGTCGACGTCGCTGCGGCGCAGCGGGACGGCGGTACCGGTGTGGCTGACGAACGGGTCCATCACTTCTCCAGGTCTGCGGGTGAGGCGAGGTGGCCGAGGACGGCGGTGGCAGCCGCCACTTCCGGGCTGACGAGGTGGGTGCGACCGCCACGTCCCTGCCGGCCCTCGAAGTTGCGGTTGCTGGTGGACGCGCTGCGCTCCCCCGGGTTCAGGGTGTCGGGGTTCATGCCGAGGCACATCGAGCAGCCGGCGCTGCGCCACTCCGCCCCGGCCTCGGTGAAGAGCGCGTCGAGACCCTCGGCCTCGGCCTGCTGCTTGACCAGCATGGAGCCCGGCACCACCAGCATCCGGGTCCCCTGCGCCACCTTGCGACCCTGGAGCACGGCGGCGGCGGCACGCAGGTCCTCCATCCGGCCGTTGGTGCACGAGCCGAGGAACACCGTGTCGATGGCGATGTCGCGCATCGGCGTTCCCGCCGTCAGGCCCATGTACTCCAGGGCGCGCTGCGCGGCGTCCCGCGCGTTGCCTGCGGGCATCGACGCAGGGTCGGGGACGGTGCCGGTCAGGGGGACGCCCTGTGCCGGGTTGGTGCCCCACGTCACGAAGGGCGCGACACCGGTCGCGTCGAGCACCACCTCCTTGTCGAAGACGGCGTCCTCGTCGGTCGTCAGGCTGTCCCAGGCCGCGACGGCCTCGTCCCAGTCGGCCGGGGCGTGCGGCCGGCCCTTGAGGTAGTCGTAGGTCGTCTGGTCGGGAGCGATCATCCCGGCCCGGGCACCCCACTCGATGCTCATGTTGCAGACCGTCATGCGGCCCTCCATCGACAGCGCGCGGATGGCCTCGCCGCGGTACTCCACGACGTACCCCTGTCCCCCGCCGGTGCCGACCTGGGCGATGAGGGCGAGCACGAGGTCCTTGGCCGTGGCACCTGGGGGCAGCGAGCCCTCGACGGTCACCGCCATCGTCTTCGGGCGCGGGAGCGGGAGGGTCTGGGTCGCGAGGACGTGCTCCACCTCGCTGGTGCCGATGCCGAAGGCCAGCGCGCCGAACGCGCCGTGGGTGCTCGTGTGGCTGTCGCCGCAGACGATGGTCATGCCCGGCTGCGTGATGCCGAGCTGCGGACCGATGACGTGGACGATGCCCTGGCCGGCGTCACCCATCGGGTGCAGCCGGATGCCGAACTCGGCGCAGTTCTTGCGCAGCGCCTCGACCTGCTTGGCGCTGATGGGGTCGGTGATGGTCAGGCCGGGTCCCTCGAACAGCGTCGGGACGTTGTGGTCCTCCGTGGCCAGGGTGAGGTCCGGGCGGCGGACCGGGCGGCCGGCCATCCGCAGGCCGTCGAAGGCCTGCGGGCTCGTCACCTCGTGCACGAGGTGGAGATCGATGTAGAGCAGGTCGGGCTCGCCCTCCGCCCGTCGCACGACGTGTTGCTCCCAGACCTTCTCCGCCAGTGTTCGACCCATGGCTTGCTTCTCACATTCTGAGATGGTTGTATCGCTATGTGAAACAGACTAGCGGAGTCGGCGTCCTCGACAAAGCGGTGGCCGTCCTGGACGCCGTCGGAGCGGGTGCGCACTCGCTCGCGCAGCTGACGGAGAGCACCGGGCTGTCCCGTGCGACCGCCCACCGGTTGGCGGTAGCGCTGGAGACGCACCGCTTCCTGGCGCGCGAGGGCAACGGCCGGTGGCAGCTCGGACCTCGTGTCGCCCCGCCCCGCACCGACGACCTGCTGGACCGGGCGGCCGCCGTCCTGGCCCGGCTGCGCGACGTCACCGGGGAGAGCGCCCAGCTCTACCGGCAGCAGGGCGACCGCCGCGTCTGCGTCGCCGCCGCCGATCTCGGCAGCGGCCTGCGGGACACGGTTCCCGTCGGCGCCGCCCTGCCCATGACCGCCGGGTCGGCCGCGCAGGTGCTGCTCGCCTTCGGCGGCGGCGAGCTTCCCGACGACGCCGCGTTCACCGCCCGCACCCTCGCCGAGGTACGACGACGCGGCTGGGCGCACTCCGTCGGCGAACGCGAGCAGGGCGTTGCCTCGGTGTCTGCTCCTGTGCTCACCGCGTCCGGCGAGCTGCTCGCCGCCGTCAGCGTCTCGGGACCGATCGAGCGGCTGACCCGGCAACCAGGTCGCCTGCACGCACCCGCCGTCCTGTCCGCCGCCCGGGAGCTGTCCTCCTGAGGTAGTCCCTTCGAACTACCCGAAATCGGTCAGTTCGGGCTCTTGGGACGGATCGCTGTGTCTCGGACATTGGGCTGACCTGCTCCCGAGACCCGGAAGGCCCGCTCATGGCCCACACCCTCACGGCCATCAAGAACGACGCGCCCGTCACGATCCCCGTCCCCCGCACGGCCGGCATCGACTGGCCCGGCGACGGCGAGGTCGCCTTCGTGCCCGCCGCCCTGATGCTCGCCGCCCGCGGCCGCTGCTCGTGCGACAACTGCGTCGACGGCTTCGTCCACATGATGCGGCGGACCCGCCTCCAGGCTGTCTGACCCGCCCGCTTCGATCACCGCGGAGGTGATCGAGTGCTGTGCACGGAAGCGGGCTGCGAGAAGCCAGTCCAGGCGCGAGGTCTCTGCAACCGCCACTACAAGGCCTGGTTGCGGGCCGGCAAGCCGGCCGGGCCACCACGCAAGTCCGCTGTCGAGGTGCCCTGCCACGCAGCCGGTTGCGACGCGCCGGCCAAGGTCCGCGGGTACTGCGGCCGGCACTACAAGCAGCACGTGCGAGCCGGCCTGCTCGACACGGGCGGAGAGGTCCGCGTCTGCTCCGTCGACGGGTGCCAGCGGCGGGTGTCGGCCCGCTCGCTGTGCCACGGTCACTACATCCGCTGGTCCCGCACGGGCGACGTGCGTCAGGACGTCCCGCTGCAGCGCCCCGAGCGTGAGCAGTGCTCCGTCGGCGAGTGCGAGAGGGGTGTGCACAGCCGAGGGTGGTGCCGGGCCCACTACGCCCGCTGGCTGGCGAGCGGAGACGTGCGCGAGGAGGATCCGATCCGCGTCTTCGCCGGCGACGGACACGTGTCGCACGGCTACTTCCGGGTCGCCGTGGCACCTGACGAGCGCTGGCTCGTGGGCGGGGCCACAGTCGCGATGGAGCACCGGCTGGTCATGGCGCGGCTGCTGGGGCGCCCGCTGCGCGCGGACGAGAGCGTCCACCACCGCAACGGCGACCGCACCTGCAACGCGCCCGACAACCTCGAGCTGTGGAGCCGGTACCAGCCCAGCGGCCAGCGCGTGGCCGACAAGGTCGCGTGGGCGCGAGAGATCCTGCGCCGGTACGGCGCCGAGTTCCCCTGGAACGACCGAGAGGCCCCCGTCAAGGACGAAGACCTCTCAGTGCGCGACGTACCCCCGATCGGATTCGAACCGACGCTACCGCCGTGAGAGGGCGGCGTCCTAGGCCGCTAGACGACGGGGGCCGGACATTTCCGAGCGTGTTCAGTTGTGGAGCTGGGGTACCTGGACTCGAACCAAGACTAACGGAACCAGAAACCGTCGGGCTGCCAATTACCCCATACCCCATGGCCGTGCAACGGTCGGAAAGTCTAGCGGATCGCGGGCTCGGGCCCGGCAGCGCGGAGCCGTCGCAGGACCTTGTCCTTCCCGAGCAGCGCCATCGACTCGGGCAGCGGTGGCGCGATCGAGGAGCCGGTGACGGCGACCCGGACCGGGGTGTAGGCCTTGCCCCGCTTGAGCCCGAGCCCCTCGATCAGCGCGGCGTCCATTGCCTGCTGGACGGACGAGGCGGTCCACTCGGTGAGCGGGTCGAGGGCGTCGGCGCAGGCGGTGAGCACGGGTCCGGCGTCAGCGAGCGCCTTCTCGGCGGCCCCGGGGTCGATCGCGAAGTCGGGCTCGTCGACGAACAGGAAGCGCAGCAGGTCCACGACCTCGGACAGGACCGCCATCCGGGTCTGGACGAGCGGCACGGCGCCGGCGAGCAGCGCGACGTGGGCGTCCGAGCCGTCGTACAGCCCGGCATCGACGAGGAACGGCACCAGCCGCGCCCGCAGGTCCTCCTCCGACAGCTCGCGGATGTAGTGGCCGTTGAGCCAGCCCAGCTTGTCGAGGTCGAAGACGGGGCCGACGGTGTTGACGCGCGACCAGTCGAAGCTGGCCGACATCTCCGCGAAGGTGAAGACCTCCTCGCCGGAGGGGAGCGAGTAGCCGAGCAGCCCGAGGAAGTTGAGCAGCGCCTCCGGGAGGTAGCCCTGCTCGACGAACCACGTGAGCCGCGCGGCAGGGTTCTTGCGCTTGGAGATCTTGGACTTGTCGACGTTGCGCAGCAGCGGCATGTGCGCGAAGTGCGGCCGCTCCCAGCCGAGCCAGTCGAACAGCAGCAGGTGCTTGGGGGTCGAGGAGATCCACTCCTCGCCGCGCACGACGTGCGTGATGCCCATCAGGTGGTCGTCGACGACGACGGCCAGGTGGTAGGTCGGGAATCCGTCACCCTTGAGGATGACCTGGTCGTCGGGTCGCGGCGCGTGGACCTCGCCGCGGATGAGGTCGGTGAAGGCGAGCGGTACGTCGTCGGGGACCAGCATCCGGACGACTGGTGTCTCCTGCGCACCCCCCAGGGCCGCGCGCTCCTCGTAGGTCTTGCCGAGGCACAGCCGGTCGTAGCCGGTGGGCACCTTGCGCTTCTGCTGGTCCTCGCGCATCTCCTGAAGCCGCTCAGGGGTGCACCAGCAGTGGTAGGCGTGCCCGTCGGCGAGCAGCTGGTCGACGTACGGGCGGTAGGTGTCGAGGCGCTCGCTCTGCCGGTACGGCGCGAAGGGGCCGCCCTTGTCGGGCCCCTCGTCCCAGTCCAGACCGAGCCAGGCGAGCGTCTCGTACACCTGCTGCTCGCTGGTCGGGTTGAAGCGCGCCCGGTCGGTGTCCTCGACGCGCAGCACGAACTGACCGCCCTGCTGGCGGGCGAAGGCGAGGTTGAACAGCGACATGTACGCCGTGCCGACGTGCGGGTCACCGGTCGGGCTGGGCGCGACGCGGAGCCGGACGGTCATCGCGACACCACCGGGTTCGTCAGCGGGCCGATGCCCTCGACGAGCACCGTGACGGCGTTGCCGGCGACCAACGGCCCGACGCCCGCCGGCGTCCCGGTGAGGATGACGTCACCGGGGAGCAGCGTCATGAAGGCGGTGACCCACTCGATGACGGCGGGGACGTCGTGGAGCAGCTGCGAGGTGCGGCCGTCCTGGCGCACCTCACCGTCGACGAAGCACTGCACCTGCAGGTCGGTGGGCGACAGCTCGGTCTCCACCCACGGACCGAGCGGGCAGAACGAGTCGTGGCTCTTGCCGCGCGTCCACTGGCCGTCGGCCTTCTGGTGGTCCCGGGCGGTGACGTCGTTGCCGCAGGTGTAGCCGAGGACCACGTCGAAGGCCTTCTCGCGCGGGACGTCCCGGCACAGCCGGCCGATGACGATCCCCAGCTCGGCCTCGTGATCGACGCGCTCGCTGTTGCGGGGCAGCACGATCGGGTCACCCGGCCCGATCACCGAGGTGGACGGCTTGAGGAACACCACGGGGTCGGCAGGGGCCGCGCCGCCCATCTCGGCCACGTGGTCGGCGTAGTTCTTCCCGATGCAGACGACCTTGCTCGGCAGCACCGGAGCGAGCAGCCGGACCTCGGTGAGCCGGTGCCGGGCGCCGGTGAACGCGAACGGCGCGAAGGGGTGGCCCTCGACCGTCGCGACCACGAGGTCGGCCGGGTCCGACCCGGGCCCCTCGACGACGCCGAAGGCGACCTCGCCGTTGACGGAGAACCTGCAGATGCGCACGAGGCCCGAGGCTACCGGTGCGACACTCGCGGCCATGTCGGCGGAGCGCGCGCTGCACGTGCACCTGTTGGGAGGGCTGGAGGTGGAGGGCGTCCCTGCCCTCGGGCTGGGCAGCCGCAAGGGACGGGCAGTCCTGCGCCGGCTCGCCGCGGCTGCCGGTGGGCTCGTGCCCGAGGAGGACCTGATCGAGGTCGCCTGGCCCGAAGGCCCTCCGGTCCGCGCGCGGGAGCAGCTGCCCGTCCTCGTGTCCCGGCTCCGGTCCGTCCTCGGCAGCGAGCGCCTCGTCCGCCAGGACGCGGGGTACCGTCTGCACGTCGACTGGCTCGACCTGACAGCCGTGGCAGAGGCCCGGGCAGCCCTGGACCAGCAGCTCGCGGCCGGGCGGCCGGAGGACGCGCTCACCACCGGGCGCGAGGCGCTGGCGACCGTGCGCGGTCCGCTCCTGCCGGAGGAGGAGCTGCCCTGGGTCGAGGACGCGCGGGCGCAGGCCCGCGCGACCGTGCTCGCTCTGCGTCGGGGAACCGCCCGGGCAGCCCTCGCCGCCGGCCGGTCCCGCGAGTGCACCGAGCTCGCCCGGGTGTGCCTGGCCGACGACCCTTACGACGAGGCGGTGCTCCGGCTGCTCATGGAGGCCGCCCTCGCCGCAGGGCTCGTGTCGGCAGCACTGGTGACGTACGAGGAGACCGCCGCCCGACTGGCCGAGGAGCTCGGCGTGGACCCCTCGCCCGAGACCCGCTCGCTGCACGTGCAGCTGCTGCAGCGCACGGCCGAACCCACCGTCAGCACGCCTGTCGCGATGGCCGGGCGGTCGGCGATCGTGGCGGAGCTGCTCGCCGCCCAGCGACCCTCGCTGCACCTGGTGACGGGCGTCGCGGGCATGGGCAAGAGCACCCTGCTGCGGCAGCTCGCCGACGCTGCCTCGCCGAGCACGCACGTGCGGTGGGTCCGCGGGGAGGCGACCGGCCTCGACATCCCGCTGCAACCCGTCCTGGACGCCCTTCCCGAGGCAGCAGGCCTCGTCGCCGGACCTGACAGCACGACGGCGCACGCACTCACCGGCGGCTCCGACCGCGGGGCCGTCGCGCGGGCGGTCGGGCAGCTGCTCGAGGGGCTCGGCCGGGTGCTGCTCCTCGTGGACGACGGACACCTGCTCGACGACGCGAGCGCCGCCTTGCTCCGGCACCTGTGCCGGCCGGCGTCCCGCACACCGGTCGTCGTGGTCGTCGCCGCCCGGCCAGGGTCGGGCCCGGACTGGTCGGCGGCGGTGCCGCACGAGCTCCCGCCACTGACCGTGGAGGACACCGCTGAGGTCGTGGGCTGGGACCGGGCCGCCGAGCTGCACCAGCGCAGCGGCGGCCACCCGCTGTTCCTCACCGAGCTGGCCCGGGCCGAGGGCCGGTTGCCCGACACCGTCCTGAGCGCCGTCGCCCACCGCTTCAGCCGGTCGCCGGAGCTGACGGAGGTGCTGCGCACCGCGGCCGTCCTGGGTCCGCGCATCGACCCGGACCTGCTCACCGCCGTCCTCGGGCGCCGCGCCGACGACGTGCTCGACCAGCTCGAGTCTGCCGTCAACGAGCAGCTGCTGCGAGCCACGGCCGACGGCTACGCGTTCGTCCACGAGCTGCACCGCGAGGCCCTCACCAGCCTCGTCACGCCCGCCCGTGCCGCCGGCCTGCACCGTGCCGCCGCGCAGTCGCTCGCTGCCCGCGGCGGCGACGCGACGCGGCTCGGACACCACGCCCTCGCCGGCGGCGACGACGAGCTGGCGGCGTCCGCGCTCGCGGCGGCCGCGGAGGTCGCCACCATCCGCTACGAGCACGAGCAGGCCCTGGCCATGCTCGAGCGCGCGGTGTCGCTGGCGGCCACGCCACGGCGCCGGCTGCAGCGGGCCCGGGCACTGCTCATGGTGGGCAGGTACGACGAGGCGGAGGCCGAGGCCCTCGCGGCCGACACCGAGCAGGCGCACGCCGAGGCCTGGGAGGTGCGCGCGCTGTCGGCGTACCTCCGCCGTGACCTCGACACGGCCCTGGACCTGGCCACCGCTGCCGCGGAGGCAGCCTCGGACGCGGAGCGCGCCGCCGGGTGCCTGGCCCTGACCGCGCGCATCCTGCTGGGGCGCGGCGAGCTCGACCGCGCTGAGGCCGCCCTGCGGGAGGCCATGGCCCTGTCGACGGGCCAGGTGCGCGGCATCGCGAGCGTCTGGCTCGCGCTGACGCTGGCCACGCGAGGCGACGCGGTCGACGCGTACGCCGTCGTCACGTCGCCGGCCACGCGAGCGGTGCGGTCGCTCGCGCTGGTCGAGCCGCACCGGGGCA
>CAMLIA010000171.1 GCA_946479905.1 uncultured Frankiales bacterium | reverse complement strand
GAGCCGGAGAAGTCCTCGATCGGCGAGATCTCCTCGAAGATCTCCTCGAGGCCCGAGGTGGTGGACACCATCGTGCCGGCGCCGCCGGCGGCCTTGCCGGCCTCCTCGACGCGGGCCTGCCAGAGCTCGTTGCCGACGAGCCAGTCGAAGCTGCTGACCTGCAGGTCGAGCAGGTTCGGGACCTCGAGCGGCTCGCGGATCTTGGCGAAGGAGAGGCGGTTGGTCTTGCTGGTGGAGCTACCGGGAGTCCGGGATGCAGCCAAGAGTGGGTCCTTCCAAGCACCTGGGGAACGGGCCCAGGGCTCTCATCGATCTCAGCGGCGCACGCACACTCGACCTGCTGCCACGGGCATCGGGCCCGGGCAGGTATCTGACGGGAGGCAGCGCAACGAAGAAGTGTACGCCACGGACCCCGGGCGTGTCGAACTGGACCCGCTACGTGCTCAGCGGCTGTCGCAACGACGCGCACAGAGTGCGGTAGCGGACCCGGCCGCGTCAAGCACCCGTTCGGGCCTGGGGACGGTCACAGGGCCTCGATGCCCGCGACCAGCCAGCGGCCGCCGACCCGGTTCATGGTCATCTCCACCCGGCTCTGGGTGACCTTGGGCGTCGCCGACTGGGTGCTCGTGGACTGCTGGTTGACGTACAGCAGCACGACCACCTCGTCGCCGTGCACGCGCTCCACCCCGCCCGCGCTCACGTCGGCGATGACCACGGTCTTGTAGCGGGTGGCCAGGTCGACGACCACCTTCTCGTGGGTGCGGGTGTACTCGCTCCGGAAGCAGGTCGCGCGCGGGTCGTAGGCCCGGTTGTCGGGGTCGACCTTCTGCGGGCAGTCCTTGCCGTCGGCGTCGGTCGTCACCTTGACCGCCTTGCGGAAGCCGTCCTCGAGGTGCCGGTAGTCGTAGGCGAGCACGAGCGTGGCGTCGGCGCGCGCGGCCTTCAGCGCCGCCTGGCCGTCGGAGGCGAAGGTGGTCTCGCCGGCGCTGGTCAGCGGCCAGGCCCACGCCGTCAGGGCGGCGGTCAGCGCGAGCAGCAGCACCACCAGCGCGACGAGCGCTCTCGGCGTACCCGTCCTCGGAGCAGGTGCCGGCTCGGCAGCAGCGGGCGGCTCGGGTGCGGCCTCGACCGGAGCGGGAGCCGGAGGTACGACGGGCGCGGCCGGCGCGGGAGGGGGTACGACCGGAGCGGCCGCAGCGGGAGGCGGCTCGGGCGGCGGCGGGGGAAGAGGCTCGGGCGGGGCCTCGGGTGCCGGCGGGTCGACGAACCGGGTGCGCTCCGGCTGCCCGTCCTGGGGGGTCTCGGTCACGGCACCGGCTCCAGGTCGGCCATCAGCCAGCGGCCGCCGTGCTTCTCCATGACGACCTCCCAGCGGGAGGTCTGCGTGGTCGGCTTGGGGTTGTCGACGTCGGTGACGGCCCGGTCCGAGGCGATCAGCAGCGTGGCGGTGTCGAGGTCGGACGAGACCACCGCAGCGGCCCGGATGGTGCCGCTCGACGCGGTCTTGCGCTGCGGGTAGAGCTCGCGCAGCGTGGCCTCGGACTTCGTGAACAGCTCCTTGAACTTGCCGGTCGAGACCGCCTCCACCCGCGTGAGGTCGGCGGCGAGGGTGGCGGCGCTGATCGCGTCGAGGTTGAGGATCGCCTGCCGGCCCGCGGCGACCGCCTCGGTGCGCGCCCGGTCGAGCGCCGCGAGGTGGTGGCGGTGCCGGACGCCCACGACCGTCACCGCGGCGCAGGCCAGCACCAGCAGCACGGCGAGGACCGCGAGCGCACCGGTCCAGGGGCTCGTCCTGGTCGACGAGCCGGGGAGCTCGGCCGTCACGTGCGGAAGGGGTTGAGCAGCAGCCACTGCCACGACTGGTCGCCGAAGACCCGCTGCGCGCCGGCCGTGCTGCTCAGGGCGTAGCGCTCGCCGGTCGCCGTGATCGCGTGGCCTGTCGTGGGGTCGTAGTCGGCTGTGGTCGTCGTCAGCCCGCTGGTGAGGTCGTCCCAGAGGGTCGGCTGGTTGATCGGCTGGCTCCGGTCGGCCGGGAAGGGCTTGAGGCCCTCGGCCCGCGGCGCGTGGTCGGCACCGCGGTAGGTCGTGCCGCTGCCCGTGGAGCAGTGCGCGCTCATGTTGGCGGTCTTGGTCGAGACGTCGCTGGGGTCGCGCTCCTTGGTCCGGTAGCCCGGGTCGTCGCCCGGGCACACGCCGGGGCTGTTCGCGGTGACGAACCCGAAGTGCGCCGTGCCGTCACCCGGCGTCACGGTGAAGCCGCCGGCGACGACGTTGGGGTAGGTCACGATGATCTGCCGGATCGCGGGGATACGGACGGCCTGCACCTGGGACACGAAGACCAGGTTGCTCAGCAGCGGCGCGAGGTTGGCCTGGTTGGCCTGCAGGAACGCGGTGGTCGTCCGGGCGGCGGCGGTGCCGTTGGCGAAGAGCCGGCGGAAGTCCGGGTCGCTGGCGCGCAGCTGCGTGGTGAGCTGCGCCAGGTCGGCGTTGTAGCTCTTGAAGTCGCTCGCGGTCCGCCGCTGCGTCTCCAGCACGGGGAGGCTGTCGTGGATGAGCTTCTGCGTCTGCGGGAGGTACTGGGTCGCCGTCGTCGTGAGCTTGTCGCTGGCGTCGAGGAACCGCTGGAGGTCGTCCCCGGTCCCGGTGAACGCCGTGCCCAGCTCGTTCAGCACGGTCGTGACGTCGTTGACGTCGACGCTGCGCACCAGGTCGTCGAGGTTGACGACGAGCTGGGTCGGCGGGATGGGGATCTGCGTCATCTCCCGCGGGATCGTGGCGTTCTTGCTGAGGTAGGGCGCGCCGGCGTGCTCGGGCTGCAGGTCGACGTACTGCTCGCCGATCGCGGACCGGTTGCCGATGACGGCCTTGACCGGGGTCGGGATCTTGGTGCCCGGCTTGAGGCGCAGCCGGACCGTGACCCCGCTGCTGCCGTCGTCGAGGACCAGCTTCTCGACCTGGCCGATGGACACCCCGCGGTAGGTCACCTGCGCGCCCGTGAAGATGCCGCCGGAGTCCCTGAAGTCGGCGCTGACGACGTAGCCCGGGTCGTGCCAGGGAGCGAGCTTGCCGAGGCCCGCGTAGCGGGCGCCGGTGACGACCATGCCGATGACGGCGATGACCCCGAAGACGAACAGCTGGATGCGGACCCTGCGGGTGATCATGCGAAGCCTCCGAACAGCAGCAGCTCGAGGCTGCTCTGCTTGCCCTCGGCCATCCGGTGGGTCAGGTCGACGAGGCTCTTCGGCACCGTCTTGTCGGCGGGCAGCTTCGGCACGACCGGGAGGCCCGGCAGCGTCGGGGTCGTCTTCGGGATCGGCAGCGGGACGGTGACCCCTGTCAGGTTGCCGATGGTGGACACGACGTCGGCGTCGACCGAGATGAACAGGTTGGCGTAGTCGCCCCGGATGCCGCCCTGGATCTTCTTGCCCTTGTAGGTCCCCGGCCCGATGGTCCTCGGGAAGGGGTACGTCGTGAGCAGCTCGAGCGCGTTCGGCAGGTCGTTGCCGGCGGCGGCGAGCTGGGTCAGCACGGGCTGCAGGGACCGCAGGTCGGCGACCGTGTTGTCGTGGGTGGCCTGGATGACCCGTACGGCGACGGTGCCGAGGTTGTTGAGGCCGGTGAGCATCTTGGTCAGCTGGGCCCGCTCGTCGGCGAGCACAGCCGTGCCCTTGGGGAGGTCGCGCAGAGCGACGTCGAGGGTCTGCTTCTGGGCGGCGAGCTTGCCCGTCAGCCGGTCGAGGCCCTCGAGGGCAGCGATGATCTGGTTCTTCTGGGCGTCGAGGCCCTTGACGAAGCCGGTGAGCTGGACGAGGAAGTCCCGGACCTGGGACTCGCGGCCGTGCAGTGCCTTGGTGAGCTCGGAGTTGATGGTGTTGAGCTGCTCGAGGCTGCCGCCGTTGAGGACCAGCGACAGGGCGCCGAGGACCTCCTCGATGTCGGCGTTCTCGGCCGTGCGGCCGCTGTCGAGGCTGATCAGGTCACCGCTGTGGAACTCGCCCTGCCAGTCCGCCTTGCGGTCCGGGGGCTCGAGGCTGACGAACTTCTCCCCCAGCAGCGACGTCTGGCGCAGCCGGGCGAAGGTGTTCTCCGGCAGGCTGACGTCCTTCTTCACGTTGCAGGTGACCGTCGCGAAGTAGCCGTGCTTCGCGTCGTGCCGCAGCACGATCTTGGACACCGAGCCGACCGTGACGTCGTTGACCTTGACGGCCGACTGCGGCACGAGGTCGAGCACGTCCTTGAACTCGACCTTCACCACGAACGGGCCGCTGGCGCCACCGGGGAGCCGCACGCTGCTGGCGCCCTTGAACTGGCACCCCGTCAGCACGAGTGCGCTCGCGACCGCGGCAGCGGCGAACCGGCGGCCCGTCATGAGGAGGCCTCCAGGATCCCGCCGAGCGTGAGGTCGCGCTCCGCGCTCGAGGCCGGAGCCGCCTGGCTCCTCGCCTTCGGCAGCGAGGGCAGGCCCAGGCTGTTCCGGCAGCTCGCCGCGCTGCCCGGCTGCACGATGGCGAGCAGGTTGCACAGGGCACCGACGGGGCCGCCGGCGGAGTTGCTGTTGTCGCGGGTGTCGAGGGTGCCGGACTTGGAGTTGTAGGCGAGCTGGAGGTTCGACAGCGCGGTCGGAGCGGTGTCGAGGAACTCCCGCAACGCAGCCTTCTCCTTGACCAGCACCTGCGTGACGGTCTTGAGGTTGGCGATGTTGGCGGTGAGGTTCGCCGAGTTCTCCTTCACGAAGGACGCGACCTCGCCGAGCGCCGAGGCCAAGGTCTTGATCGCCGTGGCGAGGTCGGTGCGCTCGCCGTTGAGCTGGTCGGCCACGACCGCCAGGTCGGCGTCGAACTGGGCGACGATGCTGTCGTTCTGGGCGATCGTGGTCGTGAAGGCCTGCAGGTTGGCGATGGTCGTGAACAGGTCGCTGCGCGAGTCCGACAGCGTCTTCACGGCCTTCGACAGGCCGGTGAGCGTGCCGTGCAGCGCCTGGCCGTTGCCCCGCAGGTTGGCCGCCCCCACCTTCAGCAGGTCCGAGAGCGCCCCGCTCTTGTTGGCGCCGTGCGGGCCGAGCGCCTGGTTGAGGGTGTCGATGTTCTTGTAGATCTCGTCGAGCTCGACCGGCTCCGCCGTGCGGTGGCTGTCGAGCGAGATGTCCGCGCCGTCGGGCAGCGTCGGCCCGGACGAGTACACCGGCGTGAGCTGGACGTAGCGGTCGCTGACGATCGAGGGCGCGAGGATGACGGCCTTCGCGTCGGCCGGGATCTTGTACGAGCCGTCGTAGACCATGTCGATCTTCACCCGGTCGCCGGCCGGCGTGATCTTGGTGACCTCACCGATCCGCACGCCCAGCACGCGGACGTCGCTGTGCACGTAGACGCCGATCGCGCGGTTGAACTCCGCGGAGAAGTGCTTGTCGTTGCCCCCGCCGAAGACCCCGCACCCGGCAGCCATGCCGGACAGGCCGAGCAGCGCGGTGAGGGCGAGGAGCCGGCTGCGGGCCGGCGTGCGCGTGCTCATGAGCCGTTCCCGAAGGTCCCGGGGCCGAAGCCACTGGGGTTGGTGAGGTTGTAGACGTAGGTGTCGAACCAGCGGCCGTTGCCGAGGTTGTTGGCGAACAGCCGCACGAACGGGGCGAGCCGCTGGACGCTGAGGTCCAGGTTGTGCTCGTTGGCGCGGAGCATGTCGGTGACCACCTTCAGGTCGGCCAGCGCCGGGGCGAGGGTGGCGCGGTTCTCCCGCACCAGCCCGATGAGCTGCTCGGACAGCTGCGTGGTCGTCGTGAGCAGCGTGTGGATGGCCGCGCGCCGGGCCTTGACCTCCTGGAGCAGCAGGTCGCTGTCCTTGAGGAACGCGACGAGGTCCTCGTCGCGGTCGGCGAGCACCTGGGTGACACCCGCGGCGCGGTCGAGCAGCGTGTGCAGCTTCGCGTCGCGGGAGGCGATGGTCTGCGACAGCCGGCTCAGGCCGTCGAGGGACGCCTTCACCTCCGCAGGCGACCCGCGGAAGTCGTCGGCGAGCGTCGTGAAGGACTTCGCGAGCAGGGTCGTGTCGATGGACCCGACCGTCTTCGCCAGCTGCTGGAACGCCGGCGAGACGTCGAAGGGCGCCTTGGTCCTGGCCAGCGGGATCGTCTTCGACAGCGAGTCGTCGCCGTCGGGCTCGAGCATGATGAACTTCCGGCCGAGCACCGTCTTGATCTTGATGTCGGCTCGGGTCAGGGCGCCGAGGTGCACGCCCTTGACGAGCATCTTCACCAGGACGCACCCGGCGCGCGTGCCGTCGGGGTAGGAGCAGCTGGCCTTGAACGAGATGCCGGTGACCTTGCCGACCTTCACGCCGGCGACCCGCACCTCGTCCATCTTCTGCAGACCGGCGCCCTCGGTGAACTCGGCGTTGTAGGTCGAGCCGCCGCCGATGATCGGCAGCGAGTCCGTCTTGAAGGCGCCGACGAGCAGCAGCAGGATGAGCAGCAGCCCGACGGTGCCGATGACCGTCTTGTTCTGCTCGCGGAACGGCGTCATATCCGGCACCTCGACGCGGAGTTGACCTGCGAGCTGACGACGGTCTGGCCGCCGTTGCCATCGGGGGTCGTGATCGCCAGGCCGCACAGGTAGAAGTTGAACCAGCCGCCGTAGGTCGCGGTGCTGATGATCCGGTTGAGCTTGTCCGGCAGCCGGTCGATCACGCCCTTCACCGTGGCGTTGTTGGTCTTGAGCGTGTGCGCGAGCGTCTGCAGCTGAGCCACGTCGCCCTTCACACTCGGCCGGATGTCGGCGAGCAGACCGGCGGTCGCGTCGGTGAGCCGGCCGATGCCGGCGATCGAGGAGCCGATCTCGGTGCGGTCCGCGGCGAAGCCCTGGGCCAGCCGGCGCAGCTGCAGGATGAGGGTGTTGAGGTCGCTGTCGCGCTTGTCGATCGTGTCGAGGACGGTGGTGAGGTTGTCGACGACCCGGCCGATCACGGCGTCCTTGTTCGCCAGGGCCGTGGTGAGCGACGCGGTGCGCGCCAGCAGGTCGTCGATCGTGCTGCCCTCGCCCTGCAGGGTCTGCACGATCTCGTAGGACACGTCGTTGACGGCCTTCGGGTCGAGGGCCTGGAACAGCGGCTTGAACCCGTTGAACAGCACCGTGAGGTCGAGCGCCGGGAAGGTGCGGAGGGCGTGGTCGGGGCGGGTGTCGCAGATCAGCCGCTTCTCGTCCTCGGGCGTGCCGGTGCCGACGCCCTGGGTGATGGCGACGTAGCGCTCCCCCACCAGGTTGCGGTACCGGATGTGCAGGTCGTCGCTGTCGGTGATCTTCTGCCCGTTGTCGAGCTGGAGGGTGACCTGGGCGAGCCGGTCGGTCTCCCCGCAGGCACCGGTCTTGGCGAGCGCGACCTTCTTCACCTTGCCGACGCGGACACCGGCGATGCGCACCTCGTTGCCGGGCAGCAGGCCGGTGACGTCGGTGAACGCCACCTTGTAGTCGGTGGTGCTGCCGCCGCCGAAGTTGCCGATGGTGGCGGCCAGCACGAACGTCATCAGCGACGTGACGACCATGAAGATGACCAGCTTGATGCCGGCCGACGTGGTCTTCATGACAGCCCCACCGTGCTCCCCTGGGCGATCGCGCCGAGCAGCAGCCCGGCGATGTCGGGGACCTGGTCGACGCCGACGCCGAGCATCGGGGCGGTGACGGCGGCGAGCGCGGCCTTGTTCGTGGGCGTGGTCGAGGTCCGGTAGCCGTCGTCGAAGGACGCGTCACCGGCGGGGACCTTGGGCCGCGGCAGCCCGTCGCAGTACGGGGCCCGGGCGTCGCGGTACTTGGGTGTCTGGGTCGGGGCGTACCCGTTGTTGTTGTTCGTCGCCTCGACCGTGATGTGCAGGCCGCCCTGCAGGCCGCCGAAGGTCGCCTCGACGATGGGGCCGTACCGGGTGAGCCCGGCGAGGAAGCAGGGGTACTCGGGGGCGTACCGGGCGTAGAGCGCGAGCGGCGCTCGGGACTGGGCGGCGAGGCTCACCAGGGACTGCTCGTTCTGCTTCAGGATGGCCGTGGTCGTGCTGGCGAAGGACGTCGTGCTGCTGAGGAAGCTGTCGAGCGCGGCCTTCTCCTCGACGAGGTTGCGGCTGCTCGCCGAGAGGTTGTCGAGGACGGTGAGCAGGTTGGGCGCCGCGTCCGCGGTGTTGTTCGCGAAGTCGGCGAGTCCTGCCATGTCCTGCTGCAGAGTCGGCAGGCTGGGGTTGAGCCGCTTGAAGTACGCCGCGGACCGCACGAGGTTCTGGCCCAGCTGGTCGCCGCGGCCGCGCAGGGCGGTCGACAGCGCGTTCAGGGCGGTGGAGAGCTCCTGCGGCTTCAGGGCCTTGAGCAGCGGCAGCAGGTCGTTGAGCGCGGTCTCGGTCTCGCGGGCCGTGCTCGAGTGGTCCTGCTCGATCCGGCTGCCGTTGCGCAGTGACTGACCCGACGGGGTCGCGGGGTCGGAGAGCACGACCTCTTTCTCGCCGAACAGCGTCTTCGGCAGCAGCTGCGCTGTCGCCTGCCGGTCGATCTTGCGCGCGTCGGCCGGCTTCAGGGCCAGCTCGATGACGGCGCCGGAGCCCTGGCTGCTGACCTTGCGCACCTCACCGACGACGAGCCCGCGGATCTTGACGTCGGAGTGGGCGGACAGCTGGTTGCCGATGCGGTCGGTCAGCAGCTTCACCGAGACGGTCGTGGTGAAGGCCTTCTGGTAGAGCAGCACGGTCAGGTAGACGAGCAGGCTGATGACGAGGAGGAACACCACGCCGGAGAGCCGCCGCTTGGTGCGGGCGGCGCCGGTGACGGGGGGTGCGGACACAGCTATCCCGCGATCTTGACCGTCGTGGTGGCGCCCCAGATGGCGAGCGACAGGAAGAAGTCGACCAGGTTCACAGCGACGATGGCGGTGCGGACCGCGCGGCCGACGGCCACACCGACGCCCGCGGGGCCACCGCTCGCGTAGTAGCCGTAGTAGCAGTGGATGAGGATGATGATGACAGCGAAGATCAGCACCTTGACGAAGCTGTAGATCACGTCGATCGGCGGCAGGTACTGGTGGAAGTACTGGTCGTAGGTGCCGGTCGACTGGCCGTAGAAGCCCGTGGTGATCGTCCGGGCGGCGAAGTACGACGACAGCAACCCGATGACGTAGAGCGGGACCACGGCGATGAAGCCGGCGATGATGCGCGTGGTGACGAGGAACGGCACCGACGGCACACCCATGACCTCGAGCGCGTCGACCTCCTCGGAGATCCGCATGGCGCCCAGCTGCGCCGTGAAGCCGCAGCCGACGGTCGCCGACAGCGCCAGCGCCGCGACGAGCGGCGCGATCTCGCGGGTGTTGAAGTAGGCCGAGAGGAAGGCGGTGAAGTTGGCCGTGCCGAGCTGGTTGAGGGCCGC
>CAMLIA010000170.1 GCA_946479905.1 uncultured Frankiales bacterium | reverse complement strand
GGCACAGGTCGGCGGTCACCAGGAAGTAGCCCGGGAAGCCCATGTTGCAGATGACGTCGACCTCGTAGTCGGCCTGCTTCGTGTGCCCCTCGGGCACCTGCCCGGAGAACCGCTCGCGCAGGCCCTCGTGCACCAGGTGACGCAGCCAGGTCTGCTCGGTCCAGCCCTCCGGGACCTCGACCCGCGGCATCAGGTCGGCGCCCTCGTTGAAGGTCACCTCGCACCGCTCGGCGATGAGCAGCGTGTTGTCGCAGGCCTCGGGGAACTCGCTCCACAACGACCGCATCTCCTGCGGGGACTTCACGTAGAAGTCGTGGGCGTCGAACTTGAAGCGGTTGGGGTCCGCCATCGTCTTGCCGGACTGGACGCACAGCAGCACCTCGTGCGCCTTGGCGTCCTCCGGGCTCACGTAGTGCAGGTCGTTGGTCGCGAGGAACGGGATGCCCAGGTCCTTCGCCAGCCGGATCAGGTCCCGCTGCGGCCGCCGCTCGATGTCGAGGCCGTGGTCCATCAGCTCGCAGTAGAAGTTCTCGGGTCCGAAGATGTCGCGGAAGTCGCTCGCGCTCTGCTTGGCCTTGTCGTACTCCCCCATCCGCAGGTAGGTCTGGATCTCCCCGGACGGGCAGCCGGTGGTGCCGATCATGTCGACGGCGTGCTCGGCGAGCAGCTCCTTGTCGACGCGCGGCTTGTAGTAGTAGCCCTCGAGCGACGCCAGCGACGACAGCCGGAACAGCGCGTGCATGCCCCTGGTCGACGTGCTGAGCATCGTCATGTGGGTGTAGGCGCCGCCGCCCGAGATGTCGTCCTCGCCGCCCGCGCCCCAGCGGTGCCGGGTCTTGTCGAACCGGCTGCCGGGGGCGATGTACATCTCGCTGCCGATGATCGGCTTGATGCCGTGGGCGCCTGCCTTCTTCCAGAAGTCGTAGGCGCCGAACACGTTGCCGTGGTCGGTCATGGCGATGGCCGGCATGCCGAGCTCGGCGGTCTTCCTGAACAGGTCGTCGAGGCGGGCGGCGCCGTCGAGCATGGAGTACTCGGTGTGCACGTGCAGGTGCACGAACGAGTCGCTGCTCACGGGTGGTGCACTCCCAGGGTTCGCCGAGGGCTGACAGAGACGCAGGGGCGGTCCGAGGGGAAGGCGGGCCGAGCTGGACGACCAGTTTCGCACGAGCCGCCGACAGTCTCAGGTCAACACGCGGTTGGATGGGGGCGTGCACATCTCCGCGAAGGCCGACTACGCCGTCCGGGCCGCCATCCAGCTCGCCTCGAGCTCGGAGTTCCCCGTCACGAGCGAGTCGATCGCCACCGCCCAGCAGATCCCGGCGAAGTTCCTCGAGGCGATCCTGTCCGAGCTGCGCCACAGCGGCCTGGTCAAGAGCCGGCGGGGCGCGCACGGCGGCTACTGGCTGTCGCGCCCGGCCAGCGAGATCTCCGTGGCGGACGTGATCCGGGCGGTCGAGGGGCCGATGGCCCTGGTACGAGGAGAGCGGCCCGAGCAGGTCGAGTACCACGGCTCGGCGGAACCGCTGCTGGAGGTGTGGGTGGCCGTCCGCGCCGCCCTCCGGGGCGTGCTCTCGAACGTGAGCCTCGCCGACATCGCCACCGGCAAGCTGCCGAAGCACATCGCCAAGCTCACCGGCGACCCCGAGGCCTGGGTCGCGCCCTGGTTCGACTAGCGCCAGTCGGTCAGCCGGGCCTCGGCGAGGGACCAGTCGGCCACCTGGAACACGGCCAGCCCGCAGGTGCGCATCCCGCGGTTGGTGTCGTCGTTGGCCTCCAGCTCCCAGGCGAGCCGCTCGATCGACGGGTTGTGCCCCACCAGCACCGCTGACTCCGCGGTCAGCGCGCCCAGCACCTCGCGCAGGTCGGCCACCGACGCCTCGTAGACCCGGTCGTCGTACCGCACGGGCACCCCACCCGGGTCGGCGAGCTCCCAGGTCTCGCGGGTGCGGGCGCTCGTCGACACCACGGCGATCGCCGGCGCCAGCTCGGCCAGCACCGGCCTCGTCGCGGTCGCCTCGTCCCGGCCGCGCCGGGCCAGCACCCGGGAGTGGTCGTCGGTGCGGTGCGGCTCGGCCTTCGCGTGCCGGAGCAGGATCAGTCGGGGCACGCCCCTACGGTGGCACACATGACGGACCTGCAGATCACCATCGACTGCGCGGACCCCGGCACGCTGGTCCCGTTCTGGTGCGCCGCCCTCGACTACGAGCCGCTGCCACCGCCCGAGGGCCACGCGACCTGGCGCGACTGGTACCTCGGCATGGGGGTCCCTGCCGAGGAGCTGGGCGACAGCGCGTGCCAGGACCGCATCTACGACCCGGCGGGGACGCGGCCCACGATCTGGTTCCAGGTGGTTCCCGAGCCGAAGACGGTCAAGAACCGCCTCCACCTCGACATCGTGATCGGCCGCGGGCTGCCGAAGGCGGAGCGCGTCGAGGTCGTCGAGGAGCGCGCCCGGCGGCTCGAGGCGATCGGCGCCACGAGGGTGCACGTGCTCGACGAGTACGACGACCACTACGGCGTCACCCTGCAGGACCCCGAGGGCAACGAGCTCTGCATCACCTAGGGTCCCCAGGCATGGACGTCCTCGTGCTCGGTGGCACCTCCTTCGTCGGTCGTTGGCTGACCCAGGACCTGCTCGACCGCGGCCACACCCCCACCCTGTTCACACGCGGGAGGACGGGCGCCGAGCTCTTCCCCGGTACGACGAGAGCCACCGGGGACCGGGACGCGGGCGACTACGAGAGCATCGCCGGCAGCACGTGGGACGCCGTCGTCGACGTGAGCGCGTACGTCCCGCGGCACGTCCAGCAGGCGTCCGCGGCCGTCACCGCCGGGCGGTACCTGTTCATCAGCACCGGTTCCGTCTACGACCGGCTCGCCGCCGGGGACGGCATGTCCGAGGACAGCCCGCGGCTGCCGGCGTACCGGGAGTCCGAGGTCGTGGACGGTGACACCTACGGGCCGCTGAAGGTCGCCTGCGAGGACGACGTGCTGGGCCTGCACGGCGACCGGGCGACCATCGTGCGCCCTGGCGTGGTGGCTGGTCCGTACGACCCGACGGACCGCTTCACCTACTGGGTCCGTCGGGCTGCGCGCGGCGGACGCGTCGCGCTGCCGGGCCGGCCCGACCAGCCGGTCCAGGTGGTGGACGCGCGCGACCTCGCCCGTCTCGTCGTGCTCCTGCTCGAGCAGGACCGGCCCGGGACGTACAACGCGGTGGGACCGTGGCCGGCCGTGACCCTCCAGGAGCTGGTGGCGACCTGTGCCTCGGCCGCGGGGACGCGCGTCGAGGTGGTGCCCGTCGACCCGTCAGCGGTCCCGCCCGGCTTCCCGCTGGTGCTGCCCGACCCGACCTGGGACGTGATGTTCCGGCGGAGCGCCCAGGCGGCGCACGAGGCGGGGATGCCCCGCACCCCGCTCGAGGTCACGGCCGCCGACACCCTCGCCTGGGACCGTGACCGCGGCGAACCCCCGCTGGCCGTCGGGCTGACCGAGGAGCAGGAGCGCGAGCTCGTGCCATAAGTCCCTGGGCGGCCCCGCTGATCGGGTCTACGGTCGGGTCCGAGAGCACCTGGAGGCCCACCATGTCGAAGGACAAGCCGCACCACGAGCCCAAGAAGCCGAAGAAGGCCAAGAAGGCGAAGGCCCCGCTGACGACCCCCACGGGCGTCATCCCGGTCCTGACGCACCGGCCGACTAGCTCACCAGCTCGTTGAGCTTGGCGCCTGTCACCCAGGCGCCGAGGACGTCGACGAACGCGCCGTTGCGGTACTGCAGCAGCCGCACGTGGCTGTCGCACACCGACTGCAGCAGGGGCAGTTGACGCCCGTCGCAGGAGTAGGGGTGCGCCAGCGCGTTCGGCTCGTTGCGGGCCAGCTCGAGCTTCGCCTTGAGCAACGCCGCGTTGCGCGCGCCCGCCGCCATCAGCCGCGCCACGTTGAGGACCGCGCCGAAGGCGGCCTCGGACACCGGTGACCGCTGCGCAGCCGGCACACCCGCACGGAACGCGTCGGCGTCGGCACCGCCGCCGCTGTCCGCCACCGGCAGGTACCCGGAGGAGAAGAAGCTGCGGGCGAGCACGTCCTTCGCCGTGGCAGCAGCGCTCGCCACCACGCCCGGGGAGGCGCAGACGCCGGGGAAGTAGAGCGGCGCCTTGATGCTGAGGGCCTGCGCTGCCTGCAGGATGCGGGAGCAGGACTGGGCGGGGAACACGACGATGATCGCGTCGGGGTTGCCGGCGGCCGCCGCGTTCAGGGCGGGAGCGAAGTCGGCCGCGTCCGCCTTCTCCGCGACCAGCTTCACGTCGGAGACCTTCTTGGCCCGGAAGATGTCCCCCGCCGCGCTGATCGCGGAGTTGAGCAGTCCCGGCAGGTCCTCGTGCACGACGTGGATGCTGCGCACGTGCTTGCGCTCGATGAGGTAGTCGCCGATGCCGAGCAGGTCGGCGGCCGTCCCGCCCGTGAAGGCGAAGGCGCCGGGCGTGCGCAGCTCCCCGGCGAGGGTGGGCGACCCGGTGACGTACGGCACGCCGGCCGCCGTGACGACGGGGACGGACGCGTCCGCCCCCAGGTCGATGCCGCTCACGACAGCGACCGGTGACTCGGACAGCAGCTTCTGCGCGCAGCCCTGCGACGACTCGGCGCTCCCGTCGGTCTTGCAGACCGACAGCCGCAGCCGGACTCCGCTGATGCCGCCCAGGTCGTCGTTGACGTGCGCGACGGCGGCCCGCGCGCCGACCGTGGCCTCGGGGAAGGACCCGGCGGGCGCTCCCTCCATGTTGACGAAGCCGAGCGCCAGGCTCGGCCCTGACGGGGTGCCGTCGCCCTTGGACGAGCCGCCGGACGTGCAGGCGGTCAGGGTCGCGAGCAGCGTCGTGATCAGGGTCGCCACGAGCAGCGACCTGCGCCGGCTGAGCATGGCGGAACGCTACCCTGGCGCCGAGCCAGCTCACGGGCAGGAGGCGCACGATCGGGCCGTACGTCGCGTTCCTGCTCCTGGGGCTGGGCGCCGGTGCCGTGTACGCCGCGCTGGGGCTCGGGCTGGTCCTCATCCACCGGGCCAGCGGGGTCGTGAGCTTCGCCCACGGGGCCACCGCGATGTACACGACCTACGTGTACGCCGAGCTGCGCGACACCGGCGACCTCGTGCTCCCCGTGGTCGGCGTCCCCGCCCGCGTGGACCTCGGCGGCCCGGCCTCCTTCACGGTCGCACTGTCGGTGTGCCTGGCCGTCGCGGCGGTGCTGGGGCTGCTGGTGCACCTGGTCGTCTTCCGGCCGCTGCGCGGCGCTCCTGCCCTGGCCAAGGTGGTCGCGTCGGTCGGGTTGATGGTCGTGCTGCAGGCCGTCGCCACCGTGCGGTTCGGCTCGGACAACCGCTTCCTCGCTCCGGTGCTGCCGAACGAGCCGGTGGACCTGCTCGGGGTGCGGGTGCCCAGCGACCGGCTCGAGCTGGCCGGGACGGTGCTGCTGGCCGCCGGCGCCCTCGCTGCGCTCTCCCGCTGGACGCGGTTCGGCCTGGCCACCCGCGCCGTCGCGGAGGACGAGTCGGCCGCGGCCCTGCTCGGCTACTCCCCCGACCGCATCGCGGCAGCGAACTGGATGGCCGCCAGCGTGCTGGGGGCGCTGGGCGGGGTCCTCGTCGCGCCCATCACCGCGCTGAACCCGGTCAGCTTCACGCTGTTCGTCGTTCCCGCGCTGGCGGCGGCGCTGGTCGGCCGGATGACGTCGTTCGGCGTGACGGCCGTCGCAGCCCTGGTCCTCGGGATGCTGCAGTCCGAGGTCGTGAAGCTGCAGTCGGACTGGTCCTGGCTGCGGGACCTGAACCTCCGCGACGGCCTGCCGTTCCTGCTGATCGCCGTGCTCATGGTGTCCCGAGGGCAGCTGGTCCCCGACCGCACGACCGCCGTTGCCGCCCGGCTGCCGACGGCCGGCCGCCCGACCCGGCCGGGACTCGCGACGCTGCTGCTCGTCGTACCCGCCGTGCTGGCGCTGGTGCTGGTGACCGGCGGGTGGCGGCTGGCCCTCATCCGCAGCCTGATCGCCGCCGTCGTGTGCCTGTCGGTCGTCGTGCTGACGGGGTACGTGGGGCAGCTCTCGCTCGCGCAGATGGCGCTCGCGGGGGTGGCGGGCTTCGGGCTGAGCCGGCTGCACACGGCGCTGCACGTGCCGTTCCCGCTGGCGCCGCTGCTCGCCGCGACCTGCGCTGCCCTCGTGGGCCTGCTGGTCGGGTTGGCCTCGCGCCGGGTCCGCGGGATCGATCTCGCCGTGCTCACCCTCGCCGCGGGTGTGGCCGTGGAGGAGCTGCTGTTCAAGAACCCGGCGCTGACGGGCGGGCTCGGCGGGAGCCGGGTGCCCCCGCCGCGGGCGCTGGGGCTGGACCTGGCCATCAGCGGGTCGGGTGACGCGTATCCCCGGGTGGCGTTCGCGCTGCTGTGCCTCGCGGTGCTCGCGGGTGCAGCCCTCGCGGTCGCGAGGCTCCGCCGCGGGCCGCTCGGCCGGCGGATGCTGGCCGTGCGCGTCAACGAGCGGGCCGCCGAGGCGGCCGGCGTCGACGTCGCCCGCACCAAGCTGGTCGCGTTCGTGCTCGCGTCGTTCCTCGCCGGCCTGGCGGGGTCGTTGCTCGGGTACGCCCAGGGCCAGCTGTCGTTCGCCTCCTTCGACGTCTTCGCGTCCCTGTCGGTCCTGGCCGCCGCGTACCTCGGCGGCGTCGCGCGCATCTCCGGCGCCCTCGTGGGCGGGCTGCTCGTCCCCGGCGGGCTGCTGTTCACCGCCCTCGGCAGGGTGGCGGGGCTCGAGGACAAGGCCACCCTGATCAGCGGGCTGGCGCTCGTCGCGGTCGTCGTGCTCGCCCCCGAGGGCGTCACGGGGACCGCCGGCCGGCTGTCCCGGTGGCGGGCACGGTGACCGCCCTGCAGGTCTCGGGCGTGTCCGTCCGGGCCGGGGCAGTGCCGATCGTGTCCGACGTGTCGCTGGACGTGCACGCGGGCAGCGTGCTCGGGCTGATCGGGCCGAACGGCGCCGGCAAGACGACGCTGCTCGACGCCGCGACCGGCTTCACCGCGGCGACCGGGACCGTCGCGCTGGACGGCCGGCCGGTGCACGACCTCTCCGCCCATACCCGCGCGCGGCTGGGGCTGGCCCGCACCTTCCAGTCCCTCGAGCTGTTCGAGGACCTGGCCGTCGGCGAGAACCTCCGGGTCGCCGCGGAGACCACCGGGCGCGGTGGCGACGTCCCGGCGACGCTGTCCCGGCTGGGCCTGGGCCCGGTGGCCGACCGGCTGCCGTCGACGCTGTCGCACGCGCAGCGCAAGCTGGTCGCGCTCGGCCGCGCGCTGGTGACGAGGCCGTCGGTGCTGCTGCTCGACGAACCGGCCGCCGGTCTCGACGCGGAGGAGCGCGCGGCGCTGGCGACGCTGGTGCGGGAGCTGGCCACCGAGGGCCTGGCGGTCGTGCTGGTCGACCACGACATGGGGCTGGTCCTCGAGGTGTGCGACGAGATCTGCGTGCTGCAGGGCGGTTCCGTCCTCACGAGAGGTGCGCCGCAGCAGGTCCGGGTCGACCCGCGGGTCGTGTCGGCGTACCTCGGCAGTGCGCACGAGTCGACGCCCCCCGTTCGGCCTGACCGTGCCGGCGGGGAGCTGCTCCTCGAGGCTGAGGGTCTGGCCGCGGGGTACGGCGGCGTGCCCGTCGTCAGCGACGTCGCGCTGCAGGTCCGCGCCGGTGAGGTCGTCGCGCTGCTCGGGGCCAACGGAGCCGGGAAGACGACCGTGCTGTCGGCCCTGGCGGGGCTGGTGCGGCCCACCGGAGGTGTGGTCCAGGTGCTCGGCGACGGTCCGGCCCGCCCGGAGCGGCTGGCCCGGCGCGGGCTGACCCTGCTCCCCCAGGGCCGCGGGCTGTTCCTGCGCCTCTCTGCCCGGGAGAACCTGCGGCTGGGGCGAGGCCGGGACCTCGAGGGGGTGCTCGCGCTGTTCCCCGAGCTGCCGCCGCTGCTGGACCGGGTCACCGCGGAGCTGTCGGGCGGCCAGCAGCAGCAGCTGGCCCTGGCGCGGGCGATGCTCACCAGCCCGCGGCTGCTGCTGGTCGACGAGCTCTCGATGGGTCTCGCGCCACAGGTGGTGGACGCGCTGCTCACGACCCTGCGGACCCTCGCCGACGAGCGTGGCACCGGAGTGCTCCTCGTGGAGCAGCACGTGCCGCTGGCGCTGGCGGTCGCGGACCGGGCCTACGTGCTCGACCGGGGCCGCGTCGCCCTGTCGGGCACGGCCGCGCAGATCGCTGCGCAGCCAGAGGTGGTGCGGGCCAGCTACCTCGGCCGCTAGCTGGGGAAGCCGTCCGGGAACAGGCCGGTCATCGCGGTCTGCAGGTCGAAGTAGTCGTGCCAGCTGGCGATCAGGCCGTCCCTCAGCTGGAAGACGCCGGCGACCGGCAGGTCGACCCACGCGCCGTCCTTGAGAAAGCGGTCGGTCCGCTCGTTCATGACGAGGTCGCCCTGCGCGACCTCGTGGTGGACCACCCACTCCGAGTCCTCGCAGAGCGACAGCAGCATGTCGCAGGTGTCGCGCATGGCCGCCTTGCCCTGCACGGGCGGCAGCATCATGTTCTGGTACTCGAGGTCGTCGGTGACGAGCGCACAGGCGGCGTCGTAGTCGCGCTTGGCGCAGACCTTCAGGAACTGGTTGACCACGTCGGTGTTGGTGACGCTGCTGCTCACGTCAGCTCCTTGCGCATCGACCGGTGCTCGAGCCCGGCTTCCAGGTAGACCTCGGTGTAGGGAACGTAGCCGTAGCGGTCGTAGAAGCCGACCGCGTGCACCTGGGCGTGCAGCTGGACCACGGGGAACCCGCGCTCCCGGGCGCGCTCCTCCAGGAGGGCGAGCACGGCCGCGCCGACGCCCCTGCCCCGGACCTCCGCCGCGACGGCCATCCGGCCGATGGTGCCGTCGGGAAGCAGCCGGCCGGTGCCGACGACGGTCCCGTCGAGGATCGCGGCGGCGTGGTCGGACACCGCGTCCTTGTCGTCGCGCTCGAGCTCCTCCGGGACGTGCTGGTCGATCACGAAGACGTCGTGCCGGAGGGCGTACACCGCAGGCATGTCCTCGGGTGTCGCGAGACGGACGATCACGACGGCGGTTCCACGACGGCCGCGGGGTTGGGCACGACGCCACGGACCTCCGGCAGCAGGTTGGTGATGTCGAGGTTCGGGAGCCGCGCGCCCTTGCCCGCCACCTCGACGGCACGCACTCCTGGACGCGACCGCAGCGACAGCAGCTGGGTCGGCGTGGCCGTCACGACGAAGGAGAAGACGCACGCGCAGTCGTGTCCGAGAGCCTGCGCCTGCCGGCGGGACAGCGTCGCGAACTGCTCGTAGAACGACTTGTACTGCGGGTCGCCACTTGTGTCCGCC
>CAMLIA010000169.1 GCA_946479905.1 uncultured Frankiales bacterium | reverse complement strand
CGCACCAAGTACGCGCTGCGGGACAGCAACGACGCGACCCTCACCCCGTGGCGCAACACCGTCAGCCACGCCGCGCACGTCGCCATGACCCTCGACGGGCTCACCCGCATCACCGAGCCGGTGCACGTCCGCGCGTTGTTCTACTTCGACCGGCCCGCCTCGCACTGGCGCACCGGGCGTAACGCGCACCTGCTGCGCGACAACGCCCCCGCCCGGCCGATCCGCGTCGGGGACATCGACAAGCTCCAGCGGGCATTGCTCGACGCCATATCGGACAGCGGGGCATGGGTCGATGACGCGCTCGTCGTCGACGTCCGCGCCGGCAAGCACTGGACCTCACCGGCCGGGCCGATGAGCAGCCCCGGCGTCATCGTCGAGATCACCCCGGCGGCGCTGCCGTGACCGCCCCCTGCCCGGCCTGTGAGGGCCACGGCTTCTTCGTCTGGGAGCCCGAGGGCTGGCGGCACGGCAGCGGCGTCAACGCCGTCGAGACCGAGTGCCACGACTGCGCCGGCACCGGCCAGAGCGGCGAGGACGACGACGCATGAGCCCGCCGTACCGCCCGCTGGACCGCAAGCCGCCCCGCAAGGCCACGACCAAGCCGCCGCTGACCTGCCCCTGTGGCGCGCTCGTCCAGGAGCGCGACGGCGACCTCTACGACCACCACTTCTGGCTGCGACGCCACGACTGCAAGGACACCCGCATGAGCGCACAGACCGTCGACGACTTCCTCGGCGTCAACGACGTCCCCCGTGACCGCTGGCAACGGCCCCTCATCGTCCCCGCCGCCGGTGGCGACCCGGAGCCGTACACCCGGATCAGCACCCTCGCCGCCGCCCTCGACGACGCCGAGGGGCTCGTGACCTGGAAGGCGCGGCACGTCGCCCTCGGGATCGCTCGCCACGAGGACCTCGCCGCGATGTGCGCCGGGCTGAAGTACGGCGACAAGCAGCTCGACGAGCACATCGAGACCGCGCTGTGCCGCGTCACCGACGCCGCCGCCTACGGCACCGCGGTGCACTCCTTCACCGAGCCCGACGCGAGCCCGTTCGTGCCCGACCGGATGCAGGCCGACGTGGCGAGCTACTTCACCGCCCTCGCCGACCACGGCCTCGAGTGCGTCGAGGCGGAGCAGTTCGTCGTCAACGACGCCCTGAAGGTCGCCGGCACCTTCGACGGGGTCTACTCCCACCCCGACCTCGGGCTGCTGGTCGGGGACAAGAAGACCGGGAAGCTGAAGGCGCAGGCCGCCGCGGTGCAGCTCGCCTGCTACGCCGGTGGGGTCCGCTACGACCCGAGCACCCTCGAGCGCGCCGACCTCGGGGTGCGGCAGGACGTCGGGCTGCTCATCCACATCCCGAAGGGCGAGGGCAAGACCGAGATCTACCTCGTCGACCTCGAGGCCGGGCGAGCCGCCGCGAACGCCGCCGCGTGGGTGATGGCGTGGCGCAAGCGGGCCGATCTGCTGACGCATCTGAACCCGCTCACGATCGCGGACCTCGCGTCGTGACGACCCCTAGCAGCCCTTCGGAGCCGTACTACGAGGCCGACGGGATCACGCTCTACCTGGGCGACTGCACAGAGGTCACCGCGTGGCTCGCTGCTGACGTACTCGTCACCGACCCGCCCTACGGCATGGCGCTCAAGACTGGCGCCCGCTGCGATGAGGGCACCGGGTGGTCGTCCAGATGGACCGGGGTAACCATCGCCGGGGACGACTCCGTCGCCGTTCGGGACGAGGCGCTGAGCCTGTGGGGAGGCCGGCCTGCGCTCGTCTTCGGCACATGGAAGCGCCCGATCCCTGCGGGGGTCCGCGAGGTCCTCGTGTGGGACAAGGTCGTCAGCACCGGCATGGGAGCCCTAGACATCCCCTGGCGCCCTTCGTGGGAGTCGATCTACGTCCTGGGTCAGGGCTTCACGGGGGCGCGCTCACACGGCGTCCTGCGGCACTCCCTCCCCACCCTCGCCCCCGAGCGTCAGATGCACCCAACACCGAAGCCGGTGGGTCTGCTGCACGACCTGATCGCCAAGTGCCCACCTGGTGTCATCGCTGACCCGTTCGCGGGCTCCGGGTCGACGCTCCTGGCCGCCCGTTCGTGCGACCGCCAGGCCATCGGGGTGGAGATCGAGGAGCGGTACTGCGAGGTCATCGCCACGCGGCTCGCGCAGGGCGACCTGTTCGGCGGTGCCGCATGAGCGAGCAGTACCACGAGTGGCGCTGTCCTGACTGCCCGGACTGGGGCTGCGGCAGCGTCGACCGGACTGGCATGGAGCAGCTCAGGAGGCTCCACTGTGCCGTCGCCCATGAGGGGCTGAGCTTCCGCGAGGCCATCCGAACGACCGCTAGCGCCTCGCAGGAGCCGTTGAGCCGCGTGTCCTTCCCCCACGCCACCGTTGGTGGCGACCAGATCACCCGCGCCGCGACGGGTCCTCGCGGCAAGCAGAAGCACGCCAAGGAGACGCAGTGACCGCACCGCAGATCGACGCCAACGACTGGCTCATGTCGGGGGGCGCCAAGAGCGCGAAGTTCCCCGACGTCGGCACCGTCGTCAAGGGCACCATCACCACCGCCCCAACGCTGTCCCAGCAGACCGACTTCACGACCGGCGCCCCGAAGTTCTGGGACGACGGGAAGCCGATGATGCAGCTCGTCGTCACCATCGCCACCGAGGACCGCGACCCCACCGAGCCCGACGACGACGGGCTGCGGAGCCTCTACGTCAAGGGCGCCATGCAGGCCGCCGTGAAGGACGCGATCCGCAAGAGCGGCGCCCGCGGCCTCGAGGTCGGCGGCGTCATCGCCGTCAAGTACACCGGCGACGGGGTCGCGAAGCAGCGCGGCATGAACCCCCCGAAGCAGTTCGCCGCCCAGTACACCCCGCCGACCGCGAAGGCCGTCGACGACTTCCTCGGCACCAGCGAGCCCGCAGCTGCCCCGGCCGCGGCTGCGCCCGCCGCGCCGGGCGGCAAGGCGGGATGGGACACCGAACCGCCGTTCTAGACCAGCACGAAGGGCACGGTGCCAGCCCAGCACTTCCCCAGGGGACGGACCGCCGCGAAGGCACCTCGCAGGCGGTCACCCAACCACCACGCAGCAACCCGCGAGCACTGGGGACTCCACCGATGCAGCACATGACCGACGACGAGATGCGCGCCCACATGGCGACCCTCGACGACCAGGGACTCATCACCTTCCTGGCCGACATCGACGCCGCCGACGCCGCCCGCCGCGCCAAGCCGGTGAACCTCAAAGCCTCCGCGCTGTACTACGCCCAGCAGCTCGGCTGGCCCGTCTTCCCACTCGTGGAACGCGGGAAGCGACCCCTCACGCACAACGGGTTCCTCGACGCCAGCGTCGACCCTGCTCAGATCGAAGCCTGGTGGAGCCGGCGGCCGGAGGCCAACATCGGCACCCCCACCGGCCGGCTCGAGCAGGGCGGTGGCGGCTACGACGTCATCGACGTCGACGGCCCCGACGGCTACGCCAGCATCGCGGACCTGCAGCACGCCCAGTGCCCCCCGGACTGCTGCGCCGTCACGGTCTGCACCGCCAGAGGGCTGCTCCCCGACATCGTCGCGAAGTGCTCCACACCCGGCGACCCGACCCGGGAGCGGCCCCGCCCGCCCGGCTCGCACTACTACAGCCTCGCCGCCGGCACCTCCTGCACCACCAGGGCGCTACCCGGCATCGACCTGCGCGGCGACGGCGGCTACGTCGTGCTACCCCCAAGCCTCGGACCAGGCGGCAACCGCTACAGCTGGACGACCTACCCGACGCCCCGGGTCAGCGCATGAACCTCAACGACCTCATGGCCGCCGAACGGACCCGCCGTGGCCTCGACAACACCACGCCGCCCGCCGCGCCCCGCACCAGCGGCGCGCTCGCCCTCGTCCGCAGCGACGACCCCCGCGCCGGGGAATGGATCAGCAAGGCGCTGCGCGGCAAGGCCGAAGGGCTCGCCCAGATGGGGCAGGACACCGGCCGCAACGCCGCCCTCAACGCCGCCGCCTACGCCCTCGGCCGGTTCGCCCCCCACTGGCTCGCCCCCGACGACATCCGCCAAGTGCTGCTCGAGGCGTGCCAGCAGAACGGCCTCATCGTCGAAGACGGCCTCAAGGCCTGCGAGGACAGCCTCAACAGCGGCCTGCGCGCCGGCATGGACGTACCCCGCGACCCGCCGCTGCGGGACAACACCCTCGGTGGCTTCAGCGACCTCGTGGCCGGTCCGGTCGCCGTCACCCTCGGCGGCCGGCGCCAGCAGGTCGACCCCGCGACCGGCGAGCTCGTCGACGTCGAACCCGACGCCCCCGCCCTCGACCCGGACGCGGAGGACGCCGCGCTACGGCTACTCATCCGGGAGCGCGTCAAGCCGCTCGACTGGCACGAGCTGTGGGCCGACGACAGCGAAGAAGAATGGATCGTCGAACCGATCCTGCCCGCCCGGCGGCTCGTGGCCCTCTACAGCGCCCCCAAGGTCGGCAAGAGCCTGCTCATGCTCGAACTCGCCGCCTCGGTGGCACGCGGCGTCAGCGTCCTCGGCATGACACCCGACCGGCCCCGCCGGGTTCTCTACATCGACTTCGAGAACGACCCGAAAGCCGACGTCCGCGAGCGGCTGCAAGCCATGGGGCTACGGCCCGACGACCTCGGGGGGCTCTGCTACCTGTCCTACCCGACCCTCGCGGCGCTCGACAGCGACCGCGGCGGCAAGGAACTGCTCGCCGCCGTCCGCGAGTACGCCTGCGAAGTCGTCGTCGTCGACACCGTCAGCCGCAGCATCGCCGGCGAAGAGAACGAGAACGACACCTGGCTGAGCTTCTACCGGCACACCGGGCTGCGCCTCAAGCAGGAAGGCGTCGCCCTCATCCGGCTCGACCACAGCGGCAAGGACGAAACCAAGGGCCAGCGCGGCGGATCAGCCAAGAGCGGCGACGTCGACGCCGTCTGGCGGATGTCCCGCGTCACCGACGACACCTACCGGCTCGACTGCGAAGCCGCCCGAATGCCCGTCACCGAACGCACCCTCGTCCTGCACCGCAAGCAGGGACCGCTGCGGCACACCGTCGACGCCGAGGGCCGGAAGGCCGCCTGGGACGCGAAGGTGAAGGCCATCGTCAAGGCTCTCGACGAAGCCGCTGCGCCCCTCGACATGGGTGGCAAGAAGGCTCGCGAGCTGATCCGCGGAGCGGGCCTGAAGGCCGGGAACGACGTCATCGCGGAGGCCGTCCGGAGGCGCTCTCAGGGTGTCCCCGAATGGCGCGGACACCCTGACTCTGAGCAGGTGTCCCCGTGATGGCGCGGACACCCGGGGACACCCGGGCGCCTGAGACGGAAAACCGCAGGTCAGAGGGGGTGCAGGGTGTCCCCGAGACCACGGGGACACCTAGGGGCGGAGCCTCCGAGGCAGGGTGTCCCCGTCCCCGCCGCTCTAAGAGCGGGGACACCCTGACGGGCTGGGGTCAGAACACCGATCCGAGCTGCCTGCACTGCGGCTCCCGCTGGGTCGAGGCCGGCCGCTGCCTGGACTGCGGACGGGCCACCCCATGACCCCCGACCCGTGGTGCTGCGAGCTCTGCGGCACCCAGTACCCCGTGCCCGTCCTCGCCCGTGACTGCGAAACCCGCCACCTGACCGACCCGGAGGAGCCGTCGTGACCTACCCCAGCAACACCGACCCCGACCTGGGGTGCATGGACTGCCGGCGGCACATCCGGGTCGGGGAGCCGTACAGCGAACGACCGACCGGGTGGAAGAACTGCGACAGCCTCGACGAGGACCACGGCGCGTTCATCGTCGAACTCATCTGCGCGGCGTGTGCGCTGGCTGGTGCGGCGTGAACTGCCGGCGCTGCGACTTCGTCACCGACCCGGACAGCCCAGCCCGTGAGCAGCTCGCCGCGCACGCCGCCGACAGCGGACACCCGCTGTGCATCTGCTGCCACCGCAGCCTCGCCGACACCGACCCCGTGCTGGTCTGCGAGTCGGACCTCACCGAGGCCCGCAGCCTGCTGAGCGGCATCGTGGCGATGTTCTGCGAGGCCCCGAGCCACCTCGGTCATCTGCACCCGATCGCCTACGGCAGCAGCCGCGGCGGCGGTGACGGGCGCCCGCTGCTCGGCGGGGATGCCCTGGCGCTGCTCTCGGGCGGCTCTGAGGGGCTGTCTGAGGACCCGGAGACGTCCCGGCAGGGTGATCCCCGCCCGGTGAGCTTCGAGCTCGGTTGGTGGGCGCTGGCGTGGCAGGAGGAGCGCGGCGAGGTCGAGCAGTTCGGTCACCGCCCGGCGAGCATCGTGCTGCGCGCCGCCGGCTACCTCGAGCGCCGCGCCCGCTGGGCCGCGAACAACCACCTCGGCTTCGACGAGTTCCTGTCCGACCTCAAGCGGATCCACGCGAGCCTCGAGCGCGCCACCGGGCGGGACCTGCCAACCGAGAAGGCCAACGCGGACTGCTTCGACTGCGGCGGGGACCTCGTGCGGGTCGTCGACCCCGCGACCGGGCTGAGCACTGAGAACGTGTCGTGCCGGCGCTGCCACGCCAGCTACGACCCGCAGCGGTACGCCCTCGCGCTGCGGGCAGCGTGGGAGTCAAAAGCCGAGTGGGTGTCGCTGCGCGAGGCCGCCAGGGCGGCGCGGGTGTCGGTCGATCACGTCAAGAAGTGGGTTCAGCGAGGGCACGTCGCCGCGGCGTGCCCGGTCGAGGGCGGGGTTCAGCAGGTCTGGTGGCCTGACGTGCTCGCCCGTGTGAGCAAGAAGGAGGCGTCATGAGCACGCTCGATAAGCGGCCTTCTCCTCCGTGCGACTGCGGGCATCACGAGCGCGCCCATGACCCTCAGTGGGGCTGCGCTGACTGCCGCTGCACCGGCTACTTCGCGAGCGACTCGAACCAGCCAACAGCGCCTAACGCCTCCTCTGCCGACCCAGCCACGCCCGGTAAGGGCCGTTACAGCGCACAGGAGGAACGATGACGAGCAGCCCTTCGGTCGCGTCGTTCGACCGTCGCACCGTGGCCCCGTCAGCCAAGGGTCCGTGGGACCAGATGGTGTGCTTCCTGCCGGACTGCGGGGCCGACGTCTACATGGAGCGGCACACGTCCCGAGCCATCATGGCTGGGGACACAGCTAACGACCTGCGGAACGATGAGCACGTTCGCTCCTGGTCTGTGACCTGCGGAAACGGTCACGTTCTGCTCAACAGCGAGAGCCAGGACGAGTCCCCGCTGTTCGGCTCCTGCGCGTGGCATGACAACGAGGAGCACCACTGCGGACGGCTGGACCTGGACCGGCTCGCGCAGGTGACTCGCGTCGGCAAGCACGACCACGTCTGGCTCCCTGACGGGGTCTGCCGGGACTGCGGCGACGCGCGACCTAACGCCTCCTCTGACAGCTCGCCGGCGCTACAGAAGCCCCCTTATCGTGAACGTGAGGAGACACCATGACCACGAACGCTGAGCGGCCTTCGGAGCACGTCCTGACGCTGCGCTGGTTCCCGGCCCTGGGAGAGCGTCGGCCCGACTGCTCGTGCGGGTGGGTCGGCTCGTACGTCAAGAACGCGGCCACCGCACAGGCGGAGTGGGAGCGGCACGCGACGGACGCTAGCGCCGGCTCGCCCACGCCTGAGGGGACCTGACATGACTACTCATAGCTCCCCCTCTGAGGGGCGGGTGCTAACAGCGTGCGGGAACCCCGAGAAGCACGGGCCTCACGGCGAGTGCGTCGGTATCCCGCTGCCGCCGATCCGTGATGAGGTCGGACCTGGCGTCGCCGAGGCGCTGCGTGCCGACGTGCTGCGGCAACTGGCCTGGACGACACCCGCCAGGACTCCGTCATCGGAGGCCCCGCACGCTCCATAGTGGTGACTACACACCGCGGCTCGACAAGCAGCCCGGGTCTGCGGCACACTGGTCGTGGCTGCGCTAACAGCCACCAGCACCACGGAGCCCCCTTCCTCAACGAGGGGGCTTCGTCATGTGACACGCCGTGACGGCCGAATGCTTGCGCCAGTGCCGCCTCGTGCCGCAGACTGTCCCCTTGTCGGGCGGCGGAGCGTGCCCGGAACCAACCCTCGAGCCTGTAGGCCGAGGGTTTTCGCGTTGTCAGGGGGCAGCGATGCAGACCGTGATCTGCTGCACCTGCCGTGCCCTCGTCGACACCCCACGACGGGACGTCCTGCTCGCCCTGCGCGACCACGTCCTCGACCAGCCGGACACGCACCCCGCCGTCGAGGTGGTGTGCCGCACCCTCGACAGCGAGTTCTGGGAACTCATCTTGGCGAACGGCCTGCGATGAGGACCCGGCAGCAGGTCGGGGACGACATCCTCGCGACCGCCGCTGCCGAACGCCTCGCTGTCCTCGTCAACGACAAGGACGCGGAGCAGGACGCCGCCGACAAGCTCGACGAGCTCTACGCCGAGTACCTGAGCATCCCGCAGCCCCGCAAGGCCACACCGTGATCGTGGACGGGAACTTCGTCCGCGATCACTTCACCTGCCGAGACTGCGGCAGGGAGTTCCTGCGCCCCTCCGCTCGAGGCCGCTTCCCTCAGTTGTGCCTCGACTGTCGCCCCGCCTACCGTGCCCCGACGCTCCCTGAGGCCGCGGACTACGACATGGTGCAGCGCCTCACCGCCCTGTCCAGTGCCTGCCGCACCGCCGCACACGCCCTCCGAGTCGGCCGACCCGCCGAAGCCCTCGCTGTCCTCGACGCCGTCGCGTGACCCCCACCGAACGGCGCGACTGGATGGAACGGGGCATCACCCGCGCTGCCGTCGAAGTCGCCCGCGCTGCACTCAGGACCGCGCTCTACGCCGCCGACCCGCTGCCGTACATCACCGACGCCCTCGACGCCCTCGCCGCCGTCGAGATCTCCCGGCCCGCTGAGCTCGCTGCCCTCCCCACCATGGAGCCGGTATGGCGCGAACCCTGACCGCCTGCCGCTTCGAGATCACCCTCCTCGCCTGGTGCCTCGGCATCGGCACCGGCCTCGGAGTCCTCGTCGGGTTCTGGACCTGGGACGGCGACGCATGATCCGCGTCGTCTGGTACTGCGACGACTGCAACCTCCCCGTCAGGTTCACCGTCCTCGACACCAGCTTCGTCGCAGTACCCGTGAACATCCACCTGCGGCAGCACGCACGAGGCGAGTGACGTGGCCGCCCAGCACGGACGCAGCGGCCGGCCATGGCGCCGCATCCGTGAGCAGGTACTAGCCCGCGACCCACTGTGCATGATCCGCGGGCCACGCTGCACCCGAGTCAGCACGACCGTCGACCACATCGTCCCGCTGTCCGTCGACCCCTCTCTCGCTCACGACCTGAGCAACCTGCGCGGAGCCTGCGGACCGTGCAACTACCGCGGCGGAGCGAAGCTCACGAACGCTCGACGACGAGTCACGGTCCTGCGTGACGTCACGTCGCTGCGCTGGTGACCCGGGGGGTGACCCCCTCGAGCGCCCCACGGGCGAC
>CAMLIA010000168.1 GCA_946479905.1 uncultured Frankiales bacterium | reverse complement strand
GCGCACGACGCTGCCCGATCACCACGATCCGCGTCTTCCGCAGCCGACGCCGGTGGCGCCGAGCAGCCGGTCGGAAGCAGCGTCGCGACGGTCACAGCGCCGGTACCCACACCAGTCTTGATCCACGTACGCACTGGATCCTCCTCCACAAGTAGTCAAGGAACCTGACTATATGCTCCATCACGAGATAGTCAAGCTGCCTGACTAGAATCAGTCTCATGCCCCACCCGGAAGCAGCCGCGCCCTTGCTCAGACTCATCGGACTGTCCCTACGACAGCTGTCCAGCGAGCTCAACGACAAGCTGATCAGTGCCGGCTTCACCGACCACCGGGACGCCTTCCACAACGTCATGCCGCACATCCCTCCGGACGGCATCCGACTCACCGAGCTCGCCCGACGGGCCGGCGTCAGCAAACAAGCCATGGCCGAACTCGTGGGCGAGGCCGAGCGCCTGGACTACCTGCAGCGCTCCCCCGACCCGTCAGACGCTCGGGCCAAACTGATCACCTTCACAGACAAGGGCTTGAAGGCAGTGCGCACCGCCCTCGCGTCCCTGAACGAGATCGAACGCGAGCTCAGCGACCGGCTCGGCGAAACCTCGGTACGACGGCTGCGCAAGCTACTTCTCGACCTCGTTGACGGCACCGTCCACACACACCGCGACGACCCAGTGCACTAACCGCCCTCGGGCTGCTCTCATTCAACGAGCAGCCGCTTCGGCACGGCGGATAACTGGCCGCCGAGGCTCACCGACCTGAGAGCCGAGCGCTTCCGTCGCTGCACGCTGCTTCAGAAGTGGCCCGTTGACGTTCGCGAGGTGTACCTGAAGCAGGAGCAGTTGGTGAACCAGGCCAGGTCGCGGGCTGAGCTTGAGATGAACAGGTGCTGTGGGGTCAAGGCGGCGTTGCCGAAGCTGACGGCGCTGCTGAAGCGGGGCGCCACCGCGAGGGCCCCGCGGTAGATGGAGGCGGCGTCCAACCCTCCGGCGTTCGCCGCGCCGGCCGCAGCGAGGTAGATGCTGTCGCATGCTGCGAGCGCGAACAGCTTGGCAGTGCGCTTGCCGGTGAAGTCCTGCCCGGCGGCAGCGTTGGCCTTCAGGCAGCGGGCCTGGCCGCTTCCGGTCGATCCGGGGTCGTTGCTGTCGCTGACGTCGTAGGCGGGTGCCCAGCCGATGCCCATCGCACCGTTGTTCGCGCCCTTGGGCGAGAGCGTCTCGAGGTTGGTGTACGGGTCGTTGTAGGTGCTGATCCCGTAGCGAGGCTTGTACTGCTGCGACTGCGCGGAGTTCTGGAACGCGGTCAGCTCGAGGTCCGCCACGATCACGTGGTCGACGTTGTTTCCTTGCATGTACTGCACCGACTGGCTCTGCCCCTGCGAGGCGTCGGTCCACTGGTACACCAGCGCGCCGGGGTATCCCGCGTTGGCGAGCGCCTGCTTGATCTCTGCTGCGACGCGGGTGCCCGCTCTGGTGGTGCTGGTGACGATGCCGATCTTGGGGGGCGTGTTGCTGGGCTGACCCAGGCGCATGTTCCACCCGCCGAACCAGCCGCCGGCCTTGAGTCGAGCCACGAGCACGGGCGCCAGCTTGTCCCACGGCACCATCGTCGCCATGTAGTAGGTCCCGGCGTACTGCTGGATGGCCTGCGAGTCGAGCTGCGCGGAGCCGGCGCTGAAGACCGGGACACGGGCCTTCTGGAAGCAGGCGCGGAAGTTGTCCGTGTCAAGGGTCGTGACGGGGTTGTACACCGCGACCACCCGGTGGTCCTGGGTGAAGCTCGTGCATGCCTGCTGACCGACTGCGTCCGGGTTCTGGGCGACCTCTGTGGTCTTGGTGTCATAGCTGATGATCTTCACCTTGCGGCCGAGCAGGCCGCCATGGCGGTTGATGTCGTCGGCCACGGCGTTCGCGTCCGCAGACAGGTCACCCGGGTCGAGATTGATGCCCAGCCTGCTCGCCACGGTGTGCAGGTCGTTCACCGTCAGGGTGCCGATGTAGACGTACTGCTTGTCCCAGCCTGGTCCCGTTGCGGCCAACGAGGCGTGGCTGCCCGGCGTACCCGACGAAGGAGGCACGCCGGCTGGACCAGCAGTGACGTGCCCGCGCGTGCTCGCCGGTCCAGGGCCCGCGACCTGCGCGCCGGGACCTGACCCAGATGCGGCTGGGCCGGAGACAGCGCCAGGCAGGCCTGCGCCGCTCGTTGCCGCGGCCGATCCCCTCGCGGAAGCCCCGCCCAGACCCGCGGAACCGGCCTGACTCTGCTCGGCGACTGGAACGGTCGTGCCGCACGACGCAGCCAGCAAGGCGGTCACAACAGCAGCAAGGGACACGGAGGCGCGCTGGGACGGTGCCATCTGCAGATCATCGTCATTGCGGCATTGGTCGCCTATGGTGGGCATTGCCACTTCACGGCCGTGGCCGTGGCCGCAATCTCCACATCCGCGGGCTTGTGACGCGTCTGCCGGAGGTGTGATGGGGCGGGGCCTGCCAGAGCGCGTGTTCCGGCGAGGTGGGCCGAGCCGCCATCGACCTGCTGGACCATGGGAGACCAGTCCACCTGCGCTCGAGACGATCAGCAGGAGGCCGTTCCGCCAAGCCCAGTCGGCTGCGATCCTCAGCCGAGGTGGCAACACCCCACACCGATCGGGTCGGTCGAGGTAGAGGCCAACGTCCTGACGAACTGATCGCTCTTGCGGCTGGCCGCGATCCGACACCGCCGACGGGCTAGGTCTCCACGAACAGCTGTGGGTCCTTCAGACGCAGGTAGGCCGCGAACGCCGCGCTGGTGACCGCCGCCCAGGCGCACCAGACGGACGCGAGGCCATCGACGGTGACAGCGGCGATGACCGCGACGGCCGCGAGGTTCACCCCGCCGAACCACATGATGATCGCGTCGCCGGAGAACAGGAAGGCACCGCAGGTGGCCAGCACGTACAGCGTGACGACCAAGGTGCTGGCCCGCAGGGACGTCGCGTAGGCCAGGTGGTAGCGGTGGGCGCTCACCGTGACGGGTCCGGTCAGCATCGTGATCAGGAGCACGGTGGAGACACCGAACCCCAGCACCGTGGTGGCGGCCATGAGTCGTCGCCTTGCCCCAGGTGGCTCGATGCACCACGTGGCCCAGGGCACGTAGGTGGGCAGCACGACGAAGGCGAACAGCAGGTACGTCCACAGCGCGACTCTGCCGACGGCGTGCGGCACCGCTCCCTCCGCACCCCACCACACCAGGCTCTCGACCAGCTGGTGGAGGGCGAACAGCAAGGGCAGCGCAGCGAGTGCCCCGTAGGGGGCGCGTCCTCGCAGGTGCAGCGCGACGTCCAGACCGATGCCGCCGACGACGATGCCGCCGACGACGTCCGCTGTGGCGGAGAAGCACATCCGCGCTCCTCCGCCTGGGAATACTTGCGCCGGCGGGCACGCTGTTTGACCCTCTGCATCCGTACAGCAGCAGACGGCTCGCGCACAAGACGCGTCGTGATCACCGAGCCGGGCGAGCCCCCGGGGTCACCCGCCCAGCAGCTCCGGGTCGGCGAGGTAGCGCTTGAGCGCGTCGAAGTAGATGGCGCACTGGACGCCGTCGACGAGCCGGTGGTCACCGGTCAGGCACAGCGTGAACTGCGGGACCACCTGCACGACGCCGTCACGCACGACCGGCCGGTCCGTCACGATGCCGAGGCTGATGTAGACCGGCGTCCGCGCGAACGGCAGCGGCGCGAGGAAGACCTCCTCGACACCCAGCGGTGCGACGTTGCTGATGAACACCGACCCGAGCGGGTTGCCGGGCTGTCCGAGCAGGGGCAGCCCCCAGCCGCCGAGGACGGTCGAGCTGGCCATCATCATCGGTCGCATCAGGAACCCGGGCACGTACGACGCCACCCGGGTCGTGGTGTTGAACCCGTCGTGGACGCCGGCACGCAGGGCCTTCACGCCCGCCCAGACCTCGTTCGCGATCTCGGCAGGGGTCAGCGTGTCGGCGGCGCTGACCTTGCACGGCGCGAGGTCGGTGCCCTGGCCGATGTCCACGGCGAAGGCGACGGAGATGTCGTCGAACGGCACGATGCGGCTGCCGCGCACGCGGGAGTTGCCGGCCGGGATCGCTGAGACCGCCTTGGCTGCCGCAGCGCCGACCACGTGCATGATCGTGAGCCCCTTGGCCCCCGCGGCCCGGCGGTCGTCGACGTAGGCTTGCACGGGCGCGGCGTCGATGACCAGCCTGGTCATGAGCCGACCCTCGGACGGCGCCTTCCAGGTGGCCACGGCGATCTTGCGTCGGACGGCCTGGGCACGTTCGGCCGGGTCGGAGTAGGAAGCGGTACGTCGTGCCTCGCGGGCGACGAGACCGCCGAGGGCAAGACCGGTGATCAGGACGCGGCTGGGTCGGGGCACCCCTGGACTCTAGTGAGGTCCTCGAGGCACACCCGCACGGCGCAGTGAGACAGACGGCATCACCCGTGGGGTGAATGCGGAGGTTACGGACACCCACCAAGGAGATCTGATGCTCGCCGGCAAGAACGTGCTGCTCACCGGTGCCAGCGGCGGCATCGGCATCGCGCTGGCCGAGGGGCTCGCGGCCGCCGGCGCGCAGCTGGTCCTGTCCGGGCGGCGCGAGGCGGAGCTCCTCGCCCTGGCCCAGCGCCTGAACGGGCGGGCCGTCGTCGCCGACCTGGCCGACCCGGCAGCGGTGCAGGAGCTCCTGGCCCAAGCCGGGGACGTCGACGTGCTGGTCGCGAACGCCGCCCTGCCCGGCACCGGCGCACTGGAGTCCTTCACGGCTGAGCAGGTCGACCGCGCCCTGGACGTCAACCTCCGCGCCCCCATCGTCCTCGCGCACGCGCTGATCCCCTCGATGGTGGCCAGGGGCAGCGGCTCGCTCGTCTTCATCTCCTCCCTGGCGGGGCTCACCGCCTCGGCGAACACCTCGCTGTACAACGCGACGAAGTTCGGCCTGCGCGGCTTCGCCCTCGCCCTCCGCGACGAGCTGCACCCCAAGGGCGTCGGGGTGAGCGTGGTCCTGCCGGGGTTCGTGAGCGAGGCGGGGATGTTCGCCGAGACAGGCCTGAGGGCACCGACCGGCTTCGGCACCCGCACCCCGGCGCAGGTCGCGACGGCCGTCGTCGACGCCATCACCCACGGCAGGGGCGAGGTGCTCGTCGCCCCGCCGCTGGACAAGCTGGGTGCGCGGCTCGGGAGCCTGGCCCCCAACTTCGCCAGCCGGTTGCAGCGGATGGGGCTGCTCGGCGGCGTGGGCGAGCAGATGGCGGCTGCCCAGCAGCTCAAGCGCTGAGCCACCCTGGCAGCCGGCAGCCGGAGGGCCCTCGGCTGAGCTAGCGGCCGGGGGTTCCCTGCGCCTCGGGCGCGAGGTGCGACAGGGGCAGCTCGTCGTACGGCTGCACGGGGACGGGTGCCGTGGCGGGCGCGGCCGCGACGCGGGTCCGGGTCAGCAGCAGCACCTGCGCGTCGTCGCCGACCTGCCGCCGCCTGTCCAGCAGGGTCTGCGCCCCCTCCGCCCAGCCGGTGAGGACGAGCCGCTCCGCCTCCCCGAGCAGCCGGTCGACGCCGAGGTCGATGTCGGTGCCGGGGACCTCGACCACGCCGTCGGTGACGACGAGCAGCGCGTCGTCCGGCCGAAGCTGACCCTCGTGCATGCCCCAGTAGGCCGTGTCGAAGAACCCGAGAGCCGGCCCGGTCGGGCCGTACTGCTGCCACTGACCGGAACCTGCCGCGAAGTGCGCGGCCGGCGGGTGACCGGCGTTGCCGAGCTGGAAGCTTCCCGTCTCCAGGTCGAGCTCGATGAAGACGGCCGTGGCGAAGTTCTCGTCCTCCCCCAACCGCTGCACGTGCCTGTTCACCGCCGGCAGCACGTTGTCGGTCGGCAGCTCGAACAGCAGCCCGGAGATGGCGCCGGCGAGCATCACGGCACGGGTCGCGGCCTCCTGGCCCTTGCCGCTGGTGTCCACGAGCATCGCGCGCAGGGTGCTGCCCTCGCGGGTGAAGACGGTGAAGTCGCCGCCGATGGCGACCTCGTCGGCGAGCACGCAGGCCACCTCGCAGTGCCAGTGCGCGGGCAGCACGGGAGGTCGGCTGATGTCGGCGAGGTGGGCGGCGAGGTCCAGGGTGAAGCGGTCGTCCCCGAACCGGAGCCCGGTGCGGCGTCGCCGCACCTCTCCGGACGTCCTGACCACGTTGTCCTCCTCGCCACCGGGCAGGGCTGATCGCCTGACCGCACTCATGATGCCCAACGCCTGTCACCCCTCCGGGTGATGGGCAGCAAGGGCGCTCTCACCCGGACGACAGGCGCCGAGTGTCGGGACTGTCGGCTCTGCCACATTCCCATCACTCTGCGTCACGATCAACCCCATCACCCGTTGTGAAGATGTCGTCACCCTGCGTGCTCACCTTGGGCACGCAGCGGTGCCGGTGCTGGGACACGGTGATCCGAACCGCTCACACCGACGTCCCCTGCCGCCAGCAGGGAGCCGCACGGAGACACGCGGTCGCCTAGGCGGTTCGGGGAGTGAGTGGCGAGACCGACCCTTCAGGCCTGCCGGCCCCCGCCGGCCGGCCGGACGGGAACCAGTGATCCGCGCGGTCCCCACCGACGCCTCCGAGACCCCGGGGCGCACGGAGAGACACGGTCGCCTAGACCGCGCGGGGAGGTAGTGGCGAGACCGGCTCGTCCGAGATGACCCGGGTGCACACCGCACCCGCTTCACCATCGGACGGGAGCACCACATGTTCAGCAGTGCCATGAGAAGGACGCTCGTCATCGCGTCCGTCGCTCTCACCCTCCCGGTGCTGAGCGCCGGCAGCGCGTTCGCGGGCGAGAACGGGCAGGGCAGGCAGGACCCGGGGACCAGCTCCTCCACGTCCGGGCACGGCCAGAGCAGCGAGACGGACCCGTCCGGCTCGAGCTCGAACCCGGAAGGCAGCTTCCAGGGCAAGGGCAGCTCGACACCCGACCAGGACGGCAAGGGGATGGACCGCGGGGCGGACAACAACGACAAGACCGGTCCGGGGACGGACGGCAACAACGGGTGCGGCAACGAGCCTCGCGCAGCGGCCCCCCGTGACGGCGGACGTCCCACGGACGACGACAACAACGGCTGGTGCGGCTCGAAGCCGAAGCCGGCGCACCGGGGTGGCTCCGCAGCCGCTCCCGCGCCGGCGAGGACCTCGGCGCCCGCCTCCGACGTTGCCGTGACCCCGGCCGCGCACGTCGCAGCTCCGGCTGCCGCGCGCACGTCGAGCACCTCGGTCGTGACAGCTCCCGCGCTCGGCGGCGGGAGCGTGGCGACCTCGACCCGCGCCTTCGGTGCGCGGGCCGCGGCGCCCGTCGTCTCCGGCGGTTCGGTGCTCGCCCTCGCAGTGGGGGGCGGGAAGGTCGTCGCGCAGTCCGCAGCAGCACCGCAGGCGCTCCCGTTCACGGGCGCGCCGACCGGCCTGCTCCTCCTGCTGGGTGGTCTGGCCGTCGCAGCCGGCGCCGTGATGACCGGCCTCGGCCGTCGTCGTACCGCCTGAACCTGCTCCGCAAGGACCGAAGGCCGCACTCCCTCGGGAGTGCGGCCTTCGGCGTTCGAGCTGTGGGTCAGCTGCGGGTGCGGACCTGTCGGATGCCCAGGCCGGCGAGCACCATCAGCGCCAGCGCGGTGACAGCGACGAGCGGGGTGCCACCGGTGAGCGGCAGCACGTCCACGGCGGCGACCGGTGCCTGCGGTGCTCCCTCAGCGGGTACGACGGGAGCAGCCGCTGCGGTGATGGTCACCGGGGCCAGCGGGCCGCTGACGAAGTCGCCGTTGGCGCCGCAGTAGATCTCGAGGGTGTCGTAGTAGGTGCCCGGCGCGGCGTTGGACTTCGCCATGACGGTGAAGCGCTGCACGGCCGAGGCCCCGGCAGCGAGGGTGACGCCGGTGGGACGCAGCACCGCGTCGACTCCGCCGTCCGTGCGCACGGGTGCGGGCTTGTCGAGCGCGCTGCCGAACGGCCCGGAGCTGGAGACCAGGGTGAACGGCGGGGCCACGTGGTCGATGAACTTCAGGACCTCGCACGGCGTCGAGGAGGCGTTGCGCACGGTGGCCGTGTAGGTGACGGTGTCGCCGGCGTGGATGCTGGCGGGCGTCCCGGTCTTGAGGAAGGTGATGTCAGGAGCCGGCAGGCCAGCCGGGTCCGAGCCCGGACCGCCCGGGCAGACCACACCGGCGGAGGCGTGGCTCACGATGACGTCGCCTCGCAGGACGGCGCCGCCCACGGGCAGCGCTCCCGTCCCGCTGGCGATGACGTGCAGCCCGTTCACGACGATGCCGCGGCCGGACGCCGCCGGGTGCTGCTCGTTGAGGATCACACGCAGGCCGAGCGGGCCGAGGACCTGCGGCAGCAGGTCGAAGTTCGGCGGGATGTCGGTCGGGAGGGGCACGACGGTGCCGCCGACCGTCAGGTTGACGATCCGGGTCGAGGCCGCGGGGGCGGTGGTGCAGGTGACCCGGGCGGTGCTGGTGATCGCGTCCGCCGCGATGGTGGCCGGGGCGACCACCTCGAGGACCTTCGCCTGCAGGGTCTGTGCGGAGGCAAGGGAGCTGGTCGTCGTCGCGCAGGCCGTCCCCGCGCCGGTGTTCAGCACGCCGGCAGCAGCGACGGGTGAGGCGGGCACGGCGGCCAGCTGCTGGGTCTTGCTGCCACCGGGCGGGCAGGACGAGGCGACCGGTGCCAGCGGGCCGATGACGACGGGCACGTTCCCCTGCAGGAGCGTGGTGTCGGCGAGCAGCCCGTAGGCCTCGGCGAACCCGCCGCTGGCCGTGGCAGCGGCGGCGGGTGGGACGGCGGTCGCGATGACGAGCGGTAGCGCGAGCGCCACCATCGTCCCCAGGGCGCGCGTGCGTGAGATCGGTGTCATGAGGGGTGTCCCGTTTCGTGTGTGCTGAGGCGGTGGTCCGGCGACGGCGTCGTGGACCGGTGGTGCACGCACACCCGAGGGACTTCAGCGGCGCTCGACCGGGAGGGACGGGGGCGATGCTCCTCGGCCCTACCCCCGTCACGCAGTGTCACCCCTGTTCATGACCCTCAGTCATCGGACATACCGGACGGCTGCCGCTTCGCGGGCGATGCCGGACGTCACCCGAACCAGGGTCGGAGTGCTCTGGCCCCGGCTCGTCGGGCGTCGCACGGTGAGCGGTGCAGGGCTGAGCGCAACATCGCCTGAGGTGACGTGATGATGTACTGGGAGAACGAGCACATGGGCGCCGGGTGGGGCTTTGTGATGATGCTCGGCATGCTGGCCTTCTGGGCCCTCGTCGTCGTCGCGGTCGTGTGGGTGGCGCGCAGCACCCGTCCCCCGACCAGCCCGCCGCCCCCGGGACCGCCCCCGCCGGTCGCCGGCGCCGAGCAGATCCTCGCCGAGCGGCTGGCCCGCGGCGAGATCGACCCGGAGGAGTACCAGCGGCGGCTGAGCGTCCTGAAGACGCCGGTGTGAGGCGGTTCGCCGACAGGTCCGAGGCCGGCCGGCTGCTGGCCGAGGCGCTGCTCCC
>CAMLIA010000167.1 GCA_946479905.1 uncultured Frankiales bacterium | reverse complement strand
GCCCGGATCGCCACGATGGACGAGCAGGGCGTGGAGCAGATCTGGCTCTACCCCACACTGGGGATGCTGTACGAGGAGGAGCTCAAGCACGACCCGGGGGCGGTGTCGCTGATGGTGACCGCCTTCAACCGGTGGGTCGAGGAGGACTGGGGGTACGGCTACCGCGACCGGATCTGGGCTGCCCCCTACATCAGCCTCGCCGAGGTCGACGTCGCGATCGCCGAGCTCGAGCGCGCGGTGTCGCTCGGGGCCCGGTCGGTGGTGATGCGCGCCGCCGCGCCCACCACCCGGGACGGTCAGCTGCCCGCGAGCGACGAGGCCTTCGACCCGTTCTGGGCGCGACTTCAGGAGGCCGACATCCCGCTGGTCGTGCACGCCGGCGACGCGGGTCCGACCTGCCTGCCGGGGTACGCCGGAGGCTCGTTCTCGACGTCCTTCAGGGGCGCCGGACGGCCGCGCATCACGCAGCTGACGATGGAGCGCTCGATCCACGACTTCCTCGCGTCGATGGTGTTCGACCAGCTCTTCGACCGCTTCCCGCGGCTGCGGGTCGTGAGCGTGGAGAACGGCGCGCAGTTCCTGCCCGGCCTGCTGAAGGGGCTGGCGAGCGCCCACCGCAAGATGCCCGGCTACTGGAAGACCGACCCGGTCGAGCAGTTCAAGGACCGCGTGTGGATCAACCCGTTCTGGGAGGACGACGTCCACGAGGTCCTCGAGGTCATGGGCCCGGAGCGCGTCGTCTTCGGCTCGGACTGGCCGCACATCGAGGGGATGCCGTCGCCGCTCGACTACCTCGTCGAGCTCAAGGACGTCGCGCCCGACGTCCAGCGCCGCGTGCTGCGCGAGAACGCGCTGGAGCTGATGCAGCCGCAGGCCTGACCTCCCTGTCCGTTTCGCGCGGGTTTGCCTACAGTGACCGTGGTCACACCCAGCGTCGAAAGGCACTCACGTGCGGCGAGCCCCTCTGGCACTCCTGTGCGCCAGTGCTCTCGTGGTCTCCGGCTGCGCGGCCCGCTTCGCGCGCAGCGACGGCAACGACAGTGCGGCCGTCTCCCAGGGCGGGCTGCCGGCTGAGCAGTCCGGGACCACCGGCACCTCGGGCACCGGCGGCATCGTGGTCCCCCGGACGGGCACCTCGACGACCGGCGCTGTGGGCACCGGTACCGGCGGAGGTCCGGTGAGCTTCGGCACCAGCGGCGGCACGACCTCAGGGGCGGGCGGCGCCACGTCGGGCAGCAGCACGTCCGGCGGCGGCACGACCGGCGGCACGACCGGACCCTCCGAGAACGACGTCGTGCCGCCCGGCAGCCAGACGGGTGTGACGAAGACGTCGGTCAAGATCGGGCTGTTCGTGCCCAAGACCGGCGCGGCTCCCGTGCCGCCCACCATCGACGCGCAGGCGCAGAACTACTTCGACTACGTGAAGAGCAAGGGCGGCATCTTCGGCCGGAACGTGTCGGTGAAGATCTACGACACCGGGAGCACCGAGGCCGGGGCGCGCAGTGCCGTGCAGCAGGCCATCAGCGACGGCATCTTCGCGGCGGTGTCCCTGGACCGGATCTCGGTCGAGGGGGCGCTCGTCACCGCCCTGCACAAGGCGGGGATCCCGCACCTGATCAACCAGATGCCGCACGCCCAGGCCATCCCCGACGACGGCTTCTACGTCGGGACCGACCAGGTCAACAACGGCAAGCAGATCGCCCACTACATGAAGAACCGGCTGCACTTCACCAAGGTCGGCTTCGTCGGCGAGAACGACCCGACCGCGTACCCGGCCCGCGACGCCTTCGTCGCGGAGGCCAGGCGGATCGGCCTGCAGGTGGTGCACAACGAGGTCGTCGACGGGATGGGCAACCAGTTCCTGGCCGAGGCACAGAAGCTGAAGAACGACGGGGCGCAGGCCATCTGGCTCTACGTCGCGCCCAACAACGCCATCAACATCAGCAAGGAGAGCCAGGCCGACGGCTACCACCCGACGTGGATCAGCAGCTCGATCGCGTGGGGCTTCAACCTGGCCCTGACCCCGGCGCAGGGCGCCCTCGACGGCGCGAAGGCCTTCAGCCCCTGGGGTGGCCTGAGCGACCCGCGGTACGCGACCTTCAACAAGGTCGACACGGAAGGCAAGACGACGCAGGACAAGGACATCGGCCTGGCCGCCTGGGGCTTCGGCCAGATCGTCGCGGCCGCGCTGCACGGCGCCGGCCCGAACCTCGGCCGCAACAGCTTCAACGTCGCGATGCAGAACCTCCGGACCGGCAGCAGGGACGTCGTGACGGGTGCTGCCATGTGCTGGCCGCCCCTGGACTTCACGGGAGGCAAGAGGTACGGCAGCGGTGACCGCACCATCGTCATGACGGTGAAGGGATCCGGGGCGGCGGGCCGCTCGGTCTGGGCCACCGAGTCCGACTACGCGGCCACCTACTAGTGCTCAGCGCGCTCGTCCTCGGGCTGGCGTACGCGTCGGCCTACTCGCTGCTGGCCGTCGCGGTGGTCCTCGTCTACAGCGGGACGAAGGTGCTGTCGCTGGCGATCGGGGAGATCGGCGCCTTCGGGCTCTACGCGGCGCTCTGGTGGCACGACAACGGCTTCCTCGGGATCCACCCGTCGGTGCTCGTGGCTGCTGTCCTCGCCGCGGTGCTCGGCGCCGGTCTGGGCCTGCTCGTGGAGCGGCTCGTGATGCGCCCGCTGCTCGGCCGGCCTGCGCTCGACAGCCTGGTCGCCACCCTGGCCGTCGCGCTGTTCCTGGCGCTGCTCGAGCTCAAGCTCTACGGCATCGACCCCTTCCCGGCCCCGTCGCCCGTGGGTTCCGGCTCGCTCGAGATCGGCGGCGCGACGCTCACGGCGACGCAGCTCACCCTGCTCGGCCTGGCTGCGGGAGTCGCCGGCGGCCTCTACCTGTTCCTCACCCGGACCTCCTTCGGCCTGGCGACCCGGGCCACCACGAGCGACCCGACCGTGGCCCGCCTGCTCGGCGTACCGGTCAACCGCGTCTACGTGTTCTCCTGGGGGGTCGCCGGTCTGGTGTCAGGAGCCGCCGCCTCGCTGCTCGCGAATCTCATCGGGTCGCTCACCCCGCTCGCGCTGACCGGGGCGCTGCTCAGCGCCCTCGCCGGAGCCGTCATCGGCGGCCTCGACAGCCTCGGTGGCGCGGTTCTCGGCAGCGTGATCGTGGGCATCGTCAACGGGGTGGTCAGCAGCCGGGTCGACCCCACCACCAGCGCGGGGATCATCTTCCTGGCCGTCCTGGTCACGCTCCTCGTCCGTCCTCGCGGCCTGTTCGGGAGCGCCCGTGTCGCGGCGTGACCTCCCCACCCGGGTCAGCAGCGTGGTGCTGGTCGCGGTCGTGCTGCTGGCGCCTGCCTTCATGAACGTGCCGCAGACAGCCATCATCACGACGGCGACCTGCGTGGCCCTCGTGGCGCTCGGCCTCGACGTCCTGGTCGGCTCCACCGGCCAGCTCTCGCTCGCGCACGCCGCCCTGTTCGGGGTCGGCACCTTCAGCGCGCTGGGGCTCGGGACGCACGGCGTGCCCTGGTTCGTCGCGTTCGCAGGTGCAGCGGCGGCCACCAGCCTCACCGCGGTCGTCATCGGCCTGCCGGCGCTGCGCATCCGGGGCCTGCAGGTCGCCATCGCGTCGCTGGCCTTCCAGCAGTTCGCCCAGCAGATCCCGAACAAGTGGGACCAGGTGAAGTTCGTCGGCAAGACGTTCGACCCGCCCGGCTACCTCGCGGGAGTGACCGCGCAGTACTACCTCGGGGTCACCCTCGTCGTCGGCACCCTGCTCGTCCTTGCCGGCCTCCGGCGTACCAGGGGTGGGCGGTCGCTGCTCGCCGTCCGCGACGTCGAGCAGCGGGCCGTGGCGTTCGGCGTCCCCACCGGCAGGACCAAGCTCTTCGCGTACGCCGTCAGCGGGGCCGTCACCGGCCTGGGCGGGGCGTTGTTCGCGCTGCAGCAGACCAGCGTCAGCGACACCCAGCCGTTCATCCTCCGGGAGTCGCTGCTGCTCGTCGCCATCGTCGTGGTGGGCGGGCACCGCTCGCCGGTCGGCATCCTGCTGGCCGCGTTCGCGACGAAGGCCGTGCCTGGGCTGATGGCGCCGCACTTCGGTCAGGGCGTCCAGCTCCTGATCCCGGCCATCCTCGCCGGCGTGCTCGTCGTCTCGGTCGTGCTGCAACCCGAGGGGATCGGCGGGGTGCTGCGCGACCTGCGCGACCAGCTGAGGGGCACGACGGAGCGACCGGAACCCCGCCCGCAGCCCACCGACCCGGTGGTCGCTGCCGCCCGGGCCCGCTCGCTGCGCGAGGTGCCTCGGCCGCTCTCCCAGCGGTTGCCGGTGCCGGCGCTGCTGGTGGCGAGGAAGGTGTCCGTCAGGTACGGCGGGGTGCTCGCGCTCGCCGACGTCGACCTCGAGGTCCGGCGCAGCGAGATCGTCGGGCTCATCGGTGCGAACGGCGCGGGCAAGTCCACCTTCTTCAACGCCGTCTCGGGGCTGGCGCCCACCACCGGCTCGATCCGCTACCGCGACCGCGAGCTCGTCGGGGCCCCGGCAGCGAGCCGGTCGGCTCGGGGGATCGCCCGCACCTTCCAGGACATGGGCCTGGTGCGCGCCGAGACGGTGCGGGAGAACCTGCTGCTGACCCAGGGCTGGATGGCGCAGTACCCCGCCGCGACCGGGATGCTGGCGCTCGGCGCCGCCGTGCAGACCGAGCGCGAGCTGCGCCGGCGGGCCGACCAGGCCCTGGAGCTGTTCGGGCTGCAGCACCTCGCCGGGGAGCGGCTCGGCGATCTCCCCTACGGCACGATGCGGATCGTCGAGATCGCCGCTGCGGTCGCCTCGGGACCCGACCTGCTGCTGCTCGACGAGGCCTCCGCGGGGCTGACGCCGTGGGAGGCCCACGACCTCGGGGACCGCTTCCGCGCCCTGCGCGACGAGCTGGGCCTGACCCTCGTCGTCATCGAGCACCACGTGCCGCTCATCGCCGAGACCTGCGACTACTGCTACTGCCTGGAGTCCGGCGCCGTGATCGCGCAGGGAACCCCGGCGGAGGTGACGGCGCAGCCCCGCGTCGTGGAGAGCTTCCTCGGGCGCGGCACCTTGGAGCCGGCCCAGTGACGCTGCTCGAGGTGCAGGACCTCTGCTCCGGCTACGGCGCCATGCAGGTGCTGTTCGGCGTCTCGCTCTCGGTGGAGGAGGGCGAGGTCGTCGCCCTGATGGGGTCCAACGGCGCCGGCAAGACGACCACGCTGCGGACCGTCACCGGCCTGCTGAAGCCGATGTCCGGGACCGTGCTGCTGGACGGTCGAGCCGTGACCGGGCAGCCGCCGGAGCGGCTGGTGGCAGCGGGCGTCGTCATGGTCCCCGAGGGCCGCGGCATGCTCCGCGACCTCACCGTGGCGGAGAACCTCGCCGTCGGCGGCTACTCCGTGTCGGACAAGCGGCAGGTGGCCGCCTCCCTCGAGCGCGCCTACGCCACCTTCCCGATCCTTTACGAGCGCCGCGAGCAGAAGGCCGGCACGCTGTCGGGCGGGCAGCAGCAGATGCTGGCGCTCGGCCGGGCGCTGATGGCGTCGCCGCGGCTGATGCTCGTCGACGAGGCGTCACTGGGCCTGTCCCCGGTGATGACCGAGCGCGCCTTCAGCCTCATCGCGGACGTCAACCGGACCCTCGGGGTCGCCATCCTCATCGTCGAGCAGAACGTGCTCGCCCTCGACCTCGCCCACCGCGCCTACGTCCTCGAGAAGGGCCAGGTCGTCGCCGCCGCCGAGGGCGAGGCGGTCCGCACCATGCAGGGCCAGCTCCGCACCGCCTACCTCGGCACACCCGCATGAGCCTCTCCGGCGTGGTGGCGTCGAGCTTCGCGCTCGTGGTGTTCGGGCTGCTCGCCCTCCCGCTCCTGCTCGGCTTCCTGGCCGGGCTCCGTCCTTCCTCCGGAGAACAGATGAACAGCTCCCGCACCCGGCTCTGGGTGGGTCTCGGCGTCCTCGGCGTGGCCGCGGTGGTCGGAGGCATCGGCTGGTACCGCATCTCGGGAGAGCCGCTGCTCAACCGGCAGATCCCGTTCCTCGCCAGCACCGGCATCCTGGTGGTCGTGCTGTCGGTCCTGGGGGGCAGCCTCATCATCAGCGAGCAGCTGCGCGGCGACCAGACCCGCATCAGCGAGCTGGAGAACGCCGTGCGCGACCTCACCGAGGCGCTGGCCCCGAGTGTCGAGCTGCCGCCCCGGCGGGACGCCGAGCTCAGCGGCCGGCGAGCGCGTCCCGGCGGCGCGCGCAGTACCTGACGCCGACCAGGCCGAGCAGGGCACCCGCCCCGCACATCACGAGCCACCAGTCGCGGACGTCGACGCCGGCGAGCCGCAGGACCGCGAGGACGACGAGAGCCAGCGCCCACAGGCCCGTACCCGCAGCGACGATCCGGACGTCGTCGGTCTCCAGGGGAGGGGGGTCCGGCCGGCGCTCGGTCACACCGCGAACGTTAGCCTGCCGGAGCATGACGACAGCTGAGGTCGCCCCCTCCTCCCTGCTCGAGCGGACCTTCCACCTCTCCGCACGCGGCTCCTCGGTCCAGCGCGAGGTGCGCGGCGGCTTCGCGACCTTCTTCACGATGGCCTACATCGTGGTGCTGAACCCGATCATCCTGGGCAGCGGGGTCGACAAGGACGGCCGCCACCTGTCGCTGGCGCAGCTGACCACCTCGACGGCGCTGGTCGCGGCCGTGATGACCGCGATCATGGGGCTGGTCGGCAACCTGCCGCTGGCGATCGCGACGGGCCTGGGGCTCAACAGCCTGGTGGCCTTCACCATCGCCCCGACCATGTCCTGGCCGGACGCGATGGGCCTCGTGGTGCTCGAGGGACTCGGCATCGTGGTCCTCGTGGCCACCGGGCTGCGGGAGAGCATCCTCAACAGCATCCCGATGCCGCTGAAGCAGGCGATCAGCGTCGGCATCGGGCTGTTCATCGCGTTCATCGGGCTGGTGGACTCCGGCTTCGTGACCGTCCCCAAGAGCGGTGTCCCGGTGCAGCTCGGAGCGACCGGCAGGCTCAACGGCTGGCCGGTCGTCGTGTTCGCGTTCGGGCTGCTGCTGATCCTCGTCCTGCTGATCCGCAAGGTGCGCGGCGCGATCCTGCTCGGCATCGTCGGCGCCACGGTGCTGGCGGTCGTCATCAACGAGACGGCGACCGTGAAGACCTGGGGCCTCACGACGCCCAAGATCCCGGACAAGATCGTCGGCAAGCCCGACTTCGGGCTGCTGGGTCACTTCTCGATCAGTGGCGGCTTCGTCCACGCCGGCATCATGACGGCGGTCATCTTCGTCTTCACGCTGATCCTGTCGGACTTCTTCGACGCGATGGGGACGATCATCGGGATCAGCAACGAGGCGGGGCTGCTGACCGAGGAGGGCAAGCTGCCCGGCATCGGCCGGGTGCTCATGGTCGACGGCGTCGCCGCCGTGGCCGGCGGAGTGGCCTCGACCTCCTCCAACACCTGCTTCATCGAGTCGGCCTCGGGTGTGGGGGAGGGCGCCCGCACCGGGCTCGCGAACATCGTGACCGCTGCCCTTTTCGTGGTCGCGCTGTTCCTCACCCCGCTGACCACGATCGTGCCGTCGCAGGCGGCGACACCGGCGCTCGTGGTCGTCGGGTTCCTGCTGCTCACGCAGGTCAAGGACATCCCCTGGGACGACTGGGAGATCGCGATCCCGGCGTTCCTCACCATCGTGCTGATGCCGTTCACGTACTCGATCACGAACGGCATCGGTGCCGGCTTCATCAGCTACGTCGTGCTCAAGGCGGCCAGTGGCAAGGCCCGGCAGCCCGGCGTCCTGCTCTGGGTCATCGCGCTGCTGTTCGCGGTGTACTTCGCCATCGACCCGATCCAGCGCGCCCTGACCTGACTTGTCGTTAGCATAGGTAATGACCTAGGCTAAGGACATGCCCGTCGACACCGCTCTCGCCTCCGAGCTGCGGACGACGGTGATGCGGCTCGCCCGCCGGCTGCGCAACCAGCGCACCGACGACACCCTCACGCTCAGCCAGCTCGCCGTGCTCGGCACGCTCACCCGGCACGGCCCCCTGACACCCGGCGAGCTCGCGATGCACGAGCGGGTCCAGCCGCCGTCGATGACGCGGCTGATCGTCAAGCTCGAGGACGCCGGGCTCGTCACCAAGTCCGCCCACCCGGCCGACGGCAGGCAGGTGATCGTCGAGATCAGCGCCGCGGGCACGGAGATGATCCAGGCCGACCGGGAGCGCCGGGACGCCTGGCTGGCGCAGCGGCTGCGTGACCTGCCCGCCGAGGACCTCGAGGTCCTGCACCGGGCCGCCGAGGTGCTCACGAGGCTCGCCGACGGATGAGCCCGACCTTCCGCTCGCTGCGCGTCCGCAACTACCGGCTGTTCGCGTCGGGCCAGGTCGTCAGCCTCACGGGCACCTGGGCGCAGCGGGTCGCGCAGGACTGGCTCGTGCTGGTCATCACGCACAACAGCGGGACGGCGCTCGGCATCACGACCGCCCTGCAGTTCCTGCCGATGCTGCTGTTCGGCCTCTACGGCGGTGTGCTCGCCGACCGCTACGACAAGCGGCTGCTCCTGGTGGGCACCCAGCTCGCGATGGGCCTGCTGGCCCTCGTCCTCGGCGTGCTCACCGTCACCGGATCGGTGCACCTGTGGCAGGTCTACGCCCTCGCGTTCGGGCTCGGGCTGGCCAGCGTCGTCGACATCCCGACGCGGCAGGCCTTCGTGAGCGAGCTGGTCGGGCCGGACGAGCTGCCCAACGCCGTCGGCCTCAACAGCGCGACCTTCAACTCCGCGCGCATCGTCGGCCCGGCGGTCGCCGGCGTCGCGATCAGCAGTGTCGGCACGGGCTGGGTCTTCCTGGGCAACGCCGTCAGCTACATCGCGGTCCTCACGGGGCTGCTGAGGATGCGCAAGGCGGAGCTGTTCGTGACGCAGCGGCCCCCGCGGTCGCCGGGGCAGCTCGTCGAGGGCGTCCGCTACGTCCGCAGCCGCCCGCGGATGTACGTCCCCATCCTGCTCACGTTCATGGTCGGCACCTTCGGGCTCAACTTCCAGATCACGCTCTCGCTGATCGCGAAGGCGACCTTCCACGCCGACGCCGGCTCGTTCGGGCTGCTGACCTCCGCCTTGGCGCTCGGGTCGCTGCTCGGTGCGCTGGCCAGCGCCCGCCGCACCGGGCTGCCCAGGCTGCGCACCATGCTGGTGTCCGCGCTCGTCTTCGGCGTCCTCGAGGTCGTCGACAGCGTCGCCCCGTCCTTCTGGCTGCTGGCCGTGCTCCTCGTCCCGACCGGCGCCGCGGTCCTCACGTTCACCACGACGACCAACGCCATCGTGCAGCTCGGCGCCGAGCCTCAGGTGCGGGGTCGGGTGATGGCGCTGTACCTCACGGTCTTCATCGGGGGTACGCCGGTGGGCGCCCCGCTCGTCGGCGTGCTGGCCGAGCACGCCGGCCCTCGCGCCAGCCTGCTGGTCGGTGGCGTCGTCTGCGCGCTCAGCGCGCTGGCCGCGGCGTCCTTCCTGCGGCGGCGGGTGGCGCTGACCGTCCCCCAGTCGGCACCGCGCTCACGACCTGTGACCAGCTCCTAG
>CAMLIA010000166.1 GCA_946479905.1 uncultured Frankiales bacterium | reverse complement strand
CGGCTCGTCGAACGGCTCGTCGAACGGCTCGTCGAGCGGCTCCTCCGGAGGCAGCTCGTCCGGCGGCTCCTCGGGCGACGGCTCCGGCGGTCCGCACGGCTCCGCGAGCCCCCGCCCGTCGCCGGACGTCTCGTCGTACCGCGTGATCCCGGCCGTGGGCACGGTCCTGTACGTCTCGCTGCGCAACCTGCCGCCGTTCGTGCTGCTCAGCTGCATCCTCGGGGCGCTGGGGGTCGAGCTCGACGAGCCGCTCGGCCGCGACCCCGCGGCCGCGGTCAACCGGGCGTGCGCGCACGTCACCGTCCACCGGCTCCCCGACCGCAGCGGCCCGTTCAGCGACCCGCCGCGCCGGGTGCGGGTGGACGAGGTGCACCTGCGCATCACGGTCGACCGCGCCCAGCACGTGGTCGTGGACCCCTCGCTGCCGGACGAGCAGCAGAACCGGCTGCTGCTGACCCTGCTCGCGGCGGCGCTCATCGTCATCGCGGCGCTCGCCCTCGCGCTGGTACGACGACGGCGCGCGCCGTGAGGCCCGGCCGCCGGATCGCCGAGCTGGCCGCGGACCAGCCGTGGCTCGCGCTGGCGTGGTCCCTCGTGCTCAGCGCGGTCGCTGCCGGAGCGGTGGCGGCCGGGGACCGCCGGGTCTGGGCGTACCTGACGGTGTGCCTGGTGCTGACGGCGGTCGTCGCGACCGCCCATGCCGCCGCGCACTTCAGCCGCGGCCTGCTGACCATGCTGCTGGCGCTCGGCTGCCTGCACCTGGCAGGCGGGCTGGTCCCGGCGGCCGACGGCGTCCTCTACGACCGCTGGCTGGTGACCGGCGTGCTGCGCTACGACCAGGCGGTGCACGCGTTCGGGTCCGTCGCGGCGACCTGGGCCAGCTGGCAGCTGCTCGGCCGCTACCTCGACCTGGACCGCACACCCGCGCGGGCACAGGCCCTCATCGCGGGCCTCGGCGGCCTGGGGAAGGGCGCCGTCAACGAGGTCGTGGAGTTCCTGTCGGGCGGCAGCCACGTGGGCGGCTACGCCAACACGGGATGGGATCTGGTGTTCGACCTGGCGGGGTGCCTGGCGATGGCGGTCTACCTCGTCCAGTCCGGCGCCGACCGTCGTACCCCCGCGTCTGGCATCCTGGCTGCTCGGTCACCGTCAACGACGCCGGTGTCGTGAAGGAGTTGCTGTGCAGTCCGCGCTCGAGAGCGCGCTCCTCCAGCTGGAGAGCGCCGTTGACGTCCTCGGCCTCGACGAGGGGCTGCACCAGCTCCTCGCGACGCCCCGCCGCTCGCTGGAGGTAGCGGTCCCGCTGCGCCGTGACGACGGCACCCTGGAGGTGCTGCAGGGCTACCGCGTGCAGCACAACCTCAGCCGCGGGCCCGCCAAGGGCGGCATCCGGTTCCACCCGCACACCGACCTCGACGAGGTGCGGGCGCTCGCGATGTGGATGACGTGGAAGTGCGCGCTCATCGGCATCCCCTACGGCGGGGCGAAGGGCGGGGTCGCCGTCGACCCGCGGGCGCTGTCCCGCAACGAGCTCGAGCGGGTCACCCGGCGCTACGCCTCCGAGATCATCCCGATCATCGGCCCCGAGAAGGACATCCCGGCCCCCGACGTCGGCACCGACGAGCAGACGATGGCCTGGATGATGGACACCTACTCCATGCACAACGGCTACACCGTCACGGGCGTCGTGACCGGCAAGCCGGTGAGCATCGGCGGCTCCGAGGGCCGCGCCGGCGCCACCTCCCGGGGGGTCATGTACGCCTGCTTCAGCGCGCTGCGCGAGGCCGGCGTCGACCACCGCGGCGTGACGATCGCGGTGCAGGGCTTCGGCAAGGTCGGCGGCCTCGCCGCGCAGTACCTGCACGACGCCGGCTGCACCGTGGTCGCCGTCTCCGACGTCGGCGGCGGCATCTACAACCCCGGCGGGCTGGACCCGGCGGCGCTGCTCAAGCACCTGCGCAGCGGCGCGGACACGGTCGTGGGCTACCCCGGCACCGATGCCATCAGCAACGCCGAGCTGATCGAGCTCGACGTGGACGTGCTCGTGCCGGCGGCGCTCGAGGGTGTCATCCACGAGGGCAACGCCGCGAACGTGAAGGCCCGCTTCGTCATCGAGGGCGCCAACGGCCCGACCACCCCCGACGGCGACAAGGTGCTCGAGGACAAGGGCGTCGTCGTCGTCCCGGACATCCTGGCCAACAGCGGGGGCGTGGCCGTGTCCTACTTCGAGTGGGTGCAGGACCTGCAGGCCTACTTCTGGTCCGAGGACGAGGTCAACGACCGCCTCAAGGTGCTCATGGAGAACGCGTACGACCAGGTGTCGCAGCTCGCGTACGCCAAGCGGCTGTCGTTGCGCACCGCCGCGCAGGTGATCGGCGTCGGCCGGGTCGCCGACGCCCACCGCACCCGCGGGCTGTACCCCTAGCGGCTGGTCGCGGAGTAGATGTCGCGGAACAGGCTGCGCTGGCCCTCGCCGGTGGCGCCACCGTCGGGCGCGTCGACCTGCACCGTGGAGCGGGTCCACGTGACCGTGAGCTTGCCGCGCCGGTCGAAGGTGCTCATGAGGAAGTCACCGGGCGCCTCGGGGAAGCCGGCCTGCGTCACCGCGACCGGGTCCAGCAGCGTGAGGACGGGCCGCTGCCCGGGCGCGAAGGTCGTCGCGTAGACCTTCCAGGCGTCCTTGGGGGTCGGGCGGGCGTACACGGAGAAGCCGAGTCGCTTGCCGTCCTGCGTGGCGGCCATCCACCCGTACTCCATCTGCCAGCTGCGCTGGGCCCGCGGCGTGACGTCGGTGCGGGTCCAGTGGACGCCGTGGTCGTGCGAGCGGAACAGCAGCATGTGCGAGCAGGTCGGGACGCCGCCCTTGAAGCAGTCCGGGTCGAGGTAGGAGCCGACGAGGCTCCCGTCGTCGAGGACCTGCAGCGTCGGGTAGGACTCGAAGCCGCCGCCGCCGCGGGCCGTGTAGCCGTCAGGAACCAGGTAGCGGCTCCACGTCTTGCCGTCGTTGCGGCTGACGAAGGAGTAGAGCTTGCCGTTGTCGTTGCCGCAGAGGGCGTAGACGTAGCTGCTGCGCGGCGCGGCCGCGGGCCGGCACCAGCCGGAGTCCTTGAGGCTGATGCCCAGGTGGTCCCAGGTCGCCCCGCCGTCGTAGGACGAGTAGACGGTGTAGCGGCCGGGGCCGGCGCCGGTGCCGCACGACTCGTCCTGGCAGCTCAGCGGGTACTCGTCCTTGTTGCCCTCGTTGCCGAAGTAGAAGACGTGGCCGTCGAGGTGGGCCGCGACCCACGGGCGGTCGTCGAGCGGCTCGCCGAAGCCGACGGTCGGCCAGTGCCGCACGAACGCCAGCTTGCCGAGGCCGCTGGCCTTCCAGGACGTGAAGGTGATGTCGGTGACGTTGGTGTCGACGAAGTACAGGCCGCCGGCGTCGTCGGTGGCCATGTCGCCCTCGTCGCCGAAGTTGTGGTTCTGCACGTCCGGGCTCAGCGGCCCCACCGCCGGGCCGGGGAGGTTCTTCCAGCTCTTGCCGTGGTCGGCGGAGTACCACGCCCAGGACATCGAGCGGGTCAGCGTGCTCGACCGGGTGTCCGGCGACAGCGCCAGCTCGGCGTTCTCCTTGTGCGCCGTCGCGAACAGGTTGCCGTACTTGTCCGACACCACCCCGGGCTCGTAGCCGCCGGCACCGGTGGGCGTGATCTTCACCGGGGCGTTGAAGGCGGGACCGTGGGCAGCGGCCTGACCGGGGTGCGCGAGCAGCACGGTGCAGGACGCGGCGGCGAGCAGGGCGCTCAGGACGAGCGGACGACGCACAGCAGGCTCCAGGACGGGGAGGGGCGGGGTAGGTGTGCTGATTTCGACGCGGTGCCGCGGACTCCTGCTGCCGGCGCTGCGGCTGTGTCATGATGGTGGGGCGAACAACACCCGTGTGATTCGCCTGCACAGGAGGTCGTTTCATGGATGCCGCTCTGAGCGTCGTCCCCGTCGTGGACGGTGACCTGACCGAGCGCGAGCGCGAGATCCTCGCCTTCGAGCGCCAGTGGTGGAAGTACGCCGGCGCGAAGGAGCAGGCGATCAAGGACCTGTTCGACATGAGCGCGACCCGCTACTACCAGGTGCTCAACGCCCTCATCGACCGCCCCGAGGCGCTCGTCGCCGACCCGATGCTGGTGAAGCGGCTCCGCCGGCTGCGCACCACCCGCCAGCGCAGCCGCTCGGCACGCCGACTCGGTCTGGACGCCTGAGCGCAGCTCGTGACCGGACCGAAGGACCCCGGCGACGACTGGGGCTTCCCGGAGGTCGACCCGGCCGACGCGCCCGAGGACGCCCCTGACACGCCCGACGAGGGCCCCGCCGACACCCGCCTGCCGCCGCCGGAGGAGCCGGTCTACGACACCGGCTCGGACGCGTGGTGGCGCCAGCAGGCCGAGGCGCAGCGCCGGGCCGCCGCGGCGGAACCGGCGGTGCCGCCCGCGCCGTCGCCGCCGGCTGCGCCACCGCCACCGCCGCCGGACCTCGTCGAACCCGAGGTGCTGACCACGCCCTCGCCGCTCGACGTCGGCTGGGTGCCGCCGGAGCTGCCCGAGCTGCGGCCGACCCCGCCACCGGAGCCTGCTGGTGCGGCAGCGCCTGAGGCGGACGCCGGCGGCGAGTCCCCGGACTGGTTCCGCGGCCTGGTCGAACCCGCCTCCGCGGAGACGGTCGCCGCCCCGATGCCGGCCGAGACGCCCCCCGCCCCCGAGGAGGAGGCGGAGCCGCGCACCCGGCAGCCCTACGAGGGGCAGCGCGTCGGCCCGGCCCGCGCGCTGGCCGGCGCGGCGCTCGCCCTGCTCGGTGTGCTGCTCGCGATCGGCGCGCTGGTCGTCTTCAACGGCAACGGGGAGCCGCAGGGCGGGCCGACCGTCTCCGCCCCGCCCTCGACCACCCCCTCCTCGCCGCCGTCCACCACCCCCTCGGCGACGCCGTCAACGGCCCCCTCGCAAGGCCGCACCCCCTCCGCCCCGCCGGCCGTGGTGACCAGCCCGTCGCCGGCGGTCGCGCCGGTCGTGCCCGTGACGGTGCTGAACAACTCCCGGCGGAGCGGGCTGGCCGCGACCGCCGCGGCCCGGTTCCGCGCGGGTGGCTGGCCGGTGCCGACGACCGGCAACTACCGCGGCCGGATCGAGCAGACGACGGTCTACTACGCCGCCGGTCAGGAGGCGTCGGCCCGGCGGTTCGCCGCGCAGTTCCACGTCCCGCGGGTGCTGCCGCGCAGCGCGCTGCCCGGCCTCCCGAGCCAGGGCATGACGGTCGTGCTCACCCGCGACTACACCCCCTGACCGCGCTCGCGCAGTCGAGAAGCCGCCGCCGGATCACCGGGGTGACTGGCCGAAAGCGCAAGGGGAGTCAGGTCAGGCCTGGGCGCGCTGGGCGGCGAAGGCCGCGAGCGAGGCCACCTGGGCCGGGTCGAGCGAGGGCTTGACGGCTGCCAGCGCCGTCTCGAGGTGCGCGGCCGTGACGGTCGAGGCGGTCATCGACTCGCGCATCGCGCACAGCGCCGCCTCCCGGACGAGCGCGGCGCAGTCCGCGGCCGAGAAGCCCTCCGTCCGGCGGCCCAGCTCGACGAGGTCGACGCCGTCCGCCAGCGGCACCTTCTTCACCGCGGCCTGCAGGATGGCGGTCCGGGCCTCGGCGTCCGGCGGCGGGACGTAGACCAGCTTCTCCAGCCGGCCGGGCCGCAGCAGCGCCGGGTCGATGAGGTCGGGCCGGTTCGTCGCCCCGATCACCACGACGTCGTGGAGCGACTCGACGCCGTCGAGCTCGGTGAGGAGCGCGGCGACGACCCGGTCCGTCGTCCCTCCGTCCGTGGACTGGCCGCGGGTCGGCGCGAGCGCGTCGACCTCGTCGAGGAAGACCAGCGTGGGGGCGGCCTCGCGGGCGCGCCGGAACAGCTCGCGGACCGCCTTCTCCGACTCCCCGACCCACTTCGACAGCAGCTCGGCGCCCTTGACCGACAGCACGTTGGCCTGGCCGGAGCCGGCGATCGCCTTCACCAGGTAGGTCTTGCCGCACCCGGGTGGGCCGTAGAGCAGCAACCCGTGCGGCGCGGCGACGCCGAGCTTCTCGAACGTGTCGGGGTACTGCAGCGGCCACAGCACCGTCTCGGTGACGGCCTGCTTCACCTCGGCCATGTCGCCGACCTCGTCGAGGGTGATCTTCGCGATGTCGAGGGTCGCCGCTCCCATCGCCGTCGGGCGGACGACGTCGAGCGCGGCCGTGAAGTCCGCCATGGAGACCGTCGGCTCGGCCGCGGACTGCTGGCGGGCCGCCGCGCGCAGGGCGGCCTCCCTCAGCAGCGCGAGCAGGTCCGCGGCGACGAACCCGGGGGTGCGCCCCGCCACGTCGTCGAGGACGACGTCGTTGTCGAGCGGCACCGTCTTCGACAGGGCCTGCAGCACCTTCAGGCGCTGCCCGCGGTCGGGCAGCGGGATCGCCAGCTCGTGGTCGAGGGTGCCCGGCGCCCGCAGTGAGGGGTCGATGCCCTCCGGCCGTGACGTCGTGCAGACGACCGCTCCCCGGCCGGCGGCGACGAACTCGCGGACGGCGCCCAGGAAGTACGCCGACAACGGGCCGCCGTCGCGCGGCACCAGGGCGTCGACGTCCTCGACCAGCAGGACACCGCCGCGGCTCGCGTCGGCGAGCAGCCCCTTCAGCTGCTGGAAGGCGGCGTTGGGCTCGAGCCCGGCGACCGTGGGCCCCCAGCACCGCACCAGCCGCAGGCCCATCGCGCCCGTCACCGCCTCCACCAGCGCCGACTTGCCCGAGCCCGCCGGCCCGGTCACGAGCACACCGAGCTGCGGGCCGGTCCCGAGCCGGGCGAGCAGGTCCTGCCGGTGGAAGCCCAGGTCCAGCCACTCGGTGAGCGCCTTCACCTGGCTCTCCAGCCCGGGCAGCTCGCTGGTGCCGTGGGTCGGCCCCGGGGTCGGCAGCACGAGGGGGGTCGCGCTGCCCGTCGTGCTCAGGCCGCCCTGGAAGCCGACCACCGTGCCCATGGTGACCACCGCCGGGCCCGGCGGTGAGACCGCCGCGACCTCCAGCAGCAGCGAGGACCACGCCGGTCCCAGCAGGTTGGCCAGCGAGCGACGGGTCGCGACGACGTCGACCTCGGGCAGCGGGCGGAGGTCGTTGGTCAGCAGCGACACCTGGTCGCCCGCCGTCATGACCTTGCCGAGCAGGGCGGTCCGCAGGATCTCGGGGGAGACGGTGCCGACCACCTCCGCCGACGCGTTGACGGTGACCGAGGCGGCCTCCGCGTCCGGTACCCGCTCGACGCGCACCACCCCGCCGTCGGGGACGCCCATGTTGCCCAGCACCAGCTCGTCGCAGAGCAGCTCGTGCTGACCGCGGTCGGGGGGTGCGAGGGCCACCATGCCGCCGGTCGTGCGGGTCCCTGTCAGCGACACCAGGTCCCACACCCGCAGGCCCAGGGCGGTGAGCGCGTCAGGGTGCATCCGCACGATGCCGCGCCGCTGGTCCAGGGGCGACGGAAACAGCCGCGCAGTCATCTCGAGCACGCAGGTATCCTTTCAGGAAGAACTCCATAAGCACGTCTTCATCCCGAGGGGCACCAGGGACACGGCCCGACGACGCCCCGGCAACCAGCTCGCTGCGAGAATCGCTCCGGTTCCTCGCAGAAGCCAGGTGCCAAGTCCGTCCCGCGAGAGACGCGGGAAAGATGAGGAGCACACCAGTGACTTCGCTCGCCCCTGCAGCCTTTGCAGGCTCCCCCGCCTCCGGCCTGATCTGCCGTGAGTGCGGTCACCAGACCCCCCTCGCCCCGGTGCACGTCTGCGCCGAGTGCTTCGCCCCGCTCGAGGTCGAGTACGACGAGGCGAAGCTGCGCCTGGTCACCCGCGCCTCGATCGAGGCCGGCCCGCAGACGATCTGGCGCTACGCGGGGCTGCTGCCCGCGGGCCAGGACCTCGCCACCCGCGTCGACCTCGGCGCCGGCATGACCAAGCTGCGGGAGGCGCCCAACCTGGCCCGGGCGCTCGGCATGCGGAAGCTCTACGTCAAGGACGACAGCGGCAACCCGACGCACTCCTTCAAGGACCGCGTCGTGTCGGTGGCGCTGTCGGCGGCCCGAGCGTTCGGGTACGAGACGGTCTCCTGCGCCTCGACCGGCAACCTGGCCAACTCGGTCGCCGCACACGCCACGCACGTCGGGCTGCGGGCCGTCGTGTTCATCCCCTCCGACCTGGAGCAGGGCAAGGTGGTGCAGACCGCCGTCTACGGCCAGACCCTGGTCGCGGTCGAGGGCAACTACGACGACGTCAACCGGCTGTGCAGCGAGATCGCCGAGCAGGAGGAGTGGGCGTTCGTCAACGTCAACGTCCGGCCGTACTACGCCGAGGGCTCCAAGACCCTGGGGTACGAGGTGGCGGAGCAGCTCGGCTGGCGGCTGCCCTCACAGGTGGTCATCCCGATGGCGTCCGGTTCGCTGCTCACCAAGGTGGACAAGGCGTTCCGCGAGCTGACGAAGCTGGGCCTCGTCGACGAGTCGCCGTACCGCGTGTTCGGCGCCCAGGCCACCGGCTGCTCGCCGATCGCGACCGCCTTCGAGAACGGCTGGGACACCGTGCGGCCGGTGAAGCCGGACACCATCGCCAAGTCGCTGGCGATCGGGAACCCGGCGGACGGGCCGTACGCGCTCGACGTCGTGCGCCGCACCGGTGGGGCGATGGGCCACGTGTCGGACGCGGAGGTCATCGAGGGCATCTCGCTGCTGGCGGAGACCGAGGGCGTGTTCGCCGAGACCGCCGGCGGCGTGACGGTCGCGACGCTGCGCAAGCTGCTCCTCGCCGGGGCGATCGACCCGGACGCGGAGACGGTCCTCTACAACACGGGCGACGGGCTGAAGACGATCGAGGCCACCGCGCTGACGTCCGTCCCGACGGTGACGATCGCCCCGTCGTACTCCGCCTTCGCGAAGTCCGGCGCCGCCGGCTGAGCGTGCCGGCCCCGGGGCCGCTTGCACTCTCGGGGGGAGAGTGCCAATAATGGTGGTAGCACTCGGCACCCCTGAGTGCCAGATCCTCCCTGGTGAGGCCGGCAACCCGGTCGTCCGTCGCGGGCACCTTCGGGAGATCACCACGATCCATGGAGGAATCCACGCATGGCCAAGTTGATCGCCTTCGACGAGGAGGCCCGCCGCGGTCTCGAGCGCGGCATGAACCAGCTCGCCGACGCCGTCAAGGTCACCCTCGGTCCCAAGGGCCGCAACGTCGTCCTGGAGAAGAAGTGGGGCGCCCCCACGATCACCAACGACGGTGTGAGCATCGCCAAGGAGATCGAGCTCGAGGACCCCTACGAGAAGATCGGTGCCGAGCTCGTCAAGGAGGTCGCCAAGAAGACGGACGACGTCGCTGGCGACGGCACCACCACCGCCACCGTCCTGGCCCAGGCGCTCGTCCGTGAAGGCCTGCGCAACGTCGCGGCCGGCGCGAACCCGATGTCGCTGAAGAAGGGCATCGAGGCCGCCGTCGAGCGCGTCGTCGAGGCCATCGGCAACGCTGCCAAGGACGTCGAGACCAAGGAGCAGATCGCCGCGACCGCGTCGATCTCCGCTGCTGACACCACGGTCGGCGACATCATCGCCGAGGC
>CAMLIA010000165.1 GCA_946479905.1 uncultured Frankiales bacterium | reverse complement strand
GCCAAGAAGGCACCTGCCAAGCGGGCGCCCGCGAAGAGGGCAGCGGCACCGGTGGCGGTGTCCTACGCCGACAAGCCGTGGACCGCGCACTACCCGCCGGGGGTGCCTGCGTCGTACCTGTTCCCGACGACCCCCGTCACCCGGCTGCTCGACGACGCCGCCGCGTCCTACCCGACGCACGTCGCGCTCGCGTTCCTCGGGGCGAAGACCACGTACAAGGAGCTCAAGGACCACGTCGACCGCTTCGCCGGCGCGCTGCAGGCGCTCGGGGTGACCAAGGGCGACCGGGTCGCGCTGGTGCTGCCGAACTGCCCGCAGAACGTCATCGCGTTCTTCGCCGCGCTGCGGCTCGGTGCCGTCGTCGTCGAGCACAACCCGCTCTACACCGAGCCCGAGCTCGCCCACCAGCTCGCCGACTGCGGCGCCAAGGTCGTCGTCTGCCTCGACCGGGTCTACGACAAGGTCGCGAAGGTGAAGAAGGACACCGCCGTCGAGACCATCGTCACGACGTCGCTCGCCGACTGGCTGCCGCGCAGCCGGCAGCTCGCCCTGCGGCTGCCCCTCAAGCGCGTCCAGCGCCAGCGCGCCGAGCTGTCCGCGGTGCTGCCGCGCGGCGCGTCCGTGAAGGACTTCACCGCCATCATGAAGGCCGCCGCCCCCGTGACCCGCCAGGAGCCGGTCGGCACCGACGACCTCGCGCTGCTGCAGTACACCGGCGGCACGACGGGCCTCGCGAAGGGCGCCAAGCTCAGCCACGGGAACCTGGTGAGCAACGCCTACATGAACCGGCTGTGGGACACCGACGCCCAGGGCGGCTCCGAGATCACGCTGGCCGCCATCCCGCTGTTCCACGCCTACGGCCTCACCGTCGCGATGACCAACACGATCCTGCTCGGCGGCACCCTGGTGCTCATCCCGAAGTGGGACCTGGACCTCGTGTTCAGCACGATCGCGGAGTGGAAGCCGACGCTGTTCCCGGCCGTCCCCCCGATGTACAAGGCGATCGCGGACCACCCGAAGGCCAAGACGACCGACCTCAAGAGCATCCGGCTGTGCGTCTCCGGCGCGATGAAGCTGCCGGTCGAGATCGCCGAGCACTTCACCCGTGTCTCGGGAGCGACCCTCATCGAGGGCTACGGCATGACGGAGACGTCACCGTCGACGCACGCGAACCCGACGCACGGCGGCGGCAAGCCGGGCTCGATCGGCCTGCCGCTGCCCGGCACCTCGGTGAAGATCGTCGACCAGGACGACCCGTCGAGGGAGGTGCCGGTCGGCGAGCCCGGCGAGATGGCGATCGCCGGCCCCCAGGTCTTCTCCGGCTACTGGGGCCGGGACAGCCAGGAGGGCGTCTTCACCGAGGACGGCTACGTCCTCACCGGTGACGTCGCGGTGATGGACGACGACGGCTACTTCTTCATCGTCGACCGCAAGAAGGAGCTCATCATCGCGGGCGGGTTCAACATCTACCCGTCCGAGGTCGAGGAGGTGCTGTTCGGCCTCCCGGGCGTGCAGGACGCCGTCGTCATCGGGGTGCCCGACCGCTACCGCGGCGAGACCGTCAAGGCGTTCGTCGTCAAGGCCCCCGGTGCCAAGCTCACCGAGGACGACGTGATCGCCCACTGCGCGGCGAGCCTCACGGCGTACAAGGTCCCGAAGCTCGTCGAGTTCCGCACCGAGCTGCCCCGCAACACGGTCGGCAAGGTGCTGCGCCGGGTGCTGGTCGAGGAGGAGCGGGCCAAGCAGGGCGGCGACGCGAAGCCCGCCTCGGTCCCGTCCAGTGCCCCGAAGGCGAAGAAGGCTCCCGCCAAGAAGGCCCCCGCGAAGACTCCGGCGAAAACGGCGGCGAAGAAGGCTCCCGCCAAGAAGTAGGTTGAGGGCGTGGCCAAGGTCCTCGTCGTCGACAACTACGACAGCTTCGTCTTCAACCTGGTCCAGTACCTCGGTCAGCTCGGCGCCGACACCGACGTGCGCCGCAACGACGAGGTCGGGGTCAACGACGTCGACGGGTACGACGGGGTGCTGCTGTCACCGGGACCCGGGACCCCGGAGGACGCCGGCGCCTCGGTCGAGCTGGTGGGCGCGTGCGAGGACAAGGGCGTGCCGCTGCTGGGGGTGTGCCTCGGCCACCAGGCGATCGCGGTCGCGCACGGCGCCACCGTCAGCCGCGCACCGGAGCTGCTGCACGGCAAGACCAGCGAGGTCGTGCACGACCACGCCGGGGTCCTGCACGCGCTGCCGTCACCCTTCACGGCCACCCGCTACCACTCGCTCGCGGTCGAGGAGAGCACCCTGCCGCACGAGCTGCAGGTCACCGGCCGGACGCCCTCGGGTGTCGTCATGGCGCTGCGGCACCGGGACCACGCCGTCGAGGGCGTGCAGTTCCACCCCGAGTCGGTGCTGACCCAGGGCGGTCACCTGCTGCTGGCGAGCTGGCTGCGGCAGTGCGGCGACCCGCACGCCCTCACGCTCGCGCCGGCGCTGGCGGAGCGCGTCGAGGCCAAGCGGCTGGCCGCGTTCGGCTGACCGGCCGCTGCTAGGGGCTCGGGGTCGTGCTCGGTGCGGGACTCGATCCGGGTGACGGCGGGGGCGGCGGCGCGGTCGGCGGCGGGCCGGCCGGGTCGTAGGCGACGTCGATGAGCACGTCGGACCCCACGGCGGCGTAGCTCCGGACCGGGTTCTCCCCGAGCACGGTCCCCGGTGTGACCCCGCTCGGGACCCCGCGGACGGCGATGCCGAAGCCGGCGGCGCCGAGCGTCGCGATCGCCTGGTCCTGCGTGAGGCCGCGGACGTCGGGCACCAGGTTGGTGCCGGACGTGACGGCCACGGCGACGATGTGCTTCTGACCGCCCGGGTCGATCTGCAGGCGGGTGCCCGCAGGCGGGTTGGTGCCGAGCACGATGCCGGGCGGCGCGTTGCCGGGGTGCGGGTCGAGGCGGTACTTCAGCTTCGCCTCGGTGAGCAGGTTGATCGCGTCGGCGCTGCTCAGCCCGGTGAGCGCCGGGACGGTGCTGATCACGGGCCCCTGCGAGACCGTGAGGGTAATCGCCGAGCCCTTCTTGACGAGGAAGTTCTGGTCGGGGTTCATGTCGATGACCGTGCCGGCGGGCTGCAGCGAGGGCTGCACCTGCAGCCGGTCCTTCACCACGAACCCGGCGATCGCGAGCTGCTCGATGGCCGAGCGCTGCTGCAGCCCGACGACGTCCGGCGGCTTCACCAGGCCGCTCGGGGTTCCGAGCAGGGCGTGCACGAACAGTCCGGTCACGACGGCCAGCACCAGCGCCACCGCGGCCGCGATCGAGTAGACGACGGACCCGCTGCGGTGCTCCACCGGCGTCTCCCACGTCACCTCGGTCTCGGGGAGGACCGGGGTCGCGAGGACCGGCCGGCCGGCGACGGCGCGCAGCAGGTCCTCGCGCATCTCGTCGGCGGACTGGTAGCGGTTGGCGGGGTTCTTCGCCATCGCCTTGAGGACGACGGCGTCGACGTCCTTGCTCAGCACGGGGTCGAACTCCGACGGCGGCTTCGGGTCCTCCCGCACGTGCTGGTAGGCCACCGCGACCGGGGAGTCGCCGGTGAAGGGCGGGCTGCCGGTCACCAGCTCGTAGAGCAGGCAGCCGGTGGAGTAGATGTCGGAGCGGGCGTCGACGTGCTCGCCGCGGGCCTGCTCGGGCGAGAGGTAGGCCGCCGTCCCGATCACCGACTCGGTGCTGGTCATGGTGGACTCGTTGCCGGCCGCGGCCCGGGCGATCCCGAAGTCCATCACCTTGACCTCGCCGCGCGAGGTGAGCATCACGTTGGCCGGCTTGATGTCGCGGTGCACCATCCCGGCCGCGTGGGCGACCTCCAGCGCGGAGCAGACGTCGGCCGTGATCTCCAGCGCGCGCTGCGGGAGCAGCCGGCCCTCGGTCGTGAGGACGTCCCGGAGGGTGCGCCCGTCGACGTACTCCATGACGATCCACGGGACACCGCGAGCGTCCTCGCCGGTGTCGTAGACCGCGACGATGCTCGGCGCGTCCAGGGCGGCGGCCGACTGCGCCTCCCGACGGAACCGGGAGTGGAAGGCCGGGTCGCTGGCCAGGTCGGCGCGCAGCACCTTGACCGCGACGTCGCGGTCGAGCCGGACGTCCGTGCCGTGCCGCACCTCGGCCATGCCGCCGCGGCCGATGACCTGGCCGAGCCGGTAGCGCCCGCCGAGCAGCTCGCTCATGGGCGCAGCACGGCTTCCATGACGGCCTTCGCGATCGGCGCGGCGAGCTTGCCGCCGGTCGCGTCGGAGCCGAGCGAGCCGCCGTCCTCGATGACGACGGCGACCGCGACGACCGGGTTCTCCGCCGGGGCGAAGCCGATGAACCAGGCGTGCGGGGCGGCTCCCGGTCCGTGCTGGGCGGTGCCGGTCTTGCCCGCGACCGTGACGCCGCTGATCTGGGCCCGGGTGCCGGTGCCGTGCTGGACCACGGCCACCATCATCGCGGTCAGCTGGGTCGCGATCCCGGACGACACGGCGTGCTTGTAGAGCTTCACGTCCGCCTTGCCGAGCGTCGACAGGTCCGGCGCCAGGACGTCCTTCACGAGGTAGGGGCGCATGACGTCGCCGTCGTTGCCGATCCCCGCCGCGACCATCGCCATCTGCAGGGGCGTGACGCGCACGTCGTACTGCCCGATCGAGGACTGCGCGGTCTGCGCCTTGGTCAGACCGTCCGGGAAGACCGACTCCGCGACCGGCTGCGGCAGGTCGAGGGAGCTGTCGCCGAAGCCGAAGGCCTCGGCCTGGTGCCGGACGACGTCCTGGCCCAGCTTCATCCCGAGGGCTCCGAAGGCGGTGTTGCAGGAGATCTCGAGGGCGTTGAGGAGCGTGTCGGTGCGGCCGTCCCCGCAGTGCTCCCCGCCGAAGTTGCGCAGGTTGGCCGAGGTGCCGGGCAGGTCGAGCACCGTGGGCGAGGGGATGCGCGACGCGGGGCTGTAGCCGTGCGCGAGCGCCGCCGCGGAGGTGATCACCTTGAAGGTCGACCCCGGCGGGTAGGTCCGCTGCACCGCGCGGTTCGTCATCGGGTCGCCCGCCAGCGCCAGCAGCCGCTGGTAGGCCGCCCGGATGCCCTTGCCGTCGTGGGAGGAGATCGGGGTCGGGTCGTACGACGGGGAGCTGGCCTCGGCGAGCACCGCGCCGGTGCGTGGGTCGAGCGCGACCACGGCGCCGCGCTTGCCCTGCAGCCCGGCGTAGGCCGCGTCCTGGGCGGCCGGGTCGAGGGTGAGCTCGACGCTGCCGCCCTTGATCTGGCGACCGGTGATGTAGTCGGAGAGCCGCCGCACCAGCAGCCGCTCGTCGTCACCGGACAGCACGGAGTTCTCCTGCCGCTCGATGCCCGAGTAGCCGTAGACGAACGACGCGAACCCGGTGACGGGGGCGTACTCGGCGCCCTTGGGATAGGTGCGGAGGTACTTCAGGGCGTCGCCGGTCTTGAGCGACTTCGCGACGGCGGCGCGGGTCTTGCCGCTGCCGACGACGATCGGTCCGCGCTCGCGGTCGTAGGTGCGCAGCAGCACCCGCCGGTTGCGCGGGTCGTTGCGGTAGTCCTTGGCCTTGACGACCTGGATCCAGTTGACCTGCAGCAGCAGCAGGCCGAACAGCACGACGCAGGCGATGCCCACCCGCCGGAGGGGACGGTTCATGACCGGCGCACCACGGTGGTCTTGGCGTCCGCGAGCTGAGCCCGGGCGGCGGCGGGGCTGACCGGCGCGGGTGCCGGCCGGCGGCCGGCGTCGCTCACCCGCAGCAGCAGGGCGACCAGCACGTAGTTCGTGACGACGCTCGACCCGCCGTAGGACAGGAAGGGCAGGGTCACGCCGGTGAGGGGGATGAGCCCGGTCACGCCGCCGACGATGACGAAGACCTGCAGGGCCAGGGAGAACGCGAGGCCGCCGGCGAGCAGCTTGCCGAAGGAGTCACGGCAGCCGATGGCGGCGCGCAGCCCGCGCGCCACGACGAGCAGGAAGAGCACCAGCACGGCCATCACCCCGACCAGGCCGAGCTCCTCGCCGATCGCCGCGACGATGAAGTCGGTCTTGGCGTAGGGGACGGTGCCGGGGGCACCCGCGCCGAGGCCGGTCCCGAGGATGCCGCCCGTCCCCATGCCGAAGAACCCCTGCACGATCTGGTACCCGTTGCCGCTGCTGTAGGAGAACGGGTCGAGCCAGGTGTCGACGCGCTTCTGCACGTGCGGGATGAACGTGTAGACGACGAGGCTGGAGCCGAGGAACATCGTGAGCCCCAGGAGCAGCCAGCTGGTCCGCTCGGTCGCGATGTAGAGCATCGCGACGAAGATGCCGAAGAACAGCAGCGAGCTGCCGAGGTCGTTCTCGCGGACCAGCACGAGGATCGAGAAGCCCCACGCGGCGAGCACCGGCCCGAGGTCGCGCGCCCGCGGCAGGTAGAGGCCCCCGACCCGCCGGCTCGCGAGCGAGAGCACGTCGCGCTTCGCGACGAGGAACGCCGCGAAGAACACCATCAGCAGGATCTTCGCGACCTCGCTCGGCTGCACGGTCATCGGTCCGACGCGGATCCACAGCCGGGCGCCGTTGATGGTCGCGCCGATGCCGGGGACGGCCGGCAGCATGAGCAGCACGAGGCCGGCAGCGGCACAGGTGTAGGCGTAGCGGGCGAGCCGGGTGTGGTCGCGCACGACGCCGAGCACGGCGACGAACGCGGCGACGCCGATGACCGTCCAGACCAGCTGCAGCGGGGCGTCGGCCCGGGGGATCACCTTGCCCTGCTGGCGGGCGGACTCCGCAGCGGCGAGGTCGAGCCGCCGGATCATCACGAGGCCGAGGCCGTTCAGCAGGCTGACGCACGGCAGCAGCAGCGGGTCGGCGTAGGGCGCGAAGCGTCGTACCGCGAGGTGGGCGACGGCGACCAGGGCGGCGAGCCCGAGGGCGTACCCCGCGATGCCGCCGCTCGGCGACCCGGTCACGGAGACCTGGACCGCGGTGTAGCCGAGGGTCGCGAGCGCGATGGCGAAGACGAGCAGCGCGAGCTCGGCGGTGCGGCCCGTCCGGCCGGGCGGCCTGGGCAGGGTCTGCGCGGTCACGGGCAGTCGGCGGGGCTGGGCGTCGGGCTGGGGACGGGTGCCTGGCTCGCCGGCGTCGCGGTCGGTGTGCGGGTCGGCGCCGGCGTCGGGGGCCGGTTGCTGCACTGGGTCTGGGCGATCAGCCGCTCGACGATCGCGCGGGCGTCCTTCTCGTCGGTCGCCGTGATCCCGTCCTCGACGCGGTCGGCCTCGACCTCGGAGAGCTGCTGCCGGGTCAGCGTGCTGCGCTCGGCGACGGTGGAGAACGAGATCCCGGCGAGGTGACCCTGCACCCCGCGGAAGACCACGACGTCGTCGTGGTCGAAGGCGACGTAGTACTGGCTGCGCACGTAGAGGGCCCCGACGACCGCGGCAGCGGACAGCACGAGCAGCACGGCGAACAGCCAGGCGAGGGCCTTGCCGCGCCTGCGGGGTGCGGGCTCCGGGCGCACCGGTGGGGTGGGTACGGCGTCGCGGCCCTCCGCGACCCGCGCGCGCGAGGCCGGGCTGTCGGAGATCCCGGGCGGCGCCTCCTGCGGGGACTCCGCGGCCGCGCCGGCGACGATCGGTCGCAGTGCGCCCTCGTCGGAGTCGACGACGTCGGCGACGATCGCGGTGACGTTGTCCGGGCCACCGCCGCGCAGCGCCAGCTGCACCAGCCGGTCGACCGCCTCCTGCGGCTCGGGCAGCTGCAGCGCCTCACGCAGGGTGTCGAGCGACCCGACCGGGCCCGTCAGCCCGTCGCTGCAGACGAGGTAGCGGTCCCCGACCCGGACCTCCCGCACGGACAGGTCGAGCTCGACTTCAGGCCGGCCGTCGATGACCCGGGTGATGACGGCCTTCTGCGGGTGGCTGCGGGCCTCCTCCTCGCTGATCCGGCCCTCGTCGACGAGCGCCTGCACCAGCGTGTGGTCGTGGGTGATCTGGCTGAGCTCGCCGTCGCGCAGCAGGTAGCAGCGGCTGTCGCCGACGTGCGCCAGACCCATCCGGGTGCCGGAGAACAGCAGGGCGACGAGCGTGGTGCCCATCCCGCTCAGCTCGTCGTCGGCCTGCGCCATGGCGTGCAGGTGGTCGTTGGCGGTCATCGCCGCGCCGCGCAGCGCCGCGAGCAGGTCGGTCCCGGGGGCGTCCTCGTCGAGCGGCGCGAGGCTGGCGATCGCGACGGCGCTCGCGACCTCCCCGGCGGCGTGCCCACCCATGCCGTCGGCGACCGCGAGCAGCCGAGGTCCGGCGTACACGCTGTCCTCGTTGAGGGTCCGCAGCAGGCCGGCGTGCGACCGGGCGGCGTACCGGAGGGCAAGCGTCATGCGCGCAGCTCGAGGACGGTCTTGCCGATCCGGATGGCGCTGCCGACGGGGACGAGCGTCGGCCGGCTGACCTTCGTCGCGCCGAGGTAGGTGCCGTTGGTGCTGCCGAGGTCCTCCAGCGTCCAGCCGTCCGCCGTCGGGATCAGCCGGGCGTGCTTGTTGCTGGCGTAGTCGTCGTCGAGCACGAGCGTCGAGTCGTGTGCCCGGCCGAGCGTCACGGGCTTCTCGCCGAGGGTCACGGTCGTACCGCGCAGCGTCCCCTCGGTCACCACGAGCTGGCGCGGGACGCCCTTCTTGCGCTGCGGCTTCGGTGCCTTGGCCTGCTTCGGTGCGGCGGCCGGGGTGGGCGCCGGGACGGCGGGTGCCTTGCCGGTGAGGTCGACGCGGATGGTGCGGATCGCGACGAGTACGAACACCCACAGCAGGGCCAGCAGGCCGTACTTGAGGAGGGCCACGACCAGAGCGCTGCCCATCAGCGCCCCGACCGGAAGACGATCTCCGTGCTACCGACCGTGATCCGGTCGCCGTCCGTGAGGTCGGCCTCGCTGACGCGTCGACCGTTGAGGAACGTGCCGTTGGTGCTGCCGAGGTCGGTCAGCCGGTGCCCCTCGACCTGCGCGTGCCGCCGGGAGACGCCGGTGTCGGGCAGCTGGACGTCGGCTTCCAGCCCGCGGCCGAGCACCACCGGCTTGTCGAGCGCGACGGTACGCGTCCCGATCTCGAGGCGGGACTGCTCCTGGGGCGGCGCGACCGCTTCCGGGACGTCGCCCGCGATGACCGCAGACCGCACCTGGAAGGCGCCCGTCGCGAGGTCGTCGACCTCCTCGAAGGCGACCTCCACGGGCCCGACGAAGGACCAGCCGCGCTCCTGCGCCGCCTCGCTGACCATGGCGGCGAGCTCCTTGCGCAGCGGTTCGTCGTACTCCTTCAACCGATCGGCGTCGGACGGGCCGAGCTCGACGACGTAGGTGTTGGGAACGAGCACCCGGCCCGCCGCGACGATGGCCTTCTTGTCCTCCGCCTCGCGGGTCAGCGCGGCAGCCACCTCGACCGGCTCGACCCAGCCGCCGAACGCGCGCGCGAAGGCTCCCTGGACCATGCCTTCGAGGCGTCGCTCGAAGCGCTGCAGGACACCCACGCACGCACCCCTTCCCTGGCCAGCTTGATCGTATCCGCGCCAGCGCCCCGGCCCCTGCTACCGTTGGCGTTCGCAACTCGGGCGAGTGGCGGAATGGCAGACGCGCACGGTTCAGGTCCGTGTGTCCG
>CAMLIA010000164.1 GCA_946479905.1 uncultured Frankiales bacterium | reverse complement strand
CCATCAGCTCGTTGACGCTGTGGCCGACGATGCCCTGGACGTCCTCCAGCGCCTGGGCGAGCAGCTCGCGCTCCCGCGCGAGGGTGCCGTTGCCGCTGTCGCCCTTGGCGAACTCCTGGATCTCGGCCGCGAGGGTGCCGAGCGCCTGTCCCTGGTCGCGCACGATCTTGCGGAAGAACAGGTCCATGCCCTGGATCGTCGTCGTGCCCTCGTACAGGGTGTCGATCTTGGCGTCCCGGATGTACTGCTCGATCGGGTAGTCCTGGGTGAAGCCGGAGCCGCCGAAGACCTGCAGCGAGGTCGCGAGCAGCTCGTAGGACTTCTCCGAGCCGTAGCCCTTGACGATCGGCAGCAGCAGGTCGTTGAGCCGCGCGGGCATGGTGTCCTCCACGCCGGTCGCGTGGTTGACCTCCACCTTGTCCTGGATGGTCGCGGTGTAGAGGACGAGCGCGCGCATCCCCTCGGCCCAGGCCTTCTGGCGCATCAGCATGAGGCGGACGTCCGGGTGGTGGGTGATCGTCACACGCGGGGCGGCCTTGTCGGTCATCTGCGTGAGGTCCGGGCCCTGCACGCGGATCTTGGCGTACTCCAGCGCGTTGAGGTAGCCGGTCGACAGCGTGGCGATCGCCTTGGTGCCGACCATCATCCGGGCGTACTCGATGACCTGGAACATCTGCGCGATGCCGTCGTGCACGTCGCCGACGAGCGTGCCGATCGCCGGGTGCTTCTCGCCGAAGGTGAGCTCGCAGGTCGTGGAGACCTTCAGGCCCATCTTCTTCTCGACGTTGGTGACGTAGACGCCGTTGCGCTCGCCGAGCTCACCGGTCTCGAGGTCGACGTGGTACTTCGGGACGAGGAACAGGCTGAGGCCCTTGGTGCCCGGGCCGCCGTGGCCCTCGACCCCGACCGGGCGGGCGAGGACGAGGTGGAAGATGTTCTCCGGCCAGTCCCACTCGGCGCTCGTGATGAAGCGCTTCACGCCCTCGATGTGCCAGCTGCCGTCGGGCTGCTGGTGGGCGGTCGCACGGCCGGCGCCGACGTCGGAGCCCGCGTCGGGCTCGGTGAGCACCATGGTGGCGCCCCAGCCGCGCTCGATGGCCAGCTCCGCGAACTTCTTCTGCTCGGCCGTGCCGTTGGCGTGCAGGATCTGCGCGAACGCCGGGCCGCTCGAGTACATGTAGATCGCCGGGTTGGCGCCGAGGATCATCTCCGACACCGCCCACAGCAGGCTGGGCGGTGCGCCGACGCCACCGAGCTCCTCGCGGAGGGGGAAGCGGTCCCAGCCGCCCTGGTGGTAGGCCTCGTAGCTCTTGAGGAACGAGGCCGGCAGGGTCACCGTCCCGGCGTCCTTGTCGAAGACCGGGGGGATGCGGTCGCCGTCGACGAAGGAGGCCGCGAGGTCGTTCTCCGCGAGCCGGGCGACCTCCTTGAGGACGTCGCGGGCGCTGTCCTTGTCCAGGTTGCTGTACGGGCCCTGGCCCAGGGTCTGGTCCGCACCGAAGACCTCGAAGAGGTTGAACTCGATGTCGCGCAGGTTGCTCTTGTAGTGGCCCATCGGGGCGTGCTCCTTGAGGGGAGGGGTCGAGGCGCTGTACTCGCCGGTAACATCATGGTGCTACCCGCTGGTAACAATTGCAAGCACCCGTTCGGCGGACCTCGGCGGTCGCTCAGGCGAGCTGGCGCGCGGGTCCGCGCCGCTGCAGCAGCGAGACGGCCGCCCGGCCGAGCAGGTGCTCGTCGTCCTCGGTGTCGCTCGGCCCGGCCACGGCGACCCCGGCGCGCAGCGTGATGGGGCGGTCGGGCAGCAGCTGCTGGCCGGCCAGCCGGGTGTTCACCCGCTCGACGAGCGCGACCGCCGTGCTCGCGTCCGCGCGCGGCAGCAGCACGAGGAACTCGTCGCCGCCCCACCGCCCGACCACGTCCTCGGCGCGGACGCAGGCCTGCAGCTGCTCCGCGACGGCCCGCAGCACCCGGTCGCCGGCCTCGTAGGAGTGCTCCTCGTTGACGCGCTTGAGCCCCGTGATGTCGAGCATCGCGACCGTGACCGGCGCGTTGTGCCGCCGGCAGTGCGCCCGCCAGGTGCTGAGCTGCTGGGTGACGCCACGGGGGTTGCGCAGCCCGGTGAGCGGGTCGTACGCCGCCAGCGCCCGCAGCTCGTCCAGCAGCGCCTTGGTGCGCAGCGCCGCCTGCGTGCGGGCGTGCACCTCCTCGGCGACGAACGGCGTGGTGAGGTAGTCGTAGGCACCGCTGCGCAGTCCCTCGACGACGAAGGCGCGCTCCTCCGCGGTCGTCATGAGCACGACCGGCACGTCCCGGGTGAGCGCATCGCCCTTGATGCGGGACAGCAGGGCCAGCCCGTCGCCGTCCGGCAGGAACCGGTCCAGCAGGACCATGTCCGGCGGCCAGCTGCCCATCCACTCCAGGGCCTGGGCGGCGTCGGACGCCTCCGCGACGACGTGCCCCAGGGCCCGCAGCGAGCGGGCGAGCCCGGCCCGCGCGATGTCGTCGTCCTCGACCAGCAGGATGCGCCCGGTGAGGTCGTCAGGCCCTGCCATGAGGTTCCCTTCGGAGGAGCGGATGCGCTGACGGTAGGTCGGCCCGCATCGTCCAGCCTGAGCACTTCGGACTAGGCGTTCCTGACTAGGCCCCGCATCCGATCGGGCCTGCCGTCGTTAGACTTCCGACAGCCGTGCCGCCCCCGCGGTTCGACGAAGGGACCAGATCGTGCGGTTTGCACCGAAGCGGGTGGCGCTCGTGGCCGCCCTGCTCGCGACGCTCAGCACGCTGGCCCTGGCGCCGCACTCGCAGGCGGCGGGCCGTCGCTTCGTGCCGTTCCGGATCGCCGGGCAGCCGATCCGCGCCGTCACCCTCACGGACCTGCGCCAGTTCGCCGCGCTGTCGATCCCGGACATGACCCGGATCAAGAACGACGGCTTCAACATGGTGACCATCTACGCCTACAAGTTCATGGCGACACCGACGTCGAACGACATCATGACCGGCCCGTGGACGGAGCCGGACGCCTCGCTCGGCGCCGCCATCGACGCAGCGCACTCCGCCGGGCTGCAGGTGCAGCTGGTGCCCACGGTCTGGGTGGGTCTGACAGGGGTCGGCACCTTCTACTGGCGCGGGGCCATCCACCCGACCGACCACAACGCGTGGTTCGACTCCTACCGCTTCATGATGAACCACTACGCCGACCTCGCGCAGAGCCACCACGTCGAGCTGTTCGGCGTCGGCAGCGAGATGATCTCCCTGGAGAACGAGGTCGCGCAGTGGCAGCACACGATCTCGGACGCTCGGGCGCACTACTCCGGGCCGATCACCTACTTCACCGTCTACGCGACGGTCGACCGGATCCGGTGGTGGCGGTTCGTCGACTACCCGGGTGTCTCGCCGTACATGTCGCTGTCGACCAACGCTGACCCCAGCTACGCCGAGATCGTGCACGCCTGGAAGACGGTGCACCTGCCCTACCTGCGCAAGGTGAAGGCCTACGTCGGGCGGCCGCTCATGGTGTCCGAGATCGGCTACGCCTCCTCGGTCGGGGCGGCCACGCACCCGGAGAACGGTGGCGTCGGCGTCGCGAACGAGGGCGTCCAGACGACCCTGTACCGGGCGTTCCTCGACACGGTGATGGCGGACAAGGCGCTGGACGGGGTGTCGTTCTACCGGTGGTCGGCCTACCAGTTCGGCCCGGCGGACCACGGGTTCTCCCCCAAGGGCAAGTCCGTCGAGTGCATGCTCGCGCAGCGCTGGGCGCCTTCCGGCGCGAGCGCGGCGCAGTGCCTGCCGCTCGGCCGCGTCGCCGTCTGACTCACCCCAGCAGCCGGCCGCTCCAGCGGGCGGCCAGCGCGAGGGCGTGCACCGGCAGCAGGTGGCGCCGGCGCAGCGCAGGGCCGTCCTGCGCCACGCGCTCCACGGTCTGACCCAGGGAGACCCGCAGGCCGCCCTCGCGCCACCACGGCGGGGCGCCCCCGAGCCGGTGCAGGTCGCGCCACCCCTGACCGAGGCGGCGGTGCAGCCGCCACAGCTCCCGGGCCGTGCCGCGCGGGACGTGCTCGACCCAGGCGTCGGCGCAGAACCGCACGGGGATCCCCGCCGCAGCCAGCCGCCGTCCCAGCTCGCGGTCGCCGCTGGAGCGCAGCCGGCCGTCGAAGCCGCCGAGCTCCCGGAGCACGGCAGCGCGCGTGACGAGGTTGGCGGTGGCGGCGAAGCCCTGCGCGGCGAGGTCGCGCTGGTCCAGGTAGGTGGCCCGGTCGTAGCGCTCCACCAGCCCGGCCCCGGCACGGTGCCGCTGCCGCACCTGCCCCGCCAGCACCTCCCGCGGGCCGAGCCCGGCGCAGGCGGCGGCGAGCCACCCCGGCGAGGGCACGCAGTCCGCGTCGGTGAAGGCCACCACCTCGCCGCGCGCCACCGCCAGCCCCGCGTTGCGCGCGGCGTAGGAACCGGAGCCGTCAGTGGTGACGACGCGGGGCGCGAGCGGGTGTGCGCGGAGCAGGTCGGCGGTCGCGTCCCGCGAGGCGTCGTCCACGACCACCACCTCGTACGACGGGTGGGTCTGGGCGGCCAGCGCGTCCAGCAGCGCGGGTAGCGTCGCTGCCGCGTCCCGCGCGGGGACGATCACGCTGACGTCGGGCACGTCGGCGAGCGTAGGGCGGTGGACATGCGAGCGACGGTGGCCGTGCCGACCGCGCGCCGCCCGGACCAGCTGCGCCGGCTGCTCGCCGCCCTGCCGGCCGCCCTCGAGGGCGTGCCCGCCGACGTGCTGGTGGTCGACAACGCCGCGGAGCGTCCGGTCCGGGACGTGGTGGCCGCGTCCCCGGCCGGGGCGAGGTACGTCCTGGAGCCCCGGGCCGGCAGTGCGCACGCGCGCAACCGGGCGCTCGCCGAGACCGACGCCGACGTCGTCGCCTTCCTCGACGACGACGTCGTCCCGCACCCGGGGTGGCTCGCCGCGCTGCTCGATGGGCTGCGGGACGGGGCCCTGGCCGTCGGGGGGCCGGTCCGGTTGGACCCCACGGCACCGCGCCCGCCGTGGCTCGACGAGGCCGGCATCGGCGGGTACCTCAGCGCCCACGACCTGGGCCCGGTCCCGAGGGACCTCGTCGACGGCGAGCACCTGCTCACCGCGAACGCGGCCTTCCGCGCCGGCCCCCTGCGTGCCGTCGGCGGCTTCGACCCGCGGCTCGGGCCACGGGGCGGGGTCCAGCTCGTCGCCGACGACGTCCACGTCGTGCGCGAGCTCCAGCGCTCCGGCGGCCGGGTGGCCTGGCAGCCGGGGGCCGTGGTGACGCACGACCTCCCCGCCGAGCGGACAGCCCGCAGCTGGCTGCTGCGCCGCGCCTACCTGCAGGGCCGCAGCGACTGGCTCCTCGACGAGCCGCTGCTGCGGACCCGTCGGGCCGGCGGGGCGAGGGTGGCGACCAGCTGGCTCGCGACCGAGGTCAGCCGTCGCCGGTCGGAGGGGCTGGCCCGTCGCGAGGTGCGCTTCCACCTCGCCACGGACGTGGCGCGCACGGCCGGGACGCTGCGGCAAGGCCTAGGCTGGCGCGGTGGCCGAGCCCCGACCGACTGAGCCCGCCTCGTTGCGGTGGTGGGGCTTCGGGGCGCTGGCGCCGCTGACGCTGGCGATCGCGGGACTGCTGGTGGTGCTGTCGGCCGGTGCCGGCTACGAGGTCGCCGCGCACCGCTCGCCGACCTACATCGCCTCCGCCGCGACCATGCTCGACCAGCCGCTGCCCGTCGCGCAGTCGCAGGACGCCGGGGTCGTCGACAAGCTGGCCCGGCTGCGGCTGAAGTACGCCGGCATCCTGCGCAGCGACGCGGTCGTGGACGTCGCCGCCACCGCGGCCGGCGTGTCGCGGGACACCGTCGCCGCCACCGAGCTCGCCCGCGTCGACGACGGCTCGCTGCTGCTGTACGTCGGCGCCAGCTCCACCCGGTCGGCCCGCGCGGTGAAGGTGGCGAACGCCCTCGCGGCCGCCCTGTCCGCCTACGTCGAGCACGAGCAGTCCGCGGCCCAGATCGCACCCAAGGACCGCGTCGCGCTGAACGTCGTCGCACCGGCCCGGCACGCCACCGCGATCCTGCCGACGAACCGGCAGAAGCTGCTCACCGCCTTCGCTGCGGGTCTCGTCGCCTTCGTCGTCCTCGGTGGCGTCCTCGACGTCATGCGTCGGCGCGCCTCCTAGCGCCGGGCCATGGGGCTGCTGCTCGTCGTCGGCGCGGCAGGTCTCGCCCTCGCCGCCTTCCTGCGGCCACCGCTGACAGCACTCGTCGTGCTGGCGGGCACGGTCGCGCTCGTGCCCGGGAGCCTGCCGCTGCCCGGCGCCCCCGGCGTCCTCACCGTGCACCGGCTGGTCATGCTCGCCGCCGGCGCCGGCCTGGTCCGGCAGTGCCGGCGCCAGGAGCTGCCGTGGGAGGTGCTGCGCCCGCCCGCCCTGGTGTGGCGGCTGCTGCTCGTCGTGGGCGTCGTCGGTGTCCTGGGCGTCGGGCTGCTGCAGCCGCACACCGACGCCTCGGCCGCTGCCCGCAACTGGCAGGCGCTGGCGGTCCAGGCGCCGTTCCTGCTGGTGTGGGTGGCGCTGGTCCGGGCGTGCGACGACGTCCTGACCGGAGCGGCCGTCCTCGTCGCGGTGACGCTCGTCTCCGGGACGATCGCCCTCATGGAGGCGGCCACCGGGACGTCGTACGCCCGGTTGTGGTTCCACGCCGTCCCGGGACTGCTCACGACGGACCAGGCGCAGGTCCTCGCGACCCGCGGCGGCCACGTCCGCGTGCGGGCCGCGGCGGACTTCACGCTCGCCTTCGCCTGGGTCACCGCCGCCGTCGTGCCGCTGCTGCTCGTCCTCGCCGCGCTGCGCCGCCGCACCCGGCCGCTGCTGCTGGCCGTCGGCCTGCCGGTGCTGGTCGTCGCGGTCGTGCTGACCTACAGCCGCACGGTGGTGCTGCCGCTGCTGCTGCTCGTCGTGCTGCTGGGGGTCGTGCTGCGCGACACCGGGATCCGGCTGGCCGCGGCGGCCGTGCTCGGTGCGGCGGTGGTCGTGCTCGTCGCGAGTCCCCGGCTGGCCGGGCAGTTCACGACGGCCGTGGACATCGGGTCGATCGACGTCCGGGTGCAGCGGCTGCCCGTGATCGGCTCGCTCGTCGCGGGCCACCCGTGGACCGGGCTCGGCATCAGTGGCCTTGCGTCCCAAGGGATCGCGGCCACCGACAGCTCCTACCTGCTCAGCTACGCCGAGGTCGGTGTGCTGGGCCTCGCGGCGTTCGTCGCCGTGCTGGTCGGCGCGGTGGGCGAGTCGCTGCTCGCCGTCCGCTCGGCCGTCCGCGCGGAGCGGCTGGTGGCGCTCGCCGCGGCGCTCGGGCTGGTGCTGCTCGCCGCGGGGACGTTCACCTTCGACACCTTCTCGGCGCCGGCGGCCGCGGAGACCTTCTGGCTGCTCGCAGCGCTGGGCCTGGTGGCGCAGGACGGCCAGCCGGCACCGTGGCGGCTCGGCCACCGGCTGCGGCTCGGCGCGGTGGCGGCCGCCTTCGTCGTCGGGCTGCTGCTGCGGACGGCGGCCCCGACGCACGTCGCCCAGACCTGGCAGTTCGAGTCGCTGCTGCCCTACCCCGCGACGGTGGCCGCGGCGACCTACACCGGCACCGAGATCCGCACGACCTTCTGCAAGCTCGCGAAGGAGGCGGTGCGGCCGGCGGCCCTCACCTGCCAGGCGATCGGCGACGCCCCGGGCCAGGGCCTGCTCCGGCTGGAGGCGGACACCGCCGACGGGCTGCGCGCCCAGCAGCGGCGGGTGATCAGTGCGACCTCCAGCGTCCGCCAGCTCTCCTGGCTGCGCCTCATGCCGAGGGGTCCTTCGCTGACCGGGACGCCCACCGGCATGCGCACCGCTCCGGGCTGGCTGCCGGTGCTGGTCGCCGTGCTGGTGCTGCCGCTGCCGGGTCGGCGGGTGCGGTCGTGACGGCGCTGTCGGTCGTCGTCCCGTGCCGCGATCGCGCCGCACTGCTGACCGGTTGCCTGACGGCGCTCGCCGCTGCCGTGCGGGACGGCGACGAGGTCGTGGTGGTCGACGCCGGCTCGGTCGACTCCTCGGTGGCCGCGGCAGCTGCGGTCGCGGGAGTGAGGTGCGTGCGCAGCGAGGCCGGGGGCGCCTCGGCCGCCCGGAACGCCGGCTGGCAGGCCGCCCGGCACGACCGGGTCGCCTTCGTCGACGACGACTGCCGGCCGCTGCCGGGGTGGGCTGCGGCGGTGACCCGCGCCCTCGACGAGCTCGACGCCGTGTGCGGTCAGGTGCGCCCGGCCGGCGAGGGTCACCTGTCGGTGCTGCTCGACCCGTCGCCGGTGGACTACGGGTCCGGGACGCCGGCGGCCGGGCTCGGCCACGGTGCCAACCTCGCGGTGCGACGGCAGTGGCTCGTCGACGTCGGCGGCTGGGACGAGCGGCTGGGCCCCGGCACGCCCTGGCCGGGTGCGGAGGACAAGGACCTGCTGCTGCGGCTGCTGCACAGCGGCGCCCGGGTCGGGTACCGGCCGGAGCCGGTCGTCGATCACCTGCAGTGGCGCAGCCGGCGGCAGGCGCTGCGTGCCGAGCTCGGGTACGCCCGCGGCGCCGGTGCCCTCGCGGCCCGTGGGCTCGCCACCGCGCGGGTGCGGGACGAGCTGGCTCTGGGGCTGCGTGACCTGCGGGCGGGCTACCAGTACGGCGCGGTGGCGGGCGTGGTGCGGGCCGGTGGGCTGGCCTGGGGCCGGACGACCTGGCGGCGCCGGTGATCGTCGTCGACGGCCGGGTGCTCGGGGGTGCGGCGACCGGCATCCAGCGGGTCGCGCGGGGGCTGCTCGACGCGACCCCGCACCTCGACCGCAGGGTGCTCGCGCCGCGCGGCACGGACGACCCGCGGGTGGACCGGGTGCTGCCCGTGGCCCACCCGCGGCTGTGGGAGCAGGTGGCCCTGCCGCTGGCCGCGGGCAGCCGTACGGTGCTGTCGCTCGCGAACACCGCCCCGCTCCTCGCGCGGCACAGCGCCGTCTTCGTGCACGACCTGGCACCCCTGCGGGAGCCGTCGTGGTTCGTGCCGCGGATGCGCGTCTACGCCCGCGCCGTCGCGTCCGCCGCCCGGCGGGCCGAGGTCGTCCTCGTGCCCTCGCGCGCCGTCGCCCGGGAGCTCGAGGAGGTCCTGGGCGTGCGCGGGGCAGTCGTGGTGCGGCCCGCGGTCACCGGTGCACCGGCCACGGACGAGGAGGTCGAGCGGGTACGCCGGGCCCGCGGGCTGCACGAGCGGTACGCCGTGCTGGTCGGCTGGGGCGACCCGCGCAAGGACCTCGCGACCGCCCTGGCAGCCCACCAGCAGGTGCGGGAGGCCGTGCCGCACGAGCTGGTGCTCGTGGGGTCCGCGCACCGCAACCTCGCCCCCGTGGCCGCCCCGACCGACCCGAGCGTGCGGGTCCTCGGCAGGCTCGACGACCGCGAGCTCGCGGCCGTGCTGACGGGTGCCGACGTGCTGCTGCACCCGTCGGTCTACGAGGGCTTCGGCCTGCCGCCGCTCGAGGCCTGGGCGTGCGGCACGCCGGCGCTCGTGGGTGACGTGGCGGCGGTGCGCGAGGCGACCTGGGACCTCGCGCCGGTGCTCCCGCTGCGCGACCCCGATGCGTGGGCCCGCGCCCTGGCAGCGGCGCTCACCGACGGCCTGCCGGTGCCGTCGCC
>CAMLIA010000163.1 GCA_946479905.1 uncultured Frankiales bacterium | reverse complement strand
CCCGGCGTACGCCCAGCCTGCCCCCGCCGTCCTGCCGCCGCCTCCGGTGGCCCCGCCGTCGCTGGTCCCGCAGCAGGTGACCGCGGCCGGCTACGCCCCCGCGCCTGACGCAGCCCCGGTCGCCCCGCCCGCGGTCGAGGCACCTGCTGCTCCCGCGCCGCCGGCTCCGCTGCCGTCGCGTCCTGCGGCGATGACCGTGCTGCCGGGCCGCTGACGGCGGCATACTCGCTGCCGTGAGCGAGGCGTGCACCTGCACCGTGTGCGGGACGGTCGTGGCGGACCGGCCCGCGACCTGGTCGCTGCAGGTCAGCGAGCGCGGCGCCACGTGGATCTGCGAGCGCTGCACCCGGGACAACCTGCGCTCCATCGAGGGCAAGCTCGACGAGGCCTGGTGGTGACCGTCCGCCCGGGGTCGGGACAGCGCCCTGGAGGGGCCCGCCGGAGGGCTCCAGCCCGACCCCTGCGGGTGGGGCCGCGGGTCGTCGCGCGCCAGGGGTCGGGACAGCGCCCTGGAGGGGCCCGCCGGAGGGCTCCAGCCCGACCCCTGCGGTCGGGTCAGCGGCGGGAGGGGGGCTGCTCCTTGCCGGGCGGGGCGAACCCCGGCTGCCACTGCTGCATGAGGGAGCGGAACGGCGCCTCGCCGCCCAGCTGGCACAGCACCCCGATGGTGCCGAGCGTCACCCGGTGGATGAGCAGGTAGGACGGGGGCAGGTTCAGCTGGCGGCCGAGCTGCGCCGCGGGTGAGCGCGGGTCGCCGATCCGGACCGCCTCCCTGCGCAGCCACTCGCGGGAGAACCGGAACTGGTCCACCGCGATCGGCTCGAGCATCGGGAGCAGGTAGTCGAGCACCCGGTCGGCGTCGACCTCGATGGTCGGCCGCACGAAGCCCTCGTCGCGGAGCGCGGCGAGGACCTCCTCGGCCTTGCCCTCGAGCGCGAGCCGGGCCAGCCGGCCGATGGGCTCGGGTGCGCCGTCGGGCAGCCGGTTCACCGCCCCGAAGTCGATGACCCCGAGCCGGCCGTCGGGCAGCAACCGGAAGTTGCCGGGGTGCGGGTCGGCGTGCAGCAGCCCGGCGAGCACCGGGCCGCTGAACAGGAACAGCGCCAGCTGCCGCGCGGCGCGATCGCGGTCCGCCGGGCTGCCGTCGCGGATGATCGCCGACAGCGGCACGCCGTCGATCCACTCGGTGACCAGCACGAGGTCGGCGCCGTCGACGACGTGCGGCACGAGCACGTCTGGGCTGCCGTCGTAGGCCTCGGCGAACTGCTGCTGCGACTGCGCCTCGAGGCGGTAGTCGAGCTCCTCCGCGACGCGCTCCTCGAGCTCCTGGAGCAGCGGCTTGATGTCGAGGCCGGGGGAGAAGCGGCTGAACATCCGCGCCAACCGGCTCAGCTGCTTGAGGTCACCCAGCAGGGCCTTCCCGGCTCCGGGGTACTGGATCTTGACCGCGACCTGGCGGCCGTCGGCCCAGACCGCCCTGTGCACCTGCCCGATGGACGCCGCCGCCGCGGGCCGGTCGTCGAACTCGCGGAACCTGGTGCGCCAGTCCGGTCCGAGCTGCTCCGCGAGCACCGCGTGCACGGTGGCTGCGGGCAGCGGCGGCGCGGCCTCCTGCAGCTTGGTCAGCGCCGCGCGGTACGGCGCGACGACCTCCTCCGGCAGCGCGGCCTCGAAGACGCTCAGCGCCTGGCCGAACTTCATGGCGCCGCCCTTGAGCTGGCCCAGCACCTGGAACAGCTGCTCCGCCGTACGCGCCTGCAGCTCCGCGGCGACCGCCTCCGCGGGCTTGCCCCCGATCCGCTTGCCCAGCCCCCAGGCGCCCCGCCCCGCGACGCCGATCGGCAGCGTCGCGAGCTTCGCGCCGCGCGTCACCGCGCGCTTGGGGATGTCGTTCACCCCCACAGTGTCGCTGCCCGCGTCGTCGGCCGCTGCGCTACGGCCGAGTCGGCAGCCGTGTCACGCCGCCTGCGCCCACGCGCAGTCGCAGTCGGGGTGCTGCGGCCAGCTGCGCCGGCGCCACTGCCAGCCCGGCAGCTCGAGCTCGAGCGTGCCGCCGACGGACGCGGGGGTGTCGCCCTCGAGCAGCTGCAGCACCTGCATCGCCGCCTGGGCGGCGACGGCGGCCGCCAGCACCGCATCACACGCGCGTGCCGCCCGGGGGGTCCGGTCGGCCTGGGTGGCGAGCTGGGGCCAGTCGGGGTCGAGCGCCGTGCGCACGAGCTCGAGACAGGCCAGGCAGGAGGAGCTGCCCGGCAGCACGAGGGGACCCACCACGCCGCGTGCCTCCTCGACCGCGGCGAGCAGGTGCGGCGTCCCGGCCCGCGCGAGGTCCGCCGCCGTGCGCACGGCGCCGTCGTCGGCCAGCACGACGAGGGCAGGCGGCCGGGCCGCGCCCAGCGAGCGGAGCCGGCCGCTCATCGCCTCGCCGCGGGGACGCCCCAGGTCCGCCACCTGCAGTCCGCCCACGGCGGTGTCCGTCGCCCGGGTGGTCTCGTGGTCGCGCACGTCCACGGTGCCCACGCCCGCCGCCGCGAGCAGCGCCGCCAGCGGACCGCCGACCCGGCCGCCGCCGTGGACCACGACGCGGGCGGCCCGGCGGGCGAGCAGGGCGGCAGCCGCCCGCCGCCCGCGGGTGAGCGCGAGCGACGCCAGGTCGGGGCCGAGGCGCTCGCGCTCGCTCCGGTCGAGCCCCGCGGGCGCGAGGTCGTCGGCGTCGAGCAGCAGCCCGCCGTCCTCCAGCACGGCGAGCACGTCCTCGGCGTCGTGGCAGCCGTCGGCCTGCGCCTGCAGCAGCACCTGCTCCCGGGTGCGGGAGCCGTCCAGCAGCGGCAGCAGCGCGCGCCGCTCGGGGGTCAGGCCCGCGACGAGCTGAGTGCGGCTCGACGGCCTGCCCAGCTGCAGGGTGGCGTCATCCCGCCACAGCTTGCGGGCGGACGGGACGAGGACGGGTCTCATGGGCGCTCCTCCATCGACGGGAGGGCCACGGTGGCACCGCCGCCCTGTGGAGCGGGGAGCGCGTCCACACCCCGGTGGCGTCCACAGCGGCGCCGTCCGGGACGCAGAACGGGCGGCCCCCCGAAGGGGACCGCCCGGACCGAGCGTGCTTGTGGACGTGCGAGTGGACTAGGCCTTGCCGAGGATGCGGTTCATCTTGGTGCCGCACACCGGGCAGAGGCCCTGGGCCATGCGGCGACCGGAGTCGCTCACCTTGACCTCGCCGTCGAAGTCGCGCTTCTCCTTGCACTTGACGCAGTAGCCGTTGTAAGTCTCTGCCACGGGGTCCTCCTGGTCGTCGGTGGGGACGCGTGCCCCGAGTGCCCACGCCGCGTGGCTCGCGGCGCTTTCACGCTCAACCCTAGCGGGCTACGGCGCGATAACCCCGTCAGCGGGCTCCGGGCGTGGCGGAGCGCCCACCCAGGGGGGTGCGTAGCGGGGCCGGGGGATGTCCCTGGCGGCGTCGGAGGCGGGGGTGGCGGGCTGCGGAGCGGCGGCTGCTGCGGCGGGTCGCTGGGGACCGGTTCCGGCTACCGAGAGTGACAGCGTGAACACAGATCCCACCCCGAGGGTGGACGCGCAGGTCAGGTGGCCGCCCATCGCGTGGGCGAGCTCGCGGGCGATGTACAGCCCGAGGCCGGTGCCCCCGGTCGTCATGAGCATCGGGTCCTCGACCCGGTGGAACTTGTCGAAGACCTTCTCCACCTGGTCCGCGGGGATCCCGCGCCCGCTGTCCTGGACCTCCACGACGGCCCGGTTGCCCGCCTGGCGCAGCCGGACCACGACCGGGGTGCCCGGGCCGGAGTACTTCAGCGCGTTGGACACCAGGTTCGTGACCACCTGGATGACCCGCACGGGATCGCAGTCGACCAGCAACGGGCTCGCCGGGACGTCCACCGTCAGCCGGCTGGTCTGGTCACCGAAGTCGCCGCACGCACGGCGTACCAGCGCCACGAGGTCGTCGCTGCCCATGTCGACCTTGCCGCGACCGCTGCTCTCGGTCGCCGAGATGCGGGAGGCGAGCAGCAGGTCCTCGACGAGCCGGGTGAGGTGGTTGGCGCGGTCGGAGATCACCTCGAGGCACTCGTTGCGCTTCGCCTCGGTCATGGTGTGCCCGCGGCGCCGGAGCAGGTCGGCGTAGCCCTTGATGGGCGTCACGGGCGTGCGCAGCTCGTGCGAGACGGTCGCGATGAAGTCGGCCTTGAGGCGCTCGACCTGCCGCTCCCGGGTGACGTCGTGCAGCATCACCACGTCGCGCACCAGCTCGTCGCCGTCGAAGACCCCGGCGTGCGCGCAGCGGACGGTGCGGGTCTGGCCGTCGTCGCGGGTGAGCACGAGCTCGACCACGACGTGCGGACGGTCGACGGTCAGCTGGTCGCGGCCGCTCGCGAACAGGTCCAGCGGGGTGCCGTCACTGCCCGACATCGCGAGCAGCGCAGCGATGGGGCGGCCGAGCGCGGTGACCTCCGCGCGGCCCGTCAGCGCCTCCATGGCGGGGCTCCAGAGCTGGACGACGCCCCGGCCGTTGAGGACGAGGATGCCCTCCGACGACTGGTCGACGACGGCCTTGAGCTTGCTGCGCTCCTCCTCGAGCCGCTCCATCTGCGCCGCGGCGCGCAGCGCGACGGCGAGGGCGGAGGCCAGCGGGTTGAGCAGCGTGATGTGCGCGGCCTTCAGGCCGTGCCGGCGGTTGCGGGACGCGAGCACCACGACGCCGATCCGCCGGCCCTCGGCCTCCAACGGCGCGACGAGGGCGGCCCGCCAGTCCTCGGGCAGGTCGTCGGTGAGCAGCGTCGCGCTGTCGGTGCGCCACAGCAGGTCGGCCTCGTAGAGCGAGGCCGCGCGGCGGTCGACGCCGTTCTCGCGGTCGTCGCAGACCGTCACGGGGTAGGCGCCGCCGGGTGCCGCGGTGGGGTCGAGCAGCGCGAGTGCCAGGTCCACACCGAACGCCTGGCGGCCGATGTCGAGGAAGGACGAGAGCACGTCGCCGTCGAGCCGCCCGGCGAGCATCTGCGACAGCGCCAGCAAGCGGGCAGACCGCTCGCGCTCGTCGGACTCCTGCGCCTGGGACTGGTAGGCGTACATGAGGGCCCCGGCCGGCATCACCGAGAACGGCAGCAGCCCCGGTGCGACCGCGGCCAGCGTGACGAAGGTGCCGCCGAGGGCGACGGTGCAGACCGCGATGACGATCGACAGCCCGGCGCCCTCCTTGACCGCCGGCCACGCCGGCTGGCCGGACAGCGTGGCGAGGACGAGCGACAGCGCGACGAGGTTCACCGCGCACAGGCCGAGCATGCCCAGCGTGAGGCCGCCGACGGTCTGGCCCGACAGGCCGTGGCCGTCGGACAGCAGCTGCGCCAGCGTCACCATGACGGCCACGCCCAGGGCCAGGTTGCCCGCGTTGAACAGCGTCTTGGTCGCGCCGCGGCGGCGCAGCGTCGAGCACAGCAGGGTCGCCGCGACCGGCAGCGCCAGCGCCCAGGAGGCGGGCAGCACGAGGACGTCGATGACGCAGGCGGCCTCGAAGAACGTGAGCTCCTCGGTCTCGTCGCCGTGCTGCACGCGGACGTTGACCCAGTCGCTGACGAAGGTCAGCACGAAGCAGACGGCGACCAGCACCCAGCCGTGTGCCCACGGCATCCCGTCCAGCGGGGCGAGGCCGGGGCGCTCCCCGACCCAGAACGCCGCGCAGCCCTGGGCGACCAGGCCCAGGGCGACGACAGCAGCGACGAGGCGCCTTACTCCCACGACGACGCGGTCCACTGCCTGGCCGTCCACTGTCGGGCGGTCCACTGCCGGGCCGACCAGTTGTCAGCGGTCCACTGGCGGGCGGACCACTGCCGCGCGGACCACTGCCGGGCCGACCAGTCCTCGGTCGACCACTGGCGGGCGGACCACTGCCGCGCGGACCACTGCCGGGCCGACCACTGCTCGGAGGCCCACTGCCGGGCCGACCACTGCCGGGCGGACCACTGCCGGGCCGACCAGGAGCTGGCGCTCCACGAGCTGGCGGACCAGGAGCTGGCGTCGGGCGCCATGTCGGACCCCTGGCCGTTGCTGGTGGGGACCTTCCGGTCCGCGGCGGCACGGAGGTCGAGCGCACCGGCGCCGGAGGCGGCGCGCGGGCCGGGGACGTTGCTCGCGGAGTGCCGGACGAGCGCCTTCACGTTGTCCGGCAGCAGGTTCGCACGGTCGGCCAGCAGGACCGCGGCGGCGCCGGACACGGCAGCCGTCGAGAAGGAGGTGCCCGAGCCGACGAACGTGCCGCCGGCGCGCTGGGCGCTGGGGTGCTCGTTCCAGATCACGGAGCCGGGCGCACCGGCGCTGACGAGGTGCGCACCGGGCGCGACGAGGTCGGGCTTCATCAGGCCGTGGCCGCCGCGGGACGACCAGTCGGCGACACCGGTGCCGTCGAGGGCGCCGACGGTGAGCAGCATCGAGTCGGTGCCGGGGCTGGTGATCGTGTCGTCCGTGGGGCCGTTGTTGCCGGCCGGGACGACGACGGTGTGCCCCATCGCCCACAGGGCGTCGAGGGCCTCGGTCAGCGGGGGCACCTCGCCGTCGGTGGACAGCGACAGGTTGACGACCGCGGCCTCAGGGTGCTCGGACACGACCTGCAGGCCGGCCATCACGTCGACGAGGCTGGTGCTGCCGTCGTCGTGGCCGACGCGCACGTCGAGGACCTGCGCGCCGGGCGCGACGCCGAGCGTCGATCCCGCGACCAGGCCGGCCACGAACGTGCCGTGGCCGAAGCCGTCCCCGGTCCCGTCGCCGGTGACGTCGACGTGGGTCACCCGGCCGGCGAGCTCGGGCACGTCCGCCACACCGGTGTCGACGACGGCCACCGTCACGCCCGCGCCCTGGTCGGCAGGTGCGCCCAGCCCGAGGGCGGTGCGGACGGTGGTCTCGGTGCCCCCGGTCTCGGGGCGGCCGCTGAGCGTGAGGGCCCGGTCGGGGGTGACCGTGAAGCCGGGCAGGGTGGGCGCGGCGAGCCGCGCGACGACGCCGTGGACGAGCGGGAGCCGGCGCAGCACGGTGCCGCCGGCGTGCTCGACCGCGCGGACCGCGTCGCCGACGCCGGTGACGACGACGGTCCGGTCGGTGCCGTGGGCGCCGGCCGGGGCAGCGGGCACCGCGAGAGCGGTTGCCAGGGCGAGCGCCAGCACCCCGAAGGGGCGGGCTGAGGTGCTGGTTCGCGTCATCGTGGTCCTGCCGTCGACGGTTCGTCCCCTACTTCGTCGTCGTCCGCGGGAGGTCGGATCGCCACCCGATCGGGTGGTACAGGTCTGTGACAAGTGCCACGGTTTCGGGTGACTCGCCCCTGTTGACCTGGGGCGTTGTGCGTGTGTGACGCAGACCGCTAGCTGAGTGCTAGCAACTGCAAGCACCCCCGCCTAGCGTTGCTGGCAACCCGCCGCGACAGCGCACAGCAGCCGCGGCACGACGCAGAAGGAGGTGAGGTCCCCGCCCCGCCCGCACGGCCTCACCCAGGGGTCGCCAGCAGGCCGGGCAGCGACCAGCGCCGATGACACCCACCCCCCGTTCCCCCGTCCGTCCCCTCTCTCGCAGCCTGCCCCGCCGCGCCGCCCAGGTCGGCCTGGTGTCCGGCCTCGCGCTGGCCGGTGCGGCTCTCGCCCTCCCCGCCGGCCACGCCGCCACCCCCGACCGGCTCACGGTCGCCGCGCAGACCGCCTCGCACCCGGTCGCCGTCGACCGCGGCACCGCCCTGCGGGCGTCCCGCTCGCGCGCCCTCGCGCCGAAGAGCCTGCCTCTGAAGCACGTGACCCGGACCGTCGCCGTCGGGAGCACCTTCTCCGGCGAGGCCTCCTGGTACGGCGGCTCCTTCGACGGCCAGCGCACCGCCAGCGGCGAGCGGTTCAACACCGGCGACTACACCGCGGCCAGCAAGACCCTGCCGTTCGGCACCCGGCTGCGCGTCTGCCACGACGGGTGCGTCGTGGTGCGCATCAACGACCGCGGCCCCTACGTCGGCGGCCGCATCCTCGACCTCAGCCGGGCCGCGGCGCACGCGATCGGCTTCGACGGCGTCGCCCACGTGACGGCCACCCCGGTCGGCGAGCGCACCGTCAGCGTCGTCGACACGGTGGCCCTGCAGCGCCAGCGCGCGCACGCGGCGAAGGTGGCCCGCTCGCACCAGCTCCGGGCGCTCGCCCTCGCCCGGGCCGCGGCGCACCGCCAGGCCGAGCTGGCCGCCGTACCCCCTCCCGCGACGACCCCGCTGGCGGGTGACCGGGCGCCGGTCGCGCTGAGCGGTGGCGTGCTGTCCGCCGCGTCGGCAGGGGTGCTGCGACTGCGCCGCCGGCGTCCCTAGGCTGGCGGGCATGAGCCCGCTGCGCGTGGAGCGCCCCTCCGACGGGGTCGTGCTGCTGACCCTCGACCTGCCCGACCGCCGCAACGCGATGACCGACGAGCTCACCGCGGCGTGGGGCAGCACGGTCGAGGGCCTGCGGGGCGACCGGTCGGTGCGGTGCGTCGTGGTCACCGGCGCCGGGACCGCGTTCAGCGCGGGCGGCGACCTCGGTTGGCTGCAGGCCGGCGGCGCGTCGGTGGACGGGCTGCGCGACAAGATGCTGCCCTTCTACCGGACCTGGCTGACGCTGCGCACGCTCGACGTCCCGTCGATCGCTGCGGTGAACGGCGCGGCCGTGGGTGCCGGGGCCGCCCTGGCGCTGTCCTGCGACATCCGGTACGCCGGGCCGCACGCCAAGCTGACCGTGCCGTTCGCCCAGCTCGGCATGCACGCCGGGATGGCGACGACCTACACGCTCGCCGAGGTCGCCGGGCTGGCCGCCGCCCGCGAGCTGCTGCTGACCGGCCGGGTCGTGGGCGCGGAGGAGATGCTGCGGCTCGGGCTGTGCTCCGCGGTGTACGACGACCTGCTGCCCGCGGTCCTCGCGCGGGCTGCCGAGGTGGCCGCCGGCGCCCCGGTCGCCACCCGGCTGCACGTGGAGGCGCTGCGCGACGGCGGGCACGCGTCGTTCGAGCGGGCGCTGCAGTGGGAGGCGCTCGCCCAGCCGGTCACGATGGCGACCGAGGACCTCCAGGAGGGGCTGCGGGCCAGGGCCGAGAAGCGCCCGCCGCGCTTCACCGGCCGCTGACGAGGCCCGGAACCAACAGAGCCCCCGGGTTTCCGGGCCTGCTCGCCTTCCCCTTGCGAGCGGACCCGGAGCACCGAGGGCTCCGTTGCGCAGCACGCTAGGAGCCCGCTGCGCGGCGCGTCAACGCCGCAGGAGCCGGCCCTGTGGACGCTCCTGTTGGCGGGGTGTGGACAGCCCGGCGTGTTCCTGTGGACAGGCTTGTCCACGGGTTGTGGACAGGTGTGTGGACGAGCAGGACAGGGCCTCTGACCTGCGATGACGTGTCCACCACCTGTGCATGGAAGAAAAGTGCCGGGAAAGTGGCCAGCAGGTGTCGCCGCGCGGGCGTGGGGCGTTGCGCCGGTGTTGCGCGTTCGGCTGCCGTTCATGATCCACAACGGCCCGGGAAACGGTCAGACAACGCAGATCATGGCGAACCGGGGCAGGTCGGCGTCGGCGAGGCTGGCCCTAGCGTTCAGGCGCTTGGGTCGCCGTCGCCGTCGAGGCCGTACGGGGACTGCGCGTCGGGGTCGAGCTCACCGTCGAGGTCCTTGTCGAGGGCGCGCAGGCCGGCGTCCCAGTCCGTGCTCGGGGAGTCCGGGGCCTCGCGCCAGGCGTCGGGGTCGTCGAGGTCCGGCAGCAGGTCCGGGTGGCTCCAGACGGCGTCGCGCCCGTCGATGCCGCGCTGCTCGGTGAGCAGCTCCCACATCGAGGCGGCCTCCCGCAGCCGGCGGGGCCGCAGCTGCAGGCCGACGAGCGTGGCGAACGTCTGCTC
>CAMLIA010000162.1 GCA_946479905.1 uncultured Frankiales bacterium | reverse complement strand
CAGCACATCGGCGACATAGATCCCCGCCGGACCCGCACCGACGATCGCGATGCGCCTCACTGCAGGCCCTCGAGCCCGCTGCGGACCATGTCGAGGGCCTGGTTGACGAGGACGTCGATGTCCCCGACGCAGCCGCTGGTGCCCCACGAGTCGACGGCCGCGACGAGGGCGGCGGCGAGGACGTTGCCGCCGACGTTGGCGAGGAAGGCGTCGTCGGTGCGGGCGGCGATGAAGTCGCACAGCACGTTGGCGAACCACGTCTGCACGATCCGCAGCTGCTCGCCGGCGCGCTCGGCGTCGAGGCCGCTGCGCAGCAGCGCGGCTTGGTGCACGATCTCGAGGTTGTCGGGGAAGCTGCGCACGGCGACCCGGATCGAGTCGATGACCGGCTCCGAGGCGGGACGCATCTCGAGCGCGGCCGCGAGCCACGTGAGCCGGCGCTGGTAGTCCTGGAACAGCACGGCTTCCTTGGTGGGGAAGTGCCGGTAGAAGGTGCGCTCCGAGACCCCGGCGGCGAGGGCGATCTCCGAGATCTTCACGGCGTCGAAGCCGCGCTCGGCGAACAGGTCGACGGCGATCCGCTGGAGCGCGTCGCGGGTCCCGGCGCTCTTGGCGACATGGCGGTTGGAGACGGTCGTCACCCGCCCCACTATGTCAGTAACTGACGCATTCGCAACAGTCTTGACACGATCGTGTCAGTTTCGCCACACTCCGCCGAACCCCGGCAGCACCGGGGCAGACCCCGGCGAAAGGTGCCAGCGCATGGCGAAGACGGACTACGACGCGATCGTCGTCGGGGCAGGGCACAACGGCCTCGCAGCGGCGATGATCCTGGCCCGCGGCGGCAAGCGCGTGCTGTGCCTGGAGAAGAACACCTACGCCGGCGGGATGGCGTCGACCGTCGAGCTCTGGGACGGCTTCCACTTCGAGATCGCCGGGTCGGTGCTCTTCCCGCCCGTGCCGCAGATCGCCCAGGACCTCGGGCTCGCCACGCTGCCCACCGTCCAGAGCGAGGTGATGTCGGTGAACCTCGGGGGCCCCGAGGACGAGCCCATGATCTTCTACCGCGACGCCGTCAAGCTGATGGACCACCTCACCGCCAAGCACGGCGCCGAGACCATGCTGGGGATGGCCGAGGTCCTGGGCTGGGCCGCCGGACCGGCGCGCGCCCTGGCCCGCTTCGAGGTGCGCAAGCCGCCCAAGACCTACGACGAGATGCTCGCCTGCGCGCAGAACGAGACCGAGCGCAACAACATCCAGGAGATGCTGTTCGGCTCGGTCGCCGACGTGCTCAACCGCTTCTTCCCCGACAAGGAGAAGCAGCGCGTCATCCGCGGGATGCTGGCGTTCCTGGCGGTCAACTCGACCTACCGGGGTCCGTACAGCCCGGGCAGCGCGGCCTGCCTCGCGTTCGCCCTGGCCAGCCCGGACGGCACCGAGATGATGCAGAAGCTCGAGGGCGGCATCGGAGCCCTCACCGGGGAGCTGCAGCGGGTCTTCCTCGAGAGCGGCGGGGAGCTGCGGCTCAAGAGCACCGTCACCGAGATCCTCCACGACGGCGACCGGGTCTCCGGCGTGAAGCTGAAGAACGGCGAGGTCCTCACCGCACCCATCGTCATCTCGAACCTCGACCCGGGCGTCACGTTCACCAAGCTCATCGACCCGGCGACCCTGCCAGGTGACCTCGTGCAGCGGCTCTCGAGGCGTGACCACCGGGCTGCCTGGGTGCAGATGCACTTCGCGCTGGACGGGATGCCGCGCTTCGCCGGCAAGTACGAGTTCGTCAACGAGGACAACCTGGCTGCCAGCCTCGGCATCTTCGGCAGCCCCGAGGACATGCAGCTCGACTACGAGAACTGCCGGCGCGGGATCGTCCCGCTGGAGCCGTCGATGGGCCTGCAGATCCCGAGCATCCACGACAAGGGGATGGCGCCCGAGGGCATGCAGGCGGCCAGTGCCTTCGCGATGTACTTCCCGGTCGAGAACGAGCGCAAGGAGCACGGCCACCTCAAGAAGGAGATGGCCGCGCAGGTCATCGCCAAGCTCGACTCGCTCGCGCCCGACTTCAGCAGCCGCATCAAGCGGCAGACCATCTTCGCGAGCTACCACTTCGAGACGATGTTCGCCGCCCCCGGCGGGGACTTCTGCCACGGCCTGCTGCACCCCGACCTGATGGGCCCCAACCGGCCCGGACCGAGCGGCTGGGCCGACCTGCGGCTGCCGATCAAGGGCCTCTACCTCGGCGGTGCCGGCTGTCACGGCGGCCCCGGCATCACGTTCATCCCGGGCTACAACGCGGGCTACGAGGCGCTCGAGGACGCTGCTTCCGCCTGATGTCCGCCGGCTCGCTCGTCCTGGGGCTGCTGAACGGGGCTGCCTTCGCCCTGCTGGGCATGGGCATCGTCCTCATCTACCAGACCAACAGGTTCCTCAACCTCGCCTACGCCCAGCTCGGCGCCATGCCGGCACTGCTCCTCGCCCGGCTGGTGCTCAGCGACGGCTGGTCGTGGTGGGCGGCGTTCCCCGTCGCGCTGGCGGTCGGCACCGGGCTCGGTGTGCTCGTCGAGTGGGGCCTCGTCGCCAGGCTGCGACGGCGCACCCGCAACGGCGTCTCGCTGCTGCTGCTCAGCGTCGGCATCGGACAGCTGCTGCTGGCGCTGACCTACGTACCGGTGCTCGGCCCTGACCAGGCCGACGTCTCGGTGCGCGGCTACCCCGAGGCGTTCGACGCGCACGTCACGGTCGGCAACGTCGTCCTCGACGGGGCGGCGATCCTCACCTGCGTGCTCGCGCCCGCGGTCATCCTCGGCGTGACCGGTTTCCTCGCGCTGACCCGCACGGGCAAGAAGGTCCGCGCCGCGGCGAGCAACCCCGACGCCGCCCGGCTGGCCGGCATCTCGACGAGCCGCGTCTCGCTGCTGATGTGGGGGATCGCCGGCGGGCTGTCCACGATCACGGCAGTGCTCCAGGCGCCGTCGCAGGGGACGTTCAACGCCGCGACGCTCGGGCCGACGCTGCTCCTGCTCGCCCTCGGGGCGGCGGTCTTCGGTGCCTTCACCTCCATCCCGCTGACGCTCGCCGGGGGCGTCGCGCTCGGCGTCGTCCAGCAGGTCACCCTCGAGCTGACGGGCCGGCAGGGCGACGCGCAGCTCGCGCTGCTGCTCACGATCCTGGCCGCCGTGCTGGTGCGCGGACGCGCGATCGGCGCCGCGTTCGACGTCGGCAGCAGCGCTCAGGTCGTACGACGGGTGCCTGTCCCGGCCTTCCTGAGCGGGCACTGGGCCGTGACCCGCAGGGGGCAGATCTCCTGCGCCACAGCGGTTCTCCTCGCCGTCCTGCTGCCGTTCCTGCCCGGGTTGCGCGCCGAGTCGCACCGCTTCCAGCTGGCTCTCATCACGTGCTACGCGCTCGTCGCGCTCTCGCTGTGCCTGCTCGTCGGCTGGACGGGGCAGGTGAGCCTGGGGCACTTCGCGCTCGTCGGCATCGGCGCGTTCGTCGCGGCCCGGCTCGCCGACGAGCACGTCTCGCTGATCGTCGTGCTGCTGGTCGCCGGGACCGCCGGCGCGGTCGCGATGGTGGTCGTCGGGCTCCCCGCTCTCCGGGTGCCGGGGCTGAGCCTTGCCGTGACGTCGCTCGGGCTCGCGGTCATCGCTCCCGGCTGGCTGTTCCGCCAGTCGTGGCTGGGGTCGCAGGACTCGTTCGGCATCACCCTGGACCTCCCGGCTCCTCTGAAGGGCCTGCCGGCACCGACGACCCAGCGCGGCGTGTACTTCCTCGGGGTGGTCCTGCTCGCCCTCACGATCGGGTTCCTCGCCGCCATCCGCAAGACGGCGCTCGGCCGGTCGCTGCTCGCCGTCCGCGACAACGAGACGGCTGCAGCGTCCTTCGGTCTCACGCCGGCGGCGACCAAGACGGCAGCCCTGGCGCTGTCGGGCTTCATCGCCGGTCTGGCAGGTGTGGTCTGGGCCGGTGCCTGGCACGCGGTGGCCCCCACGCAGTTCACCTCGGACGTCTCGCTGCTGCTGCTCGCCGCGCCGGTGATCGGTGGCGTCGCGTCGCTCGCCGGGGCGACCGCGGCGACCGCGGTGCTGTTCTCGATGACCTTCTTCCTGAGCCCGCAGCTGACGGGGCTGTTCGGGGACTTCGGCAAGCAGGTGGGCGTGCAGCTCGCGCTCGCCGGGCTGGGTGTCGTGGGGACGCTGCTGCTCTACCCGACCGGGATGGCCGGGGCGGGTCAGCGGGCCTACGCGCGCTTCCTCGACGGCTTGGCCGTCGCCAGGGCGCGCGTGGACGCCGCCGCCGAGCCGTACCGCGACCTGCCGCTCGTCGTCGAGGACGCCCGCGTCGCCTTCGGCGGCGTGCACGCGCTGCAGGGGGCGTCGATCAGGGTCGGCAAGGGCGAGATCGTCGGCCTCATCGGGCCGAACGGCGCCGGGAAGTCGACGCTGATGAACGTCATCTCGGGGACGGTCCGGGCCGACTCCGCCTCCGTCCGCGTCTTCGGCACCGAGCTCGTCGGCCTCGCCCGCGAGCACCGCGCCGCCGTCGGTGTCGCCCGCAGCTTCCAGGACGCGTCGCTGTTCGCCGGGCTCACGGTCCGGGAGGCGCTCCAGGTCGCCGCGGACCGCCGGCACCGCACGGGCATGCTGTCCCAGGCGCTGCGGCTGCCGTGGGCACGCGCCGCCGAGTCGGCGTCGCGCGCCGAGGCCGACGAGGTCCTCGACCGGCTCGGGCTCAGCGCCTGGGCGGACACCCCGACCGGTGAGCTCTCCACCGGCACCCGGCGGATCTGCGACCTGGCGGCGCAGGCGGTCGCCCGTCCCGCCGTGCTGCTGCTCGACGAGCCGACCGCAGGGGTGGCGCAACGCGACGCGGAGGCCTTCGGCCCGCTGCTGCGCCGGCTGCGTGACGAGCTCGACTGCTCGATCCTCGTCATCGAGCACGACATGGCGCTGCTGATGGGGCTCTGCGACCGCATCTACGCGATGGACGGCGGCGCCGTGCTCGCGGAGGGCACGCCCGAGCAGGTCCGCAACGACCCCCGGGTCATCGCGTCCTACCTCGGCACCAGCAGCACGGCCATCGACCGCTCCGACACCGACGCCGGCACCGCGGTCACCGCCGCACCCAGGCGGCGCCGGGCCCCGCGTCAGCTCATCACCCAGGAGGACGCATGACGCCGTTCCTGCAGTTCCGGATGTGGGCGCGGCGCGCCCCCGGGTCCGAGCGGCTCGTCGTCGCCGTCCTCGCCCTGACGCTCAGCGGACTGCTCGGCTGGGCGCTGGTCCCGGTCGGCGCGGACGGCAGCACGCCCGCGGCGCTGTCGAGCGACGCCGGCGGTGCCACGTCGGGCGGGACCACGGGCGCGGTCGCGTCACCGGGGAAGGCGGGAGCGGTCACCGTCCCCGGAGCACCGAGGTCCGGGACGACGGGAGCCCAGGCCCTCCCGCGGGCCGGCCGGACGGCGGCGGGTACCACCACCACCGGCGGGCTCCCGTCCACCCCCGGCACCAGCGGCGCCGTCGGCGACGCGTGCGGCCCCAAGGGCAGCACCGACCAGGGCGTGACGGCCACCCAGGTGCACGTCGACGTGGTGGTCGCCGACCTGGCGGGCCAGGCAGGCAACTCGCTGGTCGGCATCCCGAGCGCCGCCGAGCAGGAGCAGATGTACCGCGCCGCGATCGACGGCGTGAACAAGGAGGGTGGCCTGCGCTGCCGCCAGATCGTCCCGAAGTTCTACAAGGCCAACCCGCTCGACCAGTCCTCGCTCGAGGCGATCTGCCTCGACGTGGTGGCGGACAAGCCGTTCGCGCTGCTGGACACGGGCCTCAGCAGCCCGGTCGGGTCGCCGGCCCCGCGCGACTGCCCGGCCGCGCACAAGATCCCCACCTTCGACTCCGCCTCGCTCGGGCAGGCGGAGGTGAACAAGTTCGCGCCGTACCTGTTCTCCTACTACCCGGCAGCCGAGAAGACCGTGCACGACGCGATCCTGGCGTCCAAGGCGCTCGGCTTCTTCACCGGCGCCAAGGTCGTCGGCCTGCTCATGCAGCAGTGCAACCCGCAGCTCAACACCATCAGCCTGCGCGACCTCAAGGCCCTCGGGTACTCCGGCAGCAAGCTGAAGACCTTCGACTTCGGCTGCCCCAACGGCATCCCGTCACCGCAGGCCGTGCAGAGCGCCGTCCTGCAGTTCCGCAACGCCGGGGTCACGCACGTCTTCGACGACGCCGGCGTCTACGAGAGCTACTTCTCCCAGCAGGCCGGCGCGCAGGGCTACAAGCCGCGCTACTCCGTCGGCGACCAGGGGACGATCGCCCTCTGGAACAACCCGAACTTCGGCCCCGACCCGAACAACTTCGACGGCGGGCTCGCGATCACCGGTGCGCGCTACGGGGAGGAGGGGACGCCGGGGTCCAGGAAGACCGCGCAGACCCTGCGCTGCGACAAGGCCATGAAGGCCAAGGGCCTGCCGTCGTCGTGGGAGTCCCCCGACGGCTTCTCCGGTGTCGCGTGCGCGGACCTCTACATGCTGGCGCACGCCGCCAACAAGGCGCCCGTGCTGCGACGTGACGGGCTGGCCGCCGCCTTGGCGTCCCTCGGCACGGTCGACCTGCCGTACCCGGCCGGGCCCGCGGCCTTCGGCTCGCAGCGGGGCCAGATCGGCGGCGGCTTCTGGCGCGCGGCCACCTTCCACAAGGCCTGCAGGTGCTTCCAGGTCACGCGCGCGCAGTTCACCCCGGACTACGCATGACGGCCGCGCTCGACGTCGAGGACCTGCACTTCGCGTACGGCGGGGTGCCCGTCCTGTTCGGTGTCGACCTGCACGTGGCGGCCGGCGAGCGGCTGGCCCTCGTCGGTACGAACGGCGCCGGGAAGTCGACGCTGCTGTCGGCCGTGGCGGGGCTCCGGGCACCGAGCAGCGGCCGCGTCCGCCTGGACGGCGCGGACATCACCGGCGTTCCGGCTGAGCAGCTGGTCAGGCGCGGCCTGGTGCTGGTGCAGGGCGGCCGCGGCGTCTTCGGGGACATGACGGTCAGGGACAACGTCGAGATCGCCGGCCTGGCCGCGACCAGGTCCCGGCGCGACGAGCTGCTGGACGCCTTCCCTGCCCTGCGCGCGTCCTGGGGCCGGCAGGCGCGCACGCTGTCCGGCGGGCAGCAGCAGCAGCTGGCGCTCGCCAAGGCGGTGCTGCTCGACCCGAAGGTGCTGTGCATCGACGAGCTGTCGCTGGGGCTCGCGCCGGTGACCGTGGAGGGGCTGCTCGCGGTCGTGCGCGACATCACCGATCGCGGGACCACGCTCGTGCTGGTCGAGCAGAGCCTCAACATCGCGGCGTCGCTCTGCGAGAGAGCGGTCTTCCTCGAGAAGGGCGAGGTGCGCTTCGAGGGAGCCGTGTCGGAGCTGCTGGCGCGCAAGGACATCGCGCGCGCCGTGTTCTTCGGCGAGACGCCGCCGAAGGGGAGCCGAGGGAGGAAGTCCGCATGACCTACGTGATCGCCGAGCCGTGCGTCGACGTCAAGGACAAGGCGTGCATCGAGGAGTGCCCGGTCGACTGCATCTACGAGGGCAAGCGCTCGCTCTACATCCACCCCGACGAGTGCGTGGACTGCGGCGCCTGCGAGCCGGTCTGCCCGGTCGAGGCCATCTACTACGAGGACGACACCCCCTCGCAGTGGAAGGACTACTACCGCGCGAACGTGGACTTCTTCACCGAGACGACCTCCATCGGCAGCCCCGGCGGCGCGTCGAAGGTCGGACCGGTCGACCTCGACCACCCCGTTGTCATGGCGGTCCCGGAGGGCAAGAACACCGAGGGTCACTGATGCAGGGCTGGGCCGGCCGCGCTCAGCTCCCGGTCTTCCCCTGGGACCAGCTCGCGCCCTACGGCACGCGGGCCCGGGAGCACGCCGGCGGCATCGTCGACCTGTCCATCGGTACGCCGGTCGACCCCACGCCCGCGGTGGTGCAGGACGCGCTGCGGGCCGCCGCGGACGCGCCGGGGTACCCGCTCACCATCGGCTCGCCGGAGCTGCGCGCGACGCTGGTCGAGTGGGCCACGCGCCGGCTGGGCGCCTCGGTGACGGAGGCGCAGGTCGTCCCGAGCATCGGGTCCAAGGAGCTGGTGTCGCTCCTCCCGGTGCTGCTCGGTCTGCAGGGCAAGCAGGTCCTGCTCCCTGCGCTCGCCTATCCGACGTACGACGTGGGAGCCCGGCTCGCCGGGTGCGAGCCGGTCCCGACGGACGACCCGTGCGCCCACGACCCCTCGCAGGTCGGTCTGGTGTGGCTCAACAGCCCGTCCAACCCGACGGGTCGGGTGCAGTCCGCCGAGGAGCTGCGCCGGGTCGTGGAGTGGGGGCGGCAGCACGGGGTGCTCATCGCCTCCGACGAGTGCTACCTGGAGCTCGACTGGGAGGCCGAGCCGGTGTCGGTGCTGCACCCTTCGGTGTCTGGCGGCTCCGCTGACGGGGTCCTCGCGCTGCACTCGCTGTCCAAGCGGTCCAACCTCGCCGGCTACCGCTCCGGGTTCGCCGTGGGCGACGCTGCCGCCGTCGCGCTGGTGATCGAGGCCCGCAAGCACATCGGGCTGCTGTGCCCGGCTCCGGTGCAGGCCGCCACGGTCGCCGCGCTGCGCGACGACGCCCACGTGGCGCAGCAGAAGGAGCGGTACCGCGCCCGCCGGGACCTGCTCAAGCCGGCGGTCGAGAAGGCCGGCTTCACGGTGGAGCACTCCGAGGCGGGGCTGTACCTGTGGTGCACCCGCGACGAGGACTGCTGGGAGACCGTCGACTGGCTCGCGGACCAGGGCATCCTGGCCGCTCCAGGGGCCTTCTACGGCGCTGCAGGGGCCCGGCACGTCCGGATGGCCCTGACGGCCACGGACGAGCGCATCGCGGCCGCTGCGGACCGCCTCAGCGCCTGACGGAGCCCGCGAGGCAAGGGTGGTCAGCGGGGGTCGCGCCACATCGGGGTGATCGTGGGGCAGCCGGCAGGGACCTCCAGCGGCGCGCCGTCCACGAACCCGTGCCGGCGGTAGAAGGGGAGGTTGCGGGGGTTGGAGCTCTCCAGGTACGCCGGCCAGCCGAACGCGTCGCAGACGCCCAGCGCGGGCTGCAGCACCGCGCTGCCGAGCCCCTGGCTCTGGACAGCGGCGCCCAGGAAGCCGAGGTAGGCGGCCGGTTCCACGGGGTGCTGGCGCTCGATCATGGCCGACATCCGCAGCAGCCGGAGCGAGCCCAGCCGGGCGACCGGTCCGAGCACCGGCACCAGCCGCAGCGTCTCGGCGACCCCCAGCCGCCACTGGCCGGGCGGGTGCCACCAGGACGCGGCGCCGTCGACGATCGTGAACTCGTGCGGGGCGCGGCGGCAGCCGTGCGACGTGAACGCCGCGACCACCCGCGCGGCCCGTCCGCCGACCAGCCAGCGCCAGACCGGGTCGTCGGCGAAGGCCCGGCCCAGGTCGGCCCCGACGGCGCGGGCGTCTGCGGCGGTGGCCTGCCGAGCCGTCATGCCTAGTTCGCGTGCAGGGCGGCGTTGAGCTCGACGGTCTTGCCGGCGCGGGCCCGTGCCTGCACGGCACCGGTGACGCTGTCGCGCAGGAAGAGCAGCCCCGAGGACCCGGACAGGTCGCGGCCCTTCACGACCCGGCCGTCCTCCAGCGTCACCTTGGTCCCCGCCGTCACGTAGCAGCCGGCCTCCACGACGCAGTCGTCACCGAGGCTGATGCCGGTGCCCGCGTTCGCGCCCACCAGGCAGCGCTTGCCGATCCGGATGACCTCCGTCCCGCCACCGGACAGCGTCCCCATCACCGACGCGCCACCGCCGATGTCGCTGCCGTCGTCGACGACGACGCCGGCACTGATGCGCCCCTCGACCATCGAGGCGCCGAGGGTGCCGGCGTTGAAGTTCACGAAGCCCTCGTGCATGACGGTGGTGCCGGCGGCGAGGTGCGCCCCGAGCCGCACCCGGTCGGCGTCGGCGATCCGCACCCCGCTCGGGAGCACGTAGTCGACCATCCGCG
>CAMLIA010000161.1 GCA_946479905.1 uncultured Frankiales bacterium | reverse complement strand
CGAGATCCGCGGCCGCGACCTGGTCAGCGGTCTGCCGAAGACGATCGTCGTCAGCGCCGAGGAGATCCGGAAGGCCATCGAGGAGCCCGTCAACGCGATCGTCGACGCGGTCAAGAACACCCTCGACAAGTGCCCGCCGGAGCTCTCCGGTGACGTCATGGACCGCGGCATCGTGCTCACCGGTGGCGGCGCCCTGCTCCGTGGCCTCGACGAGCGCCTCAAGCACGAGACGGGCATGCCGGTCCACATCACCGACAACCCGCTGCACTCGGTCGCCGTCGGGTCCGGCAAGTGCGTCGAGGAGTTCGAGGCCCTCCAGCAGGTCCTCATCTCCGAGCCCCGCCACTAGTCCTTGCGGGGATCGCGCAGGACACGGCTCACGCTTGTCCTCCTGCTCCTCACGGCCTTCACGCTCACGGCGCTCGACTACAACTCCGCGCAGAGCGGTCCGCTCGCCGCGCTCCGGCGCGGGATCGACACCGTCTTCGGCCCGGTGCAGAGCGCCGTCGGCGGGGCCGCCAGCAGCGTGGGCAGCGCGCTCGGCGGGTTGCCGCGCCTCGGGTCGTACCAGAGCGACAACCGCAAGCTGAAGAAGGAGAACGACCGGCTGAAGGGCGCTCTCGCGGCGCAGGCCGGGCTGCAGTGCAGGTACGACCAGATGCTCGCGCTCCAGGGCTTCACCGACTTCACGAACTACCCGCTGGTGCCTGCGCACGTGGTGTCGGTCGGGACGTCCTCGGAGTTCGAGTGGACCGCCACCCTCGACGTGGGCTCGATCGACGGGATCAAGCCGAACCAGACGGTCGTGACCGGCTACGGGCTCGTGGGCCGGACGCTCACGGTCAGCCGCAGCACGAGCGTGGTGCTGCTCCTCAACGACCCCAAGCTCCAGGTCGGCGGCACGCTGGTCGGCCTCGACACCTTTGGCATCGCCGCAGGCCAGGGCTCCGGCTCGCTCGTGTTCACCTTCCAGGGGCTCACCCAGCTGAAGAAGAACACCGTCGTGCTCACGATCGGCAGCGACACCTACGCCCCCGGCGTCCCGATCGGGACGGTGACGGAGAACAGGCGGGACACCAACGGGACGCGTACGGCGACGCTGGTCCCCTTCGTCGACGTGACCCACCTCGGCGAGGTCGGCGTCATCGTCCAGAAGGACCGGACCGCACCGCGGGCGCCGTTCCTGCCGCACGCACCCGGGCCCAGCCCGACGTCGTCGCCCTGCCCGGCCGCGGAGCCGCACGGCCCCGTCCCGCCGAGCCCCACGCCGCGGCCGACCCCCACGGTCACGGTGACGCCCTCGGCCACCCCCAGCCCCACCGCCACGCCGTGACCTCCCAGCGGTTCCTGCTCGGCGCGGCCAGCGTCGTCACCGCGCTGCTGCTCCAGATCTGCGTGGTCGCCCGGCTGCCGCTGCCCGGCGCCGCCCCGGACCTGCTGCTGGTCCTCGTGCTGGCCTTCGGGCTCGCCGAGGGGCCGCTGTCGGGGACCGTCACGGGGTTCAGCGCGGGCCTGCTCGCGGACTGCTTCTCGGCCCACGAGATGGGCCGGTTGGCGCTGGCCTACGCCCTGGCGGGGTACGTCACCGGCAGCCTGCAGGACGACACCGACCGGTCCACGCTGCACCCGTTCGCGGCGGTCGCGCTGGGCGGGCTGGTGTCGCTCGGTGCCTTCTCGTTCGAGGGCGTGCTGCTCGGCGACCACCGCATCATGTGGCACACCGTGGCCCGCGCTGCGATCAGCTCGGTCCCTTACGATGTGGTCCTGACGCCCTTCGTCGTTCCCCTCGTGACCGGGCTCGTGCGCCGGCTCGACGTCGACCCGCTGCGCCGCCTCTAGCCCAGAAGGACAGCTCTCCTCGTGCCTGACCGCTCCCGGCTCCGCATCGTGGTGCTGCGGGTCGTGGTCGTGTCGATCCTGCTGACGCTGCTCGGCCGGCTGACCTACCTGCAGATCGCCGAGGGCTCCAGCTACAGCAAGGCCGCCAGCCAGAACCGGGTGCGGGACATCGTCACGACCGCGACCCGCGGGCAGATCCTCGACGCCAACGGCGTGGCGCTCGTGACGAACCGGATCGCCCTGGTGGTCAGCGTCAACCGCGCGATCGTCATGCGCACCAAGCACAAGGGCGCCGACGAGCTGGCGCGGCTGTCCCGCATCGTCGGGCTGTCGGTCGCCGACATCAACCGGCAGATCACGCCGTGCATCTACACGCTGCCCAACGGCAAGCGGGTCAAGGCGATCGACGGCTGCTGGAAGGGCTCGCCCTACCAGCCGGTGCCCATCAAGTCCTACAGCTCGGACAACCTCGTCGAGATCCACCGGGTGCTCATGATCGCCGAGCACCAGGAGCTGTTCCCTGGCATCACCGCGCAGTACGAAGCGGTCCGGCAGTACCCCTACAAGACGCTGGCCGCCCACGCCCTCGGCTACCTCGGGCCCATCACGGCCGACGACATCAAGCAGCACCCGGAGTACAAGGACCTCGCGCCCGGCTCCCAGCTCGGCCGGACCGGCGTCGAGGCCGTGTACGACCACCAGCTGCGCGGCAAGGACGGCATCCAGCAGCTGAGGGTGGACAAGGACGGCAACCCGGTCGGCACCCAGGGCGAGACCCCGGCCGTCGCGGGCGACAACCTCGTGCTGTCGATCGACGCCGGCGTGCAGCAGGCTGCCGAGAAGGCGCTGGCCGCGGGGATCAAGGACGCGCGCAGCCGCTACGACAAGGGCCGCAACCGCAACTTCACCGCCCCCTCCGGTGCGGCTGTGACGGTCGAGGTCGGCACCGGCCGGGTCGTCGCGATGGCCAGCTACCCGACGTACGACCCGACCGCGTTCGTCGGCGGGATCTCGAACTCCGCCTACCAGGCGCTGCTGCACGGGGTCGGGCACCCGCTCACGAGCAACGTGGTGCAGGGGACGTTCGCGCCCGGCTCGACCTTCAAGATCGTGTCCACGGCCGCAGCGGTGAGGGCGGGCTACGGGCTGGACCGCTACTACTCGTGTCCGTCCAGCTACCTCGGCAAGCGGAACTTCGAGGGCGAGTCGTTCGGCTCGCTGAACTTCCGCGAGACCCTCATCCGGTCCTGCGACACGGTCTACTACCAGCTCGCGCTCGACCAGTGGAAGAAGGACGGCGGGCGCAAGGGCAACGGCCACCCGAAGGAGTACTTCCCGAAGGAGGCGCGGGTCTTCGGGTTCGGCCGCAAGACCGGCATCGACCTGCCCGACGAGCGGTCGGGGCTCATCACGGACCGGGCCTACAAGCAGCGCTACTGGGTGAAGTACCGCAAGGACTACTGCGCGGGTGCGAAGCGGCGACCCAAGACCGACCCGATCCAGAAGCTGGACGAGGAGTTCTGCGCCGACGGCAACCTGCTCAACGGCGGCGACGCGATGAACTTCGCCATCGGTCAGGGTGACGTGCTGGTCACCCCGCTGCAGCTGGTGATGGCCTACGCGGCGCTCGTGAACGGCGGGACGCTCTACACCCCGCAGCTCGCCAAGGGCTTCATCTCGGTGGACGGGCAGACCAGCAAGGAGCTGCCGCCGAAGGTGGCGGGTCACCTCGACGTCCCGGCGAACGTGCGGGCCTACATCCAGAGCGCGCTCGGTGGCGTCACGAAGCCGCCCGGCACGGCCAAGGGCTCGTTCGCCGGCTTCCCGTTCGGTCAGGTCGACGTCGGTGGCAAGACCGGCACGGCCGAGGTCGACCAGAACCGCAAGGCCCCGACGGCGTGGTTCGCGTCGTTCGCGCCGGTGGTCCACCCGCGCTACGCCACCGTCGTCATGGTGACCGAGGGTGGCACCGGTGGGTCGACGTCCGCGCCGATCGCCCGCAAGATCTGGGACGCCATCTACGGGCTCGAGGGCGCGAAGAGCGACCTGAAGGCGGGTGCGCTCCCGCGTGGGCTGCCGGTGGTCCGCAGCGACGGCACCATCGCGCCGCCCGGCACGCGCGTCGCCCGGGTCGCACCGGCACCGACGTCGTCGGGCGGTACGCAGTCGCTCGGCCTGCTCTGGGGCGAGGAAGCACGTCGTACCCGGCGAGGGGCGCTGTGAGCGGCGACGTCCACGACTGGGCGACCCCGCGCGTGTCCCCGGTCCGGCTGCGGCCGCGCGAGGTCACGCTGCGCGAGCGGGTGCTGGACCGCAGCTCACCGCTGCGCTCGCTCGACTGGGTCCTCATGCTCGCCGTCCTGGCGCTCGTCAGCGTCGGCGGGCTGCTGATCTGGTCCGCGACCCGCGAGCACGAGATCGCGCTCGGTGCGGACCCGCAGGCGTTCCTCAAGAAGCACGTCATCAACGCGGTCATCGGGCTCGGCCTCGGGTGCGCGGCGGCGCTCGTCGACTACCGCGCGCTGCGGGCGTACGCCCCGATCGTCTACGGCGCCTCGTGCCTCGGGCTGATGGCTGTGCTGTCGCCGCTCGGCTCGACCATCAACGGCGCGCACTCCTGGATCGTGCTGCCCGCCGGCTTCCAGATCCAGCCGTCGGAGTTCGCGAAGCTCGCCATCGTCGTCGGGATGGCCATGCTGCTCGGGGAGAAGCGCGACGGCGAGGACGCGCCGCGTGACGGCGACGTCTTCCAGGTCCTCGCGCTGTGCGCGCTGCCGATGGGGCTGATCATGCTGCAGCCCGACTTCGGGACGACGATGGTCTTCATCTTCGTCATCCTCGGCGTGCTGTCGGTCGCCGCGGCCCCCGCCCGGTGGATCCTCGGGCTCATCGTCGTGGGGGTGCTCGCGGGGACGTTCGTCGCGCCGCACCTGCTGAAGGACTACCAGAAGGACCGGTTCAAGGTCGTCGCCGACTACTCCGTGGACCCGCGCGGCGTCGGCTACAACACCCGGCAGGCCCGCATCGCGATCGGGTCCGGCGGGCTGACCGGCAAGGGGCTGTTCCACGGCACCCAAACGCAGGGCCGGTTCATCCCGGAGCAGCAGACCGACTTCGTCTTCACCGTCGCGGGGGAGGAGCTCGGGCTCGTCGGCGCCGGCGGCATCATCCTCGTGCTCGGGCTGGTGCTGTGGCGCGGGCTGCGGATCGCGACCCTCGCCACCGACCCGTTCGGGCGGCTGGTGGCCGCGGGGGTGGTGAGCTGGTTCGGGTTCCAGAGCTTCGTCAACATCGGGATGACGCTCGGGATCATGCCCGTGACCGGGCTGCCGCTGCCGTTCGTGAGCTACGGCGGGTCGTCGATGTTCGCCAACCTGATGGCGATCGGCCTGCTCCAGAACGTCCACATGCGCTCCCACGAGCTCTGACGTTGCGTCCTCCTGGTGATCAGCAGGCGATCACCAGGACGGCGCGCCCGCGTGTCGCTCGCGCGATCGCGTGTTGATCTCGGGACGTCAGCGATCGCGTTGATCAACAGGGCTTCGCACGGCTGACGTGCCGGCGCGTTGTACGACGAAAGCCCTGTTGATCTTCGGCGGGATGCCCAGGCGCCTACCCTGGACCCATGTCCGGAGAGAGCCTGTTCCCGCTGCTGGAGCAGCTGCTGCCCCAGGTCAGCAAGCCCATCCAGTACGTCGGGGGCGAGCTCAACAGCACCGTCAAGGACTGGGACGCCGCCGAGGTGCGCTGGTGCCTGATGTACCCGGACGCCTACGAGGTGGGGCTGCCCAACCAAGGCGTCATGATCCTCTACGAGGTGCTCAACGAGCAGCCCGACGTGCTGTGCGAGCGCACCTACAGCGTCTGGCCGGACCTGGCCCGGCTGATGCGCGAGCACGGCGTCCCGCAGGTCACGGTCGACGCCCACCGCGCGGTCCGCGACTTCGACGTGCTCGGGGTCAGCTTCAGCACCGAGCTCGGCTACACCAACATGCTCGAGGCCCTCGACCTCGCCGGCATCCCGCTGCACGCCGCGGACCGCACCGACGAGCACCCGATCGTGCTGGCCGGCGGCCACGCCGCCTTCAACCCGGAGCCGATCGCAGCGTTCATCGACGCGGCGGTGCTGGGCGACGGCGAGCAGGCGGTCCTCGAGATGACCGAGATCCTCCGTCGTACCAAGGCCTCCGGGGCCACCCGCGAGGAGACGCTGCTCGAGCTGGCCAAGACCGGGGGGGTCTACGTCCCGCGGTTCTACGACGTCGAGTACCTCCCCGACGGCCGGATCCGCCGCGTGGTGCCCAACCACCCCGACGTCCCGTGGCGGGTGGCGAAGCGGACCGTGATGGACCTCGACGAGTGGCCCTACCCGAAGCAGCCGCTCGTGCCGCTGGCCGAGACCGTGCACGAGCGGATGAGCGTCGAGATCTTCCGCGGCTGCACCCGCGGCTGCCGCTTCTGCCAGGCGGGCATGATCACCCGTCCGGTGCGCGAGCGCTCCATCACCGGTATCGGCGAGATGGTCCAGGCAGGCCTGCAGGCCACGGGGTACGAGGAGGTCGGGCTGCTCTCGCTGTCCTCGGCCGACCACTCCGAGATCGGCGACATCGCGAAGGGCCTCGCCGACCGCTACGAGGGGACCCAGACCTCGCTGTCGCTGCCGTCGACCCGGGTGGACGCCTTCAACATCGACCTCGCGCAGGAGCTCAGCCGCAACGGCCGGCGCAGCGGTCTCACCTTCGCCCCGGAGGGCGGGTCGGAGCGGCTGCGCAAGGTCATCAACAAGATGGTCACGAAGCAGGACCTCGTGGACACCGTCACCGCGGCCTACTCGCAGGGCTGGCGGCAGGTGAAGCTCTACTTCATGTGCGGGCTCCCGACGGAGACCGACGAGGACGTGCTCGAGATCGCCGAGATGGCACGGGAAGTCATCCGCGCCGGGCGGCAGGCGACCGGCACCCGGGACGTGAAGTGCACCGTCAGCATCGGTGGCTTCGTGCCCAAGCCGCACACGCCGTTCCAGTGGGCCGGGCAGGCCGACCCCGAGACGATCGACCGGCGGCTGAGGCTGCTGCGCGACGCCATCCGCGAGGACAAGAGCACCGCGAAGGCGATCGGCTACCGCTACCACGACGGCAAGCCCGGGCAGATCGAGGGGCTGCTGTCGCGCGGTGACCGTCGCGTCGGCGCCGTCATCGAGGAGGTGTGGCGCCAGGGCGGGATCATGGACGGCTGGAGCGAGCACTTCTCCTACGACCGCTGGATCGCGGCGGCGTCAGCGGTCGGCGTGGACGTCGACTGGTACACGACCCGCGAGCGCGACGAGGTCGAGGTGCTGCCGTGGGACCACCTCGACAGCGGCCTGGACAAGGAGTGGCTCTGGTCGGACTGGCAGGACGCGCTCGACGAGACCGACCTCGACGACTGCCGCTGGATCCCCTGCTTCGACTGCGGCGTGTGCCCGCAGATGGGCACCGAGATCCAGGTCGGTCCGACCGGGAAGAAGCTGCTCCCGCTGTCGGTCGTCTGATGGCCATCCGGGCGGTGCTGTTCGACTTCGGCGGGGTCTTCACCGACTCGCCGTTCGAGGCCTTCGGCGCCTACGCCGACTCGATCGGGGCGACCCGTGACCAGATCGACCAGATCGTGTTCGGCGGGTACGGCGTCGACGGCGACCATCCCTGGCACCGGGTCGAGCGAGGCGAGATCACGCTCGAGGCCGCGCGCGACGGCATCCTGGCCCTCGGCGAGGAGCACGGCCTGGTGGTCGACATCTGGCAGGTCTTCCTGGCGATGAGCGCGAACCAGGGCGGGCTCCGCCACGACCTCGTCGAGCACGTGCGCGTGATCCGGCAGGCCGGTCTCAAGACCGGCATCGTCACCAACAACGTCGTCGAGTTCCGCGAGCACTGGCGCGCCATGCTGCCGGTCGCCGAGCTCTTCGACGTCGTCGTGGACAGCAGCGAGGTGGGGGAGCGCAAGCCGAACCCCGCGATCTTCCAGCGCGCGCTCGACCTGCTGGCCCTTCGCCCCGAGCAGGTCGTGTTCCTCGACGACTACCCGGGCAACGTGACCGCGGCGGAGGCCCTCGGCATGCCCGCGATCCTCGTCGACGGCGACGCCGCGAAGACGATCGCCGACCTGGAGCAGGCCCTACGCTGGCGCTGATGTCCCGCCAGCCGCCCGGTGCCCCTCCGCCGCCTCCCGTCCAGCGGATCCGGCTGCGCTACACCAAGCGCGGCCGGCTGCGGTTCACGTCGCACCGCGACATCGCCAGGGTGTTCGAGCGCGCGCTGCGCCGGGCGCAGGTGCCCATGGCGTACAGCGCGGGCTTCAGCCCCCACCCGAAGGTCAGCTGGGTCGGTGCGGCCGCGACCGGGGTGGCGAGCGAGGCGGAGTACGTCGAGATCGCGCTCGCCGAGGTCCGGGACGTCGAGGAGATCCGGGCCGCGCTGGACGCCTCGTTGCCGGACGGGATCGACCTGGTGGAGGCGGTCGAGGCCGAGCCCGGCACCTCGCTGGCCGACCTCGTCCAGGCGTCGAGCTGGCGGATCGAGCTGCGCCAGGTGCCGGTCGAGGTGCTCGAGAGCGCGGTCGCGGCCTTCCTCGCGGCCGAGGCCATCGAGGTCGAGCGGATGACCAAGAACGGGCGCCGCGCGTTCGACACCCGGGGACCCGTCGTGTCCATGCGGGCAACAGCAGGTGACGACTGTGCGATACTGCACGTGGTCGTGCAGCACGTGACGCCTGCGGTACGACCCGACGACGTCCTCTCCGGACTCCGTTCGGTGAGCGACCTCGCGACACCGGTGCCGCCCGCGGCAACCCGCCTGTCGCAGGGACCGCTCACGGCGGACGGGGAGGTCGGCGACCCGCTCGCACCCGGACAGACCGGGGCAACGCGACAGGTCGACGAAGCCGTCGGCTCCCTCTAGGGGGAGCACCTACAGACTTCCTTTCCCTCACCTGAGGGAGACCCCCACGAGGGTCGGTGCGGCAGCGTCACGCAGCGACCGGACCGGAGCTCCGTGCTCGACGACGAGTCGAACGACACGACCACCCCCGCCCCTTCCGAGGAAGAGGCCCCCAAGAAGGCCCCGCGGCGCCGCGCCACCAAGGCCGCCGCCCCGCCCGCAGCGGACACCGAGGCGCCGGCCGAGACCACAGCGGCTCCCGCCGAGGACAAGCCGAAGAAGGCGCCGGCCAAGAAGGCGGCCGCCAAGAAGGCCGTCGCGAAGAAGGCGCCCGCCAAGAAGGCCGCCGCCGCTCCCGAGACCGAGGCTGAGGAGGCTGCGACCGAGGAGGAGCCCGCCGAGGGCTCCACCCGCGCGCCCCGGGCGCCGATGGTCGTCACCTTCCAGGCCCCCGAGCCGGTGGTCACCGCCGCGCCCCGCACCCGCCGCCGCGCGGGCACCGAGGGCGCCGTCAAGCCCGAGGAGCTGCTGGCCGAGGCCGAGGCCGAGCCGCTCGCGGAGGACCTCGACGAGTCCGAGGAGACCGAGGAGGGCACGGGCGGTCCCCGCCGCCGGCGCCGCGGCCGTCGCGGTCGTGGCGGCGCGAGCCGGGCCGCCGGCGACACGTCCGAGGACACCGAGGAGGAGTCCGAGGAGGACGAGGGCGAGCAGGCCGAGGGCGAGGAGGGTGCCGCAGGCACCCGTCGCCGTCGCCGTCGCCGTCGCGCCGGCACCGGAGCGGACGGCGAGGACGGTGGCGATGACGTCCCGACGGTCGTGCACGTCCGCGAGCCCCGCCAGCGTGCCCCCCGCAGTCGCGACGGGGGGAACGCCGCCGACGAGGACGGCGTGCGCGGCATCAGCGGCTCCACCCGGATGGCCGCCAAGCGGGTCCGCCGCCAGGAGGGCCGTGACTCCGGTCGCAAGCGCGCTCCGATCCTCACCGAGGCCGAGTTCCTGGCCCGTCGCGAGGCCGTCGACCGCCAGATGGTCGTGCGCCAGAAGGGCGACCGCACCCAGATCGCGGTCCTCGAGGACGGCATCCTCGTCGAGCACTACGTCACGAAGCAGTCCGCCACGTCGTACGCCGGCAACGTCTACCTCGGCCGCGTGCAGAACGTGCTGCCGTCGATGGAGGCGGCGTTCGTCGACATCGGCAAGGGCCGCAACGCCGTGCTGTACGCCGGCGAGGTCAACTGGGAGAACGTCCCGAACGGCCAGCGCAAGA
>CAMLIA010000160.1 GCA_946479905.1 uncultured Frankiales bacterium | reverse complement strand
GCGAGCTCTTCCCTAGACAGCACGGACGGTCCTCCGCTCGATGCGCTTCTCGACGCCGGGGGTGTGCACGACTCGCTGCACGAACACGCCGGGGGTGTGGACGTTCATCGGGTCGAGCTCACCCGGCTCGACGAGCTCCTCCACGGACGCGATGGTGATGCGCCCGGCCGCGGCACAGAGCGGGTTGAAGTTCTGGGCGGACTTCTCGTAGACGAGGTTGCCGTGCCGGTCGCCGTACTTCGCGTGGACGAGGGCGAAGTCGCACACGATGGCGCGCTCGAGCACGTAGTCCTTGCCGTCGAACGCGCGTACCTCCTTCGGCTCGCTGGCGACCGCGACCGTGCCGTCGGCGTGGTAGCGCAGCGGCAGCCCGCCGAGGGCGACCTGCGTGCCGACCCCTGCGGGCGTGTAGAACGCCGGGATCCCGGCGCCGCCGGCGCGGAGCCGCTCGGCGAGCGTGCCCTGCGGCACCAGCTCGACCTCCAGCTCGCCGGACAGGAACTGCCGCTCGAACTCCTTGTTCTCCCCGACGTAGGAGCCGGTGGTGCGGCTGATCCGCTTGGCGCGCAGCAGCGAGCCGAGCCCCCACTCGTCGACGCCGCAGTTGTTGGACACGGTGCGGAGGTCGTCCACGCCGCTCTCCAGCAGGCCCTCGATGAGCGCCTGCGGGATGCCGCACAACCCGAACCCGCCGACGGCCAGCGACGCACCGCTGGGAATGTCGGCGACGGCCTCGGCGACGCTGCCGACGACCTTGCTGAACCCGCTCTTCATGGCAGAGAACCTAGCCTTGCGCTGGTGGAGACCGTGTGGCGCCCCGAGCAACCGGTGGATGTCGCACTCACCCTCGGACCGCTGAGCCGCGGCCGCAACGACCCCACCTACCAAAGGTCGGCCGACGGGTTGTTCTGGCGCACCACGCTCACCCCTCTCGGGCCGGCGAGCTGCCGCCTCGAGCAGCGCGCCGGCGAGGTGCACGCGCAGGCCTGGGGCGAGGGCGCCGAGTGGGTGATCGCTCAGCTGCCCGAGCTGCTGGGCGGGGGTGACGACTGGTCCGGGTTCGTGCCCGGCCACCCGCTGCTCGAGCAGACCCGCCGCCGCCACCCGGGGCTGCGGCTGCCCCGCACCGGCCGGGTGATGGAGGTGCTGGTGCCTGCGGTCCTCGAGCAGAAGGTCACCGGCCGCGAGGCGCGCAGCGCCTTCGCCTTCCTGGTGCGTCGGTACGGCACGCCCGCTCCCGGCCCGGTTCCGGCGGGGATGCGGGTCCCGCCCTCGGCGGAGACCTGGCGGCGCATCCCCAGCTGGGAGTGGCACAAGGCCGGGGTCGACCCGCAGCGGATGCGGACCGTGATGGCCGCGACCCGGGTGGCGGCCCGCCTGGAGGAGGCCACCGGGATGGCCCGGTCTGACGCGCTGCGGCGGCTTCGTGCCGTCCCCGGCATCGGCGTCTGGACGGCCGCAGAGGTCGTGCAGCGGGCGCTCGGTGACCCCGACGAGGTCAGCGTCGGCGACTACCACCTGGCCGCCTTCGTCGGCTGGGCGCTGCTCGGTCGACCCCTGGACGACGCCGGGATGGTGGAGCTCCTGGAGCCCTGGCGACCGCACCGGCAACGGGTCGTGCGGCTGCTCGAGGTGAGCGGCGCGAGCAAGCCCCGCTTCGGGCCCCGGCTGACCATCCAAGATCACCGCGTGTTCTGAACATGCCGGTGTTCAGATCTGATAGAAAAGAATTCCCTCGCCCGTGGAGCGCCCCCAAGGCTTCGCGGGCGAGGTCTTTTCCCGTCCGTTCTGCCACGATGTGCCCGTGACGTTCGACGAGCCGACCACGGCCGCCCTCCGCGAGTACGTCCGGGCATGCGACGCGCTCGACCGTGCACCCGACGAAGCGCAGCTGCTCCACCTCTCCGACATGAAGTCCCTCGCCGCACTGAACCTGCGCAAGGCGCTCACCGACGCGGGGTGGACGGCCCCGGTCGGCCAGTCCGCTCCCAGCTAGCGGTCGAGGACGAAGTCGGTCGCGTCGCGATCGGTCCGTGGCGGGACAGGCGCGGCTTGGTGACCGATGGCGACGACGCCGAGCGGCTCGGCCTCGATGTCGAGCACGTGCTGGACGACGTCGGGGCAGAACAGCGCGCTGGACACCCAGGCGCTGCCGAGCCCCTCGACCGCGAGCTGGACGAGGAAGTTCTGCACACCTGCGCCGCCGGCGACCACGAACATCCGCTCCTCCGCCGCTGCGCGTCGCGCGTCGGGGTAGTTGTGGGCGCCGTCCCGCACCAGGCACGGCACCACGAGGAACGGCGCGGCGCGCAGCACATCGCCCCGGCGGAGCCGGCGGGCCACCTGGTCCTCGGTGAACCCGTCCCCTCGCAGGTCCTCGGCCCAGCGGGCTGCCATGGCGTCGAGCAGCTGCTGCCGGCGCTGCTCGACCAGCACGAACCGCCAGGGCGTCGTGTGGTGCGGTGCGGGTGCGGTCAGCGCTGCCTGCACCGCACGCAGCACGGCAGCGCGGTCCACGGGCCGGTCGGCGAAGGACCGGACGGTACGCCGCAGGGCGACCGTCTCCGCCTGGGCCTCGCGGGTTCCCAACCGGAACATGTCGTCGGCGGAGGCGCGGGTGAGCGCTGTCGCCGGCCGCCCGTCGTCGTCGTACTCCAGTCCGCGTACGACGGCGGCCGCCACGCCGGCGGCCTTGCCCTTGACCAGCTCCGCGGCCGACGCGAGCTCGTCGGCGACAGCGATCTCGGTGACCTCGAGGACGTGACCGTGGCTGTCCACGGTCCCTCTGCTGTCGCGAAGGGGGGAGATGCCGGCGACTCCGATCGCCTGGTCGGTCTGGCCGACCCGCCAGGCGCGCCCCATCGTGTCGCTGATGACGACGGCGACCGCGACGCCGGTGAGCCGCTGGAGGTCGTCGCGGAGCCGGCGGGCGGAGGCATCCGGGTCGAGGGGGAGGAGCGCGACCTCGTCCGCACGCACGTTGGAGGCGTCGACACCGGCAGCCGCCATCACCAGGCCGTGCCGGGTCTCGGCGATGGTGGTCAGCCCCCTCCGGGCCACGACCCGCACGGTCTCGTCCTCGATCGCCTGCAGCCGGGTCGCCTCCCGGTCGGCTCCGGCAGGGATCAGCCGGCCCTCGGCCTTGCTCACGACCTTGCTGGTCACGACGACGACATCGCCTGGTGCATAGGGGAAAGCGCCGGCGAGCATCGCGGCGAGGTCGTCACCCGGCCGCACGTCGGGCAGGCCGACGACCGGGAGCACCTCAAGCAAGAGCGAGCTCGACTGCCGCACGCGCCATGGCGGCGGTGGTCTCGAGGTCGGTCATGAACAGCGGGACCGCGCGCACCTCGACACCGGGCACCGTCGCCTCGGCGTCGGCGGTGTCCACCAGCCAGCCGTCCAGCAGCTCGCTGCCGTAGTGCCGGCCCACAGCCTCGGCGGTCGTCTCGACGCCGATCGCGGTGAGGCAGGCGTCCGCCATCCCGCGCACCGGCGCACCGCCGATGATCGGGCTCACCCCGACGACCCGCTTGCCGGCGAGGGCCTCTCTGATGCCCTTGACCTGCAGGATGGTGCCGATGCTGACGACCGGGTTGGACGGGGGGAGCAGCACGAGGTCGGCGGCGTCGATGCCCTCCAGGACCCCGTGGGCGGGCAGCAGGTCCGCGTGGTGGACCAGGGTGATGGCCTCAGCGGGCAGCGCGGCGCGGTGCCGGATCCACCACTCCTGGAAGTGGATGGCCTTGCGCTCGCCGTCCTCCACGACGGTCACGTGCGTCTCGGCCTGGACGTCGGTCATGGGCAGCAGGGTCGCGCCCGGCTGCCACCGGGCGCACAGCGCGGCCGTGACCTCCGACAGCGTCAGGCCCCCGAGCATCAGCTGGGTACGACGGAGGTGGGTCGCGAGGTCGCGGTCGCCCAGCCCGAACCACGCCGTCGGCGATCCGTAGGCCGCGAGCTCCTCCTTGGCGCGCCAGCTCTCGTCGCGACGTCCCCACCCGCGCTCCTCGTCGATGCCGTGGCCCAGCGTGTACATCACGGTGTCGAGGTCGGGGCAGATGCGCAGGCCGTAGAGGGTGGTGTCGTCGCCGGTGTTGACGACGACGGTCAGCTCCGCCTCCGGGTAGGCGTGCTGCACGCCCCGCAGGAAGCGGGCGCCGCCGATCCCGCCCGCCAGGGCCACGATGCGCATGCCCCCATCCTCGCGCACGCCCTCCCGCATAAGGTCGAGGGATGGAGCAGGTGGCCGGCATGCGGCGCGCACTGGCACGTGCCCGTGACGGCAAGCCGCTCGACGTCGACGAGGCCACGACGCTGCTGCACGCCCGCGGCGACGACCTGGCCGAGCTGATGGCCCATGCCGGGCGTGTCCGCGACCAGGGCCGCGCCGGGATCGTCACCTACAGCCGCAAGGTGTTCATCCCACTGACCCGGCTGTGCCGGGACCGCTGCCACTACTGCACCTTCGCGACCAGCCCCGCCAAGCTGCCGGCACCCTTCCTGTCCCTGGAGCAGGTGCTGCAGATCGCTCGCGACGGCGCGGCGCTCGGCTGCAAGGAGGCCCTCTTCACCCTGGGTGACCGGCCCGAGGAGCGGTGGCCGGCGGCCCGGCAGTGGCTCGAGGAGGCGGGGTACGACAGCACGCTGTCCTACGTCCGGGCCGCGGCCATCGCGGTGCTCGAGGAGACCGGGCTGCTGCCGCACCTGAACCCTGGCGTCATGTCGTGGGCGGAGCTGCAGCGGCTCAAGCCGGTGGCGCCGAGCATGGGGATGATGCTCGAGACGACCGCGGACGTGCCCGCCCACCGCGGGTCCCCGGACAAGGTGCCGGCCGTCCGGCTGCGGGTGCTCGAGGACGCCGGCAGGCACGCGATCCCTTTCACCACAGGCCTTCTGGTCGGTATCGGCGAGACAGCTCGCGACCGCGCGGAGACCGTGTTCGCGATCCGGGCGGCGCACCGTCGGCACGGTCACGTGCAGGAGGTGATCGTCCAGAACTTCCGGGCGAAGCCCGACACCGCCATGCGGCACTCCGGCGACGCGCCCCTCGACGAGTTCCTCGCGACCATCGCGGTGACCCGGCTCGTGATGGGCCCCCGGATGCGCGTGCAGGCGCCGCCGAACCTGGTCGACCTCACCGAGACGGCGTTGCTGCTGCAGGCCGGGGTCGACGACTGGGGCGGTGTCTCGCCCCTGACGCCGGACCACGTCAACCCCGAGCGCCCGTGGCCGCACCTGGACGACCTCGCGGCGGCGAGCAGCGCCAGCGGCTTCGTGCTCACCGAGCGGCTGACGGCCCACCCGTCGTACCTCGCCGAGCCGTGGCTGGACCCCCGACTTGCCAGGCACGTCGACGCTCTCCGCGACGAGCGGGGACTCGCGAACGACGTGCTGCCGAAGGGCCTGCCGTGGCAGGAGCCCGACGGCGCCCTCGAGAGCAGCGGGCGGACCGACCTGCACGCCACCGTGGACACCACCGGCCGCACCGAGGACCGACGGTCGGACTTCGACGACGTGTACGGCGACTGGTCCGCCCTGGAGATCCCGGCGCCACGGCGGATGGACACCGACGTCGCGGCCGCGCTGCGCAAGGCCCCTGGGACCTTCTCGGAGACCGACGTGCTGTCCCTGCTGACGGCCGAGGGCGACGACCTCGAGGCCGTCGTCCGCTGGGCGGACGACGTCCGACGGGACACGGTCGGGGACGACGTCAGCTACGTCGTGAACAGGAACATCAACTTCACCAACGTCTGCTACACCGGCTGCCGGTTCTGCGCGTTCGCGCAGCGACGCACCGACGCCGACGCCTACTCGCTGTCCCTGGACGACGTCGAGCACCGGGCCCGCGAGGCCTGGGACGTCGGCGCGACCGAGGTCTGCATGCAGGGCGGCATCGACCCGCAGCTGCCCGGCACGGCGTACCTCGAGCTCGCGCGGGCCATCAAGCGCGGTGCCCCCGACCTGCACCTGCACGCCTACTCGCCCATGGAGGTCGTGAACGGCGCCGCCCGGATGGGGGTGTCGATCCGCGAGTTCCTCGTCGAGGCCAAGGCAGCCGGGGTCGACAGCCTGCCGGGCACGGCCGCGGAGATCCTGGACGACGAGGTCCGCTGGGTCCTCACCAAGGGCAAGCTCCCGACCTCGCAGTGGATCGAGGTCGTCCAGACCGCGCACTCCGTCGGGCTGCCGACGACCAGCACCATGATGTACGGCCACGTGGACGAGCCGCGGCACTGGGCAGCGCACCTGCTGCTGCTGCGCAGGCTGCAGGAGGAGTCGGGCGGGTTCACGGAGTTCGTCCCGCTCCCGTTCGTGCACACCAACGCACCGATCTACCTGGCGGGCGTCGCCCGGCCCGGCCCGACGCTGCGCGACAACCGGGCGGTGCACGCGGTCGCCCGACTCGTCCTGCACGGCGCGATCGACAACATCCAGTGCTCCTGGGTGAAGCTGGGGGTCGCGCAGTGCCACCAGGTGCTCGCCGGCGGCGTGAACGACCTGGGCGGGACGCTCATGGAGGAGACCATCAGCCGGATGGCGGGCAGCGAGCACGGCTCCCGCAAGTCCGTCGAGGAGCTCGAGGCGATGGTGCGTGACGCCGGCCGCACGCCGCGGCAGCGCACCACGGGCTACGGCGACGTGACCGAGGAGCGGCACCGCGCCGCGCGCCGCGCGCCGCTGCCCGTCCTCCCCTAATACGCTCCCGCCATGGAGCCCAACGTCCTGTCGCGCCGCATCGAGCAGCTCGCGGCGGAGGCGGGTGACGAGCCGGCCGCCGAGCTCAGCAGCGGCGCGACGTCGTTCGCTGCGCTGCGCGGCGAGATCGCCGCCCTGCGAGGCGATCTGGTGTCTCTGCGCAGCGAGCTCGGGTCCGTCCGCACCGACGTGGACGGGATGGCGGGCCGGCTCACCGGCGCGCTCGCCGCCAGCCGGACGGAGACCGGTGCGCTGGCCCGTCGGGTCGCCGACCTGGTCAACCGCGTCGACGTGGTCGGCGGTCGCGTCGAGGACGTGCGCACCGACCTGCCCGTGCTCTCGCGCGAGGTCCGCGACGGCCTCGAGCTCGTCCCCGTGCGGACGGGAGCCAAGCTCGACGAGCTGTCCGGCAAGCTCGCGGAGTCGGTCGGCACCAGGGTCGAGGCCGTCGCCTCGGACGTACGACGGACCGTCGGTGCCGCGCTCGAGAAGCAGGCCGACGCAGTCGCGGAGACGCAGGCCCAGTTCGGCGACGCCCGGGCCTCCCTCGAGTCCAGGATGGCGCTGCTCGAGGACACCCTCGACGCCCTGGCGGAGCGGCTGGAGTCGCTCGTCCGCGACTCCGTGCACACCACGCAGGACCAGCTGCGCAGCATGTCGGGCACGCTGGCGTCGATCGAGCAGCGGGTCGATGCCGTCGCAGGCGAGCAGGTCGAGCGGATCGTCGCGCGGCTGCGCGACGTCACCGAGGCGCGCCTGGACAACCTCACCACCCAGCTCGTGGACGCCACCCGCCAGCGCAACGAGGCGCTGCGCCGCGAGCTGCTCGACGTGCTCGTGCGCGCGGGTGCCGAGCAGGAGGCGACCCGCAACCAGGTCGCCCTGCTGGCGGACGCGGTGCGCGACGCCGGGCGGGAGCAGGGCGCGGCCCTCGCAGCCGTCGACACGCGGATCGCCGCGGCCCTCGCCGCGGTCCGCGAGGACATCACCACCGAGCTCGACGATGTCGCCGAGCGGCTGCTCGTCACCGCCGCCGACCTGCAGAGCCAGCAGGCGGCCAGAGGAGCCGAGCTGGTCGCGCGCGGGGACGCCCTGCAGACCTCGGTCGAGAGCAGCGTCGAGGCGACCCGCACCCACCTGGTCCAGGCGCTCGAGGAGGTCCGCACCGACGTCGCGGCCGAGGTGGCGGGCCTGCGGCCCCGGATCGAGGAGGTCGTGGCCGCGACCGCCGCGGCTGCCGCCTCCGAGGCGGCAGCGCGCGCCGAGCTGCAGGCAGCCCTCGACGCGGTGCGGGAACGGGTCGCGATCGCCGTCAGCGCCTCCGCCGAGTCGGTGCGGGCAGCGCTCGACGAGTCGTCGTCGGCGCAGAGCGAGGCGGCCCGCAGCGCGCACGAGGCGCTCCTCGACCGGATCGAGCAGCAGCACGCGACGACCACCCAGCGCCTCGCCGACGTCACCGCGTCGGCGGCCGCGAGCTCGGGAGCGACCCGCGAGACCGGGGAGCGGCTGGCGGCCCTGACGACGGCACTCGAGGACGTCCGCCGGTCGGTGGACGCCCTCCACGGCGACTGGCCCACCCGGGTCGACCAGGCCGCCGCGGCCGCGAAGGCCACGACCGAGGCCGCCCTGACGGACGTGCGCGCGGAGATCCGCACCCAGCTCGACGCCGTCATCGCCGAGGTCGCGCGCGCTGCGGGCGGTGTCGATGAGGCGCGCAGCTCGCTGGTCGCCGCTGCCGAGACCGTCGCCGAGCAGGCCGGCCTGCAGCGGAGCGACACCCTCGCCGCCGTGACACGTGCCGAGAAGGCCGCCCAGGACGCCGCCGCCCAGCTGGCCGGCCAGCTGCAGGCGCAGCACCGGCAGCCCGCCGCGACCGGGCCGTCCGCCCCCGCGGCGGCAGCGCCCCGGAGGGCCGCGACGGCCCGACCGGCACCGCACCTGGCCGCGCCCGCCCACGAGCACCCGAGCGAGCACCCGACCCACCAGGCACCGGACATCCCCGGCGAGCCCGAGGGAGACGCGCCCGGGACCGGAGCGCCGGCAGCGGACGTACCGGCTGCTGCCACGAAGGCCGCACCGAAGCAGGTCGCTGCCAAGAAGGCACCGGCGAAGAAGGCGACCAAGAAGGCGACCAGGAGCGCGACCAAGAAGGCGACCAGGACCGCCACGAAGACCGCAACCAGCAAGGCCCCCGCCAAGGCCCCCGCCAAGGCTGCCGCCACGAAGGCCGCCCCGGCCGCTCCCACGAGAGCCGCCGCCAAGGCCACCCCCGCCAAGGCGGCCGCTGCCAGCGTCACGGCCCAGCCGGCACCGGAGCAGGTCGAGCCCGCGAAGCCGGAGCAGGCCCCGCCCGCCGAGGCTCCCGCGAAGGCCGCAGCCACACCCCCGCCGACACCCCCGCCGGCCCCGCCGAGCCTCCCACCGACGACCCCGCAGCCGCCTGCCCGGCCGGCCGCGCAGCGCCGCGCCTCGGTGGACACGATGCCGCAGGTGCCGAGCCCGTCGGCCGCCCTCGACAAGACCACGGCGCCGCCGCAGCAGCCCGCCGAGGAGGAGCCGCGCCGGCTCTTCCGGCGGCGCCGTCCCTGACGACCGCACGCTGGTGATCTTCGCGTGACGTCGCTCGCGGACCCGAAGATCTGCCGGACAAACCGGACCAGAAACGGACACCACGGCACAGACGGCCGGCACCGATACCACCCCTGGGCTTGACGCGGTGGCACGACACGCGTGTAATTCTCTGCGTGTCGTTCCCCCGGCACGGTGGCAAGGACCCTGAGGGACCTCGAGACCTCGCCGCCGTACCTGCGGCACGCGGGGGCTGCACCGGCAACCCCACGAAGACCAGGAGCAACGAATGTCTGAGCTAGTCCGGCTGATGCAGGGCGCGGGGGACACCGAAGGCCTCGACGAGGGGCTGCTCGCGTGGCAGGACCAGGCGCTGTGCGCCCAGACCGACCCGGAGGCGTTCTTCCCCGAGAAGGGCGGGTCGACCCGGGAGGCCAAGCGCATCTGCGTCGGCTGCGAGGTGAAGCAGGAGTGCCTGGAGTACGCGCTCATGCAGGACGAGCGCTTCGGCATCTGGGGCGGGCTGTCGGAGCGGGAGCGCCGCCGGCTCAAGCGCAAGGCCGGCTGAGCCCCGGGCGTCAGCCGTTAGGCTGGAGCCCCCATGCCGCCTCGTACCAAGCAGTCGACCCCCGACATGCCCGAGGAGCCTCGCCGCTCCTCCCGGCCCCGGCCCCCGAAGCCGCAGCCCGTCGACGTCACCGCCGTCCTGGTCGCCCACGACGGCGCCGGCTGGCTCCCCGCGGTACTCGAGGCGCTCGCCGC
>CAMLIA010000159.1 GCA_946479905.1 uncultured Frankiales bacterium | reverse complement strand
CGCAGCTCCGCCTCGGGGTCGACGCCTGCCTCGACGCAGCGGCCGACCAGCTCCCACAGCTCTCCCCCGAGGCCCTGGACGGCCATCGGCGCGACGCCGGCCCTCGTCCCGCGGCGCTGGAGCTTGGCCGCCAGCGCCAGGGCGGGCTGCCCGAGCGGGATGCCCTCGGTGACCGACACCCGGCCCTTCTCGGCGGCCTTCAGCGCCTCCCACGACCCCTCGAGGTCGTCCGCGCTGCCGCCCGCGAACACGTGCGGGTGCCGGCGCACCAGCTTGTCGACCAGGTCGCCGGCCACCTCGTCGATGCCCCAGGACGTCTCCGCGGAGATCCGTGCGTGGAACAGGATCTGGAGCAGCAGGTCGCCGAGCTCCTCCCGCAGGTGGTCGAGGTCGCCCGTCTCGAGGGCCTCGTAGGTCTCGTAGGCCTCCTCGAGCAGGTACGGCATGAGCGACGCGTGCGTCTGCTTCGCGTCCCACGGGCAGCCGCCGGGGGAGCGCAGCCGGTCCATGACCTCGACCGCCTCGAGCAGGCGCTCCCCGGGGCGCACTACTTGCAGGCGGGGGTCGGTGAGTCCGTCGGCGCCGGCGTTGCCACCGCCGCGTCACCCGGGCGCGGGCTGGGCGAGGTGAACGACGTGGACGGGCAGTCCGTGGCCGCGACGACGCTCTGGTTCGTCGCGTCCCAGACCCCGAAGCGCGGGTTGACGTGCACGCCGATCTCCTTGGCGACCTTCTGCAGGTAGCCCTGCAGCGCCGCGTTGCGCTGGTCCTGCAGCAGCTGGCGGCGCAGGTCCCGCTTCGCCTCGGCGAAGGTCGTCGTCTTGCGCTCGATGACGTGGATCACGTGGTAGCCGAACTGCGTGTGGGCCTCGACGAAGCTGCCGGGCCTGGAGCCGAAGATCGCGTCCTCGAACTGCTTCACCAGGGCACCCCTGCCCTGGAAGCCGAGGTCACCGCCGGTGGTCTTGCTGCTCGTGTCGGTGGAGTACTTCGCGGCGAGCGCGGCGAACGAGGAGGGGTCGGCCTTCACGAGCGCGAGGATCCGGTCGGCCAGCGGCTTGCTCGCGACCAGGATGTGCGCCGAGTGCACCCGGTCGTAGTTCGCGATGTTCTGCCGGTAGCCGTCCAGCAGCACCGAGTCCGGCACCTGGATGCTCTCGGTCAGCTTGTCCGCGATCGCCTCCTTGAGGACCAGGTCGGTGAAGAACTGCTTCTGGTCCGCCTTGGCGATCCCCGCGGCCGCGGCCGCGGCCTCCAGGCTGGTCCCCTGGCCGCTCTGCACGATCTGCTGGTCGAGGTTGCTCGCGTAGGCGTCCACGTCGGCCCCGTCGACGGTGACGCCCGCCTTCTTCGCGGCGGCCGCGATCAGGTCGTGCTGGATGATCCGGCTGAGCGCGTCCCGCTCGTACCCGGCCTTGTCGGTGCCGACCTTCTGCTGCGCCGAGGTGTCCTTCAGACCGCGGGTGACGTAGCCGTCGAGGACCGACGTGGTGATGCGCTCGTCGCCGATGGTGGCGGCAGCTCCGGTGCGGACCGTGCCGTCGCCGCAGCCGGTCAGGACGAACGTGGACAGGACGGAGGCAGCGAGAAGCAGCGAAGGCGTGCGGATCACGGGGCCTAGCCTACGGGCGCCGGGGTGAGGACGGCCTCGAGGAGGTCGCCGGCCCACGCGAGCAGCTCGGTGTCACGCAGCGGCTGGCCCCCGAACTGCTTCGTCATCGGCATCGGGACGAGCACGGTGTCCAGGGCCTGCTTGTAGATCGCACCCTTGTAGAGGCGCTGCAGCCGCAGCACCTGCGACTCCCGCAGCGGCATCGGCAGGAACCGGACCTGCTTGCCCTGGACGCCCACCTCGGTCAGGCCGAAGGCGCGGGCCTTGTTGCGGAACGCGGCGACCGCCAGCAGGTTCTCCACGGCGGGCGGCAGCGGTCCGTACCGGTCCTTCAGCTCGTCGCGGACGGCGGCCAGCCCGGCCTCGTCGAGCGCTCCGGCGATCTGCCGGTAGGCGGCCAGCCGCAGCCGCTCGCCCGGGACGTAGTCGTGCGGGAGGTGCGCGTCGATCGGCAGGTCGACCTTCGTCTCGCGCAGCTCGGGCTCGTCCGCGTCGAGCTCGCCCGGCAGCCCGCCACCGCGCTTGTAGTCCGCGACCGCGTCGCCGACCAGCCGCATGTAGAGGTCGAATCCGACGCTCGCGATGTGACCCGACTGCTCGCCGCCGAGCAGGTTGCCGGCGCCGCGGATCTCGAGGTCCTTCATCGCCACCGCCATGCCGGCGCCGATCTCGGTGTTCTGCGCGATGGTCGCGAGCCGGTCGTAGGCCGTCTCCGTGAGCGGCTTCTCCGGCGGATAGGTGAAGTAGGCGTAGGCCCGCTCCCGGCCGCGACCGACCCGGCCGCGGATCTGGTGCAGCTGGCTGAGGCCGAAGGCGTCCGCCCGCTCGACGATGAGGGTGTTGGCGTTCGGGATGTCGAGGCCGGACTCGACGATGGTCGTGCAGACCAGGACGTCGAAGTGCTTCTCCCAGAAGCCCACCATCACCTGCTCGAGGGCGTCCTCGCTCATCTGCCCGTGCCCGACGGCGATCCGCGCCTCGGGGACGAGCTCGCGCAGCCGCTTGGCCGCGCGCTCGATCGACTCCACCCGGTTGTGCAGGTAGAACACCTGGCCCTCGCGCATCAGCTCGCGTCGGATGGCCGCCCCGATCTGCTTCTCGTCGTAGGGCCCGACGAACGTGAGCACCGGGTGCCGCTCCTCCGGAGGCGTGAGGATCGTCGACATCTCACGGATGCCGGTGAGGCTCATCTCGAGCGTCCGCGGGATCGGCGTCGCGGACATCGTGAGGACGTCCACGGCGGTGCGCATCTCCTTGAGGTACTCCTTGTGCTCCACACCGAAGCGCTGCTCCTCGTCGACGATGACGAGCCCGAGGTCCTTGAACTGCACGGACTTCGACAGCAGGCGGTGCGTCCCGATGACGACGTCGATCGAGCCGTCGGTGATGCCTGCCAGCACCTCCCGCTGCTCCTTGTCGGTGTTGAAGCGGCTCGTCGCCCTGACGGTCACAGGGAACTGGGCGAAGCGGTCGCGGAAGGTGTTGTAGTGCTGCTGCACCAGCAGCGTGGTGGGTACGAGGATGGCGACCTGCTTGCCGTCCTGGACCGCCTTGAAGGCGGCGCGGACCGCGATCTCGGTCTTGCCGTAGCCGACGTCGCCGCAGATGACGCGGTCCATCGGGATCGGCTTCTCCATGTCGGCCTTGACCTCGTCGATGGCCTCGAGCTGGTCGGGCGTCTCGACGTAGGGGAAGGCGTCCTCGAGCTCGCGCTGCCAGGGCGTGTCCGGGCCGAAGGCGAACCCGGGGGCGCTCGTGCGGGCGGCGTAGAGCTGGATCAGCCCGGCGGCGATCTCCTTGACCGCCTTCTTGGCACGGCCCTTGCGCTTGGCCCAGTCGCCGCCGCCGAGCCGGTCGAGGGACGGCGCCTCGCCCCCGACGTAGCGCGTGACCTGCTCCAGCTGGTCGGTGGGGACGAACAGCTTGTCGCCCTTGGCGTACTCGAGGATGAGGTACTCGCGGGTGGCGCCGGCGACCGTCCGCTGCACCATCTCGACGTACCGCCCGACCCCGTGCTGCTCGTGCACGACGGGGTCGCCTGCCTTGAGCTGCAAGGGATCCACGGTGTTCTTGCGTCGCGACGGCATTCGCTTCGACAGGTCTTTGGTGGCCGGTCCCCTGGCACCGGTCAGGTCCCCCTCGGTGAGCACCAGGGTCTGCAGCAGCTCGCTCGACCAGCCGGTGTCCAGGCACCCGGTGCTGACCACGACGAGGCCCTTCTCGGGCCGGAGCTCGAACTCCCCCCGGACAGGGACGTCGGCGCCCTTGAGCACCTCGACCATGCGCTGAGCGGTGCCCTCCCCCTCGCTCGTGAGGACGACCGACCAGCCGTCCTTGACGAGCTGGCGGATGTCCTCGACGGCCTGCTCCATCTCGCCCCGGTAGGCCTGTGGGGAGCGTGCCGCGAGCACCACGGTGTCGTCCTCGAGCTCCTCGTCGGACGTGAACGGCGTGATGCCCCACCACGGGTGGCCGTGGCTGGTGGCGTGCTCCCGGACCTCGACCAGCGACTTGTACGCCGCGGCGCCGAGGTCGACGGGAGCCTGGCCGCCGGTGGCAGCCGTCGCCCAGCTCGCCTCGAGGAACTCCTGCGACGTGCGCACCAGGTCGTGGGCGCGGGTGCGGACCCGCTCCGGGTCGCAGACCACGACCGCGGCGTCTCGCGGCAGCTCGTCCACGAGCAGCTGCAGGTCGTCCACCAGGACAGGGGCGAGCGCCTCCATGCCCTCCACGGGGTGCCCGTCGGCGAGCTTGACGCAGATCTCCGCGAGCTCGGGGTGGTCGAGCGCGAGCTGGGCGGCGCGCTCACGCACCTGGGGCGTGAGCAGCAGCTCGCGGCAGGGCGGCGCCCACAGACCGTGCTCGACCTCGTGCAGCGAGCGCTGGTCGGCGACCTTGAAGGCCCGGACCTCCTCGACCTCGTCGCCCCACAGCTCGACCCGGACCGGGTGCTCCTCGGTCGGCGGGAAGACGTCGAGGATGCCGCCGCGGACGGCGAACTCGCCGCGCTTCTCCACGAGCTCGACGCGGGCGTACGCGAGGTCGACCAGTCGTCGTACCAGGTCCTCGAGGGGCATCTCGTCGCCCTTGCGCAGCTGCACCGGCTCGAGATCACCCAGGCCCTTGACCTGCGGCTGCAGCAGGGAGCGGACCGGCGCGATGACGACGTCGAGCGGACCGGTGGCCGGGTCGTCGTCGCTGGGGTGCGCCAGCCGGCGCAGCACGGCGAGCCGGCGGCCGACGGTGTCCGCGCGGGGGCTCAGCCGCTCGTGCGGGAGGGTCTCCCAGCTCGGGAACAGCGCCACCCGGTCGCTGTCGAGCAGGCTGCCGAGGGCGGCCTCCAGCTCCTCCGCCTCCCGTCCGGTGGCCGTCACGGCGATGACCTGCCGGCCGGTGCGGGCGAGGGCCGCGATCACGAAGGGACGAAGGCCGGCTGGGGCCGTGAGGTCGAGCGAGGACGGGACCGTCTCGACCACGCGGGCGAGGGAGGGGTCGCCGAGCACGGTGTCGAGCAGGGCGGCGAGGGTCACGGGGGGCTCCAGGGCAACGCGAACAGGCCCCGCTCGGCCGGAGGCCGGGGGGTCGGGACCCAGCCTACGGTCCGCGTCAGACAGCCGGGACGACCGTCACCGCGGTGCCGTAGGCGCAGATCTCGGTCCACCCGTTGCCGATCTCGCTGGTGTCGAAGCGCATCCCCACCACGGCGTTGGCCCCTCGCGACTCCGCCTCCCCGACGAGCCGGTCCATGACCTGGCGCCGGCTGTCGATGAGCGCCTGGGTCTGGCCGCGCAGCTCCCCGCCGAACAGCGACTTCAGCCCCGAGCCGAAGACGGAGAAGACGTTGCGGGAGCGGACGGTCAGGCCCATCACCTCCCCCTGGCAGGAGACCGTGCGGTAGCCGGGGAGGTCGAAGGTGGTCGTGATCATCTGAGACGGGATCATGAGCAGAAAGTACGGCGAAACCGCCGTACGCTTCCGCCGTGCCCACCCAGGAGCTGGAGCTGCAGCTCGCCATGATGGCCCGCCGGCTGTCCAAGCCGGTGCGGCTGCACGGGCCGTCGGGGTTCACGGTGCTGGACCGCCCGGCCTACCAGGCGCTCTGGCGGATCTGCGAGGAGGGGCCGGTCCGCCCCACGACGCTCGCGAAGCTGCTCGAGGTCGACCTGTCCGTGGTGAGCCGGCAGGTGCGCTCGCTGCAGGACGCCGGGTTCGTGCAGCGCGAGACCGACCCGCAGGACGCCCGCGCCGCCCTGGTCAGCGCGACCGTCGCCGGTCGCGAGGCGTTCGAGCTCACCAAGCGGCAGCGCACCGAGGTGCTGGACGAGGTGCTCGCGGAGTGGCCCGAGCAGGAGCGCGAGCTGTTCGTCCGGCTGCTGAGCCGGTTCAACGCCCAGCTCGAGGCCGCCATCGCCCGCCGGCGCGCGGAGACCGAGCAGGAGTGACCGTCAGGCCGGGTCGACGTGGAAGGTGTTCTGCGTGGACTCGAGAGTGCCGGCCAGGAGCGCCTCGACCGCGTCGGCGGCCCTGTCGACGAGGAACCCGAGGTCCTTGCGCTCCGTGCCGCTGAAGTCCTTCAGCACGAAGTCCGCCGGGTCCTGCCGCCCCGGGGGCCGGCCGATCCCCCACCGCACCCGGAGGTAGTCCTTGCTGCCCAGGCTCTTGGTCACCGACTTCAGCCCGTTGTGGCCGTTGTCGCCGCCACCGGCCTTGAGCCGCAGCGTGCCGAAGGGGATGTCGAGCTCGTCGTGGACGACCACGATCCGCTCCACCGGCACCTTGAAGAAGTCGCGCAGGCTCGCGACCGGCCCGCCCGACTCGTTCATGTAGCACTTCGGCTTGGCCAGCACGACCCGCTTGCCGGACAGCCGGCCCTCGACCGTGTCGGCCCTGCCCTTGTGCGCCTTGAAGCGGGCGCCCATCCGCTCCGCGAGCAGGTCGACGACCATGAACCCGACGTTGTGCCGGTGCCCGGCGTAGCTCGGACCCGGGTTCCCGAGGCCGACGACCAACCAGAGGTCGTCCGCCATCTGGGGGTCTTACTCCTCGGAGGCGGTCGCCTCGTCGGCAGCCGCCTCGGCGCCCTCGGCCTCGGCGGCCTCGTCGGCGACCGGCTCCTCAGGCGCGAGCTCGGCCTCGGCGGCGTCGAGCTCCGCCTCGATGGCCTCGGCCGTGGGGGCACCGAGGCCCTGCACCAGCACGACCTCGCCGTCCTCGGCGAGGGTGGTGCCGGCCGGCAGCTTCACGTCGGAGGCGTGGATCGTCCCGCCCACCTTCAGGCCCGCGATGCTGACCTCGAAGCCGGTCGGCAGGTGAGTGGCCTCGGCCTCGACGGACAGGGTGGTCTTCTGCTGGTCGACGAGCACGTCCGGGGCGGCGTCGCCGACGAGCGTCAGCGGGACGTCCACGGTGACCTTCTCACCCCGGCGGACGGCCACCAGGTCGACGTGCTCGAGCGTGCGGCGGATGGGGTCGCGCACGACGACCTTCGGCAGCGCGAGCTGCTCGCCGTCCTCGGTCTGCAGTGCGAGCAGCGCGTTCGCGTCGTGCTTGAGCGCCAGCATCAGCTCGTGGCCGGGCAGCGCGAGGTGGCGCGGCTTGTCCCCGTGGCCGTAGAGGACGGCGGGCACCTTGCCGGCACGACGGGTGCGCCGGGCCGGGCCCTTGCCGAACTCGGTGCGGGTCTCGGCGACGATGCGGACCTCGGACACGGCGGAACTCCTCGAGAAGACTGCAAGCTTGGGGCGCGGATGGCGCAGCGGAGAAGTCTAGCGGAACGGCGGGGCGGAGCTAGGTCGTCGAGGCTGCGGCCACGGTCCCGGCCCTCACGTCGTCCACGACGTCCGCGATCACGCGGGCGACACTGCTGCTGTGCCAGCGCAGACCTGAGGGGCTCTGCAGGCCCTCCGTGTTGAGGGCTGCGGCGATCGTGGTGAGCGACGCCCCCTCCTGGTGGAGCTCCACGATCCGGTGCATCGCGTGCCGGTCCGTCGCGCGAGCCTCCCGAGGTCGTGGGGTCGGGCCTGCTCCCACCGGCGTGGCGGCGACGAAACCAGGGTGACCACGGAGCAGGGCCGCCAGCTCCGGGAGGGACAGGGCGCGGCTCCAGAGGTAGCCCTGGCCCGCTCCGCACCCGTGCCGGTTCAGGAAGGCCAGCTGGTCCGGCGTCTCCACCCCTTCCGCGATGGTGCGCAGGCCCACCGCCTTGCCGAGGTCGATCACGGCCGCGACGATCGCGCGGTCGTCACTGCGGTCGCTGATGTGCCCGATGAACTCCTTGTCCACCTTGATCGTGGTGACAGGCAGCTTGCGCAGGTAGGTCAGAGACGAGTAGCCGGTACCGAAGTCGTCGAGCGCGATCCCCACGCCTTGGCCACGGAGCCAGCTCAGCACCTGGCCCGCGGCCTGGGCGTCTGCCAGGAGCCCTGTCTCCGTCACCTCCAGGTCGAGGGCGTCAAGGGGGAACCCGCCGGCGGCCACCGCCCGGGGAACCCAGTCGCGGGCGGCGTTGTCGTTGAGGTTGCGCGCCGACAGGTTCACGGCGAGCCGGGCATCCGGTCGCAGCACGCCGGCTCTCCGGAGAGCCGCTGCGTCTCGAGACGCACGCTGGAGCACCCACGGGTCGAGCGCTGCGATCAGGCCCGTCTCCTCCGCGAGCGGCACGAACATGGCCGGCTGGACCCAGCCCCGCGTGGGGTGCGACCAGCGAAGCAGTGCCTCCAGGCCCATCAAGCGTCCGGTCGCAAGCTCGACGACGGGTTGGTAGTGCACCTCCAGGGCGTCGCGGAGCAGGGCCTCACCCAGCTCACGACCCAGCGCGATCCGCTCGGTCCAGCTGCGCTCCGAGTCGGCGTCGAAGGCGTGCCAGCGGGCGCGCCCGCGCGCCTTCGCATCGATCATCGCGGCGTGCGCGCACCGGAGCAGCGTGTCCCGGTTCAGGGGCGGCGCGACAGCGATGCCGATGCTCACCGTCACGATCACCCGCTGGCCCTCGGCCTCGATCGGGGCACCCAGCGCCTGAGCGATGCGGGCGGCGAGCGACTGGACGTCCGCCGCCGGGGTGTCGTCGCAGACCACGACGAACTCGTCGCCGCCGATGCGACCGACGGTGTCCCCCTCCGCCACCGCGTTGCTGAGGCGGACGGCGAGCTCGGCCAGCACGAGGTCGCCGACGAGGTAGCCGTACTCCGCGTTGACGCTGGTCATCCGATCGACGTCGACCAGGAGCACGCCGAGCTGGCCGCCCAGCCGCTTCGCCCGGACCAGCGCCCGGGCCAGCCGGTCCTCGAGGAGGGCCCTGTTCGGCAGGCCGGTCAGGTCGTCGTGCGTCACCTGCCGGAGGAGCTGCGCCTCCAGGCGCTTGCGGTCGCTGACGTCACGCGCGATCACGGAGGCGGAGACCACGTCGCCGTCCTCGTCGTAGATCGGCGAGATCGTCAGCGAGACGTCCACCAGGGAGCCATCACGTCGCCGGCGCTGGGTCTCCAGTCCCTGCACCGTCTCGCCCGCGGCCACGGCTGCCAGCAGTGCTGCGACCTCGCTGCCGCTCACGTCCGGGTCGAGCAGGCGGGCGTTGCTGCCGACCATGTCCGCGGCCACGTACCCGTACAGCTTCTCCGCGCCGCGGTTCCACGTGAGAACTGTGCCGTCCAGCAGCTCGGTGGACAGTGCGTCGGCCGTCGAGGTCATGAGGGCGAAGAACGCCTGTGCGGCCGCCCTCAGGTCGGTGTCGTCCCGGTCGCTCTGACCGTTGCGATGCGCCATCGGGGCCGCCTCATCTGCGATGTCGGCGGCACGGACGCACGGGCCGAGGTCGACCGAGCGCGCTGAGGCCGCTCAGCCTACAGCGGCACGGGCCCCCGTGGAGCCGCAGGCTACGCGGCGCCGTCGAAGAGGCTGGTCACCGAGCCGTCCTCGAACACCTCGCTGATCGCCCGGGCCACCAGCGGCGCGATCGAGAGCACGGTCAGCTTGTCGAAGCGGTTCTCCTCCGGCACCGGCAGCGTGTTCGTGATGATCGTCTCGGTGACCTTGCTGTTCTTCAGCCGGTCGACGGCCGGCCCGCTCAGCACACCGTGGGTCGCGGTGACGATGACGTCCGCCGCACCGGCGTCGAAGAGCACGTCGGCGGCCTTGGTGATGGTCCCGGCAGTGTCGATCATGTCGTCCACGAGCACGCAGACCCGGCCCTCGACGTCACCGACGACGCGGTTGGCGACGACCTGGTTGGCGACGAGCGGGTCGCGTGTCTTGTGGATGAACGCCAGCGGGCACCCGCCCATCCGGTCCGACCACCGCTCCGACACCCTGACCCGGCCGGAGTCCGGCGAGACGATCGTCATGTTCGCGGTGTCGTACTTGCCCGCGACGTAGTCCGCGAGCAACGGCAGGGCGAACAGGTGGTCCACCGGCCCGTCGAAGAAGCCCTGGATCTGCGCGGTGTGCAGGTCGACGCTCATCAACCGGTCGGCGCCGGCCGTCTTGAACATGTCGGCGATCAGGCGAGCGCTGATCGGCTC
>CAMLIA010000158.1 GCA_946479905.1 uncultured Frankiales bacterium | reverse complement strand
CGCTGCCGATCTTGGTCGTATGGAGAGCACGCAGCGGGCCGAGGTGCCCTGCGACCGCGAGCACCTCGACGTGCTGCGAGCGCCGAGCTCCGACGTGGCGGTGCCGAGCAACCCGGCCGCCCTCGAGAGCATCGCCCGGCTGCTCGCCCACCAGCGCACGCCTGCCGCCTGAGCCGTCCGCTCGGACGCAACTGCAACGACCAGGTCTCCTGGCCGGGCCTGCGCCCCGCTGATCGAGCGTGAGCTCCCCTGCTGGGCCGGCTTGGTTGTTGCAGTTGCGTTCCGGCAGAGGTCTCAGCGCTGGCGGGCGAGGCCGAGCTCGCGGGGACGGTGGTCGGGGAAGACGGTCCTGAGCAGGCCTGCCCCGCCGAGCCGGCGGTGCACGAGCTCACCGAGCACGTCGCGGTAGTCGGTGGTCGGCCGCAGGTCGCCGTCGTCGAGCTGGTCCGGGCGCAGCCCGGGCCACCGGCCGTAGACGTGGCCGCCGCGGATGCCGCCGCCGAGCACGAGCATGGCCGAGCCGTGCCCGTGGTCGACACCGCCGCTGCCGTTCTGCGCGACCCGGCGACCGAACTCCGACACGGTGACGATGGTGGTCCGCGCCAGCAGCGGCCCGAGGTCCAGGGCGAAGGCAGCCAGCCCCTTCGCGAGCGAGCTCGCCTGGTCGTGCATCACGCCACCTGTCGCGGAGCCCAGCGCCTCGTGCATGTCCCAGCTGCCGCCGGTGTCGAGGGTGGCGACCTCGAGCCCCAGCCCGGCCCGCGCGACCTCGGCGATCTGGGCGAGCCCGTGACCCAAGGAGTCGTTCGGGTAGGTGACGCCCGCCCGCGGTCGGTAGTCCTTGTCGCGGTACGGCGCCAGCCGGCGCAGCGCGTCGAGGGTCTGCCGCGCTGCCGCGGCGTGCGGCCCGCTGATGCCGGCGTACATCTGCCCGAGGGCCGCCTCGGTGCGGCGCGTCGCGCGCTGCGGCACCTGGACCCGGAGGTCGGAGACCGACCACAGCGACAGCGCCGGGGCGCCGCCCCGGAGCGTCCCGGGTGGGGCGCCGACCGCGAGCGCCGGGAAGTCGGTGGGACTCAGACCGCGGGCGGTCATCAGCCGGTCGACCCAGCCGGTCTGGGCGCCGTTGCGGAGGTTGACGCCGCGCTCCATGGCGTCGGTGGCCTCGAAGTGCGACCGGGTGCCGTCGGAGTCGCCGACCGCGTGCACGACCGCGAGCCGGCGGCTGTGCCAGAAAGGCATCAGCGGCGCGAGGGCGGGGTGCAGCCCGAAGTGCCGGTCCAGCGGCAGCGCACGGGACGGCGGGACCGCGATGTCGGGGCGGGCGGCGAGGTAGTCCCGGTCGGCGAGCGGTGGCACCAGGGACAGCCCGTCGGCGCCACCGCGCAGCGACACCACGACGAGCAGGTCGGTGTGGTGGCGGTCGGCGGCGAACGCCATCCGCGGCATCGCCACGTCGAGGGCGCCCAGGCCTCCGACGATGCCGGCACCGGCGAGCAGCCGGCGTCGCGTGCAGGCCAGGTCGAGGCAGTCGCTCACCGGACCAGTGCTCATCGGACCAGTGCTCATCGGACCAGCGCCTCGGGCGAGGACAGCAGCAGCGCCGCCATCGGCGGGACCAGCCCGCGGGCCTCCGCCGGCGTGAGCACGTGGGTCGCCTTGAGCCCCACGCCGGTGAGCACCGCGCGCGTCAGCCCCGCCCGCGGCGACACGCTCAGCAGCACGTGCGCCAGCCGCTCCACGACCCCGCCGGCGGTGGTGGGCACCGGCGTCCCGAGGAGGGCGCCCGCGTCCGGCTCGCCGAGGCCCGCGATGCCGCCGCGGACGAGCGCCTGCGCCGCGTTCCAGCGGGCCAGCATGGTCGCGGTCGAGGCGTAGGCGCCGGTCGTGTCGGGGTAGCCGTTCGGCGGCGCCCACTCGAAGGGGGCCTGGCCGAGACTGCGCAGCGCCCACACGACGGCGGCCCCGTCGACCGTGAGGTCCGGTGACGGTCGCAGGCCCAGGACGCGCACGGCCTGCACGAACCACTCGAACGGTCGCTGGGACTTCTGCCCGGCGGCCGCCCTGAACTCGTGCGATCCCACGATGTGCTTCACGACGGGTACGACCGAGGTCCCGCCGGCGAGGTAGACGCGGGCGGCACTCGCGACCAGGCCGGCCGGCGGCGTGTCGCTCACCAGCCGGCGGACCAGCTTGGTGGCGACCCGGCGGGCCGTCATCGGGTGGTGGGCGAGGTAGGACACCAGCGACAGGGCGACCTGCTTGCCCTTGCTCGGGTCCCCGTTGGGGTGCGACCAGCCCATCACCCGGACGGGTCCGACGTGGTGCCACTCCGGGCGGTAGGTGAACTCTCCCGTCGTCTCGTCGACCGAGAGCCCGGTGAGCGCCAGCGCCGCCTGGTGCACGTCGCGCTGGTGGTAGCCGGCGTCGACCCCGACGGTGTGCAGCTCCATCAGCTCGCGGGCGTAGTTCTCGTTCGGGTTGCTCCCGCGGGAGTAGGCCTGGTCGAGGTAGAGCAGCATCGCGGGGCTCTGGGCGCTGGCTGCGAGCATGTCCGCGAAGGCACCGAGCGCGTACCTGCGGATGACCTGCGCGTCGTCGTTGACCTTGTGAGCGGCCACCGACGGGCCGTGGATCGACAGGTGGTTGGTCCAGAGCTCGACGAGCAGCTCGTAGAGCTGGTTGTCCCCGAACGCGGCGCGGGCGAAGGTCTGCACCTGCAGGTCGGTCACGCCGTAGCGCCCGAGCCCGCTCATGGCCTGCGACGACACGGCCGCGGGCAGCGGCACCGACGCCGGGCCGGTGCCGTGCAGGGTGGCGCCCACGTCGGGTGCCCCGGACAGCTGCTGGTCGACCCAGGCCTCGACGCCCACCTGCCGGACGTGCGCGACCAGCTCAGGGGTGGCGCCGAACGTCAGCCTCCGCACCGCGTGCAGCACCGGGTCGTGCGCGACGGGGACCGGGTGAGCGGTGGCCGCCTCGGACGCGCGGGACGCGACGACACCGACCGCTGCCGCTCCCGCGACGGCGGACGTCAGCACCGTGCGACGGCTCGGCTGCGTGCTCACCAGGGTCACCTCGGGGGGATGTCGGCGTTGCCTCACAGAACGCACGAAGGCCGCAAAGGTAACGGATCGCCCTGAACCCGGGGAGTCGTGAAACGCGGCCGGGTCAGTCGAGCCGCTGCTGCAGCGCGGCGTCCTTGGCCCGGGCCTGGTCCGCGAGCGCGGCCTGGAAGTCGCGCATCCGCTGCAGCAGGCCGTCGTCCGAGCTGGCCAGGATGCGGACGGCGAGCAGGCCGGCGTTGCGGGCGCCGGCGACCGACACGGTGGCGACCGGCACGCCCGCCGGCATCTGCACGATCGACAGCAGCGAGTCCATGCCGTCCAGGTGCTTGAGGGGGACCGGCACGCCGATGACCGGCAGTGGCGTCATCGACGCCACCATCCCCGGCAGGTGCGCGGCTCCCCCTGCTCCGGCGATGACGACCCGCAGCCCCCGGTCGGCCGCCGACGAGGCGTAGTCGAGCATGTCGACGGGCGTGCGGTGGGCGGAGACGACGCGCACCTCGTGGGCGACGTCGAACTCGGTCAGCGCCTGGGAGGCCGGCTCCATGGTCGGCCAGTCGCTGTCGCTGCCCATGATGATGCCGACGAGCGAGGTCACGTCTCGGCCAGCCATGCGCCCGTCCTCAGGTAGTGCGCGCCGGCCCGGGCCCGGGCGCGGGTCTGCTCGAGATCATCTCCCAGCGCGGTCACGTGACCGATCTTGCGCCCCGGCCGGACCTGCTTGCCGTACAGGTGCACCTTGAGCGCCGGGTCGTGCGCGAACAGCAGGTGCAGCCGCTTGTCGAGCTCGGGATCGCCGTCGCCGCCCAGCAGGTTGGCCATCACGACCACCGGTGCGGTCTGCGTCGTCGTACCCAGGGGGTAGTCGAGCACCGCGCGCAGGTGCTGCTCGAACTGGGAGGTGCGGGCGCCCTCGATCGTCCAGTGGCCGCTGTTGTGCGGCCGCATCGCCAGCTCGTTGACCAGCAGCCCGTCAGGGGTCTCGAACAGCTCGACCGCGAGGACCCCCACGACCCCGAGCTCCTGAGCCAGCCGGAGCGCGAGGCCGGACGCCTGCACGGCGCGGTCCTCGGACAGCGCGGGAGCCGGCGCGACGACCTCGACGCAGATGCCGTCGTCCTGCACGGTCTCCACCACCGGCCACGCCGCGGCCTGGCCGTAGGGGCTGCGCGCGACGACGGCGGCGAGCTCGCGGACGAGCGGCACCTTCTGCTCGGCGAGCAGCCGGACCCCGCTCGCCAGCACCGGCTCGGCCTCCTCGAGGGAGCCGACGACCCAGACGCCCTTGCCGTCGTACCCGCCGGTGGCGGCCTTGAGGACCAGCGGCCAGCCGTGCTCGGCGCCGAACGCCTCCAGGTCCGCCGTCGACGAGACCGCCGCGAACGGCGGGACCGGCACGCCCAGCGCGGCGAGCCGGGTGCGCATCTCGAGCTTGTCCTGGGCGTGCAGCAGGGCGGCCGACGACGGCAGGACGGTGTGGCCGGCGTCCTCCATGGCCCGGATCAGGTCGCCGGGCACGTGCTCGTGGTCGAAGGTGACCACCTCGCACCCGTCGGCGAAGGCGAGCAGGTCCGCACGGCTCTCGTGTGAGCCGACCACGACGTTGCTCGCGACCAGCGCGGCGCTGTCGTGGGTCGCATCGGCGAGCACGCGCAGCGACAGGCCGAGGGCGATCGCGGCCTGGTGGGTCATCCGGGACAGCTGGCCGCCGCCGATCATGCCGACGACAGGCAGGTCCATCGCGCCGCGGACCGTCACCCGAGCAGCCGGCGGGACAGCTTGGCGACGGTCTCCTCGTCGACCCCGATCGACATCGCCAGCCCGTGCACGCCGCCGTAGCCGGCGTCGACCCGGTCGAGGAACCGCTCCATGTTCTCGGCGTGCATGAGGAAGGAGTCGGGGTCCCGCTTCGACAGGTCGTCGTGGTAGAGGTCGGTGGCGAGCAGCCGGTCGATGACGGCGCGGATGCGCTCGTTGGTGCGGACGTAGTCGTCGACGACGGCCGTGCGGGTGACCCCGACGAGGGACAGCGCGAGGGCGCAGACGACTCCGGTGCGGTCCTTGCCGGCGGCGCAGTGCACCAGCACGGCGCCGCTGCGCGGGTCGGCGATCGTGCGCAGCGCGGTGGCGATCGCCTCCGGCGCGTGGTTGACGTAGTCGATGTAGAAGTGGTCCATCGCCTCGTCGCCCGCGTCCTCGTGCGGGAGCGCCTTCTCGACCAGCTCGTCGCGGCCGTCGAACCCGTGCGGGATGAGGTCGAGGTGGACGTGCGACACCTCGGTCTGGCGCAGCGGCCCGGGTCCGATGATCTCGACCTCGGCGTCGGTGCGGAGGTCGAGAACGGTCCCGAGACCGTGCTCCTGCAGCCGACGGATGTCCTCGTCGGTCAGGTCCTGCAGGTTGTCCGAGCGCAGCAGCACGCCGTGCCTGGTGGTGCGGCCGTCCACCGTCGGCAGCCCGCCGAGGTCGCGCGCGTTGGCAACGCCTTCCAGCTCCAGCCAGGTCACGAGGGCACTCTATTAGCCTGGGTCGATGCTCCGACGCCTGCGACCCCTGGCTGCCGAGCTGGTCAAGTTCGTCATGGTGGGCGGCTTCTGCTTCGTCCTCGACACCCTGCTCGCGAACTGGTTCCACTTCGGGCTCGGCCTCGGCCCGACCACGTCCAAGACCCTCTCCACGGTCATCGCCACCGGCGTCAGCTACCTCGGCAACCGGCTGTGGTCGTTCGCGCACCGGGTCGACGACGACCGCGGCCACGGGCAGGACCTCACGGTGTACGCCGTCATCAACGTCGTCGGCCTGGTGATCACGCTCATCCCGGTCGACGTCGCGCACTACGTGCTGGGCGAGACCAGCAAGCTGGCCTTCAACGTGAGCCAGGTGCTCGGCACCCTGGTCGCGACGGTCTTCCGCTTCTGGGCCTACCGGCGGTGGGTCTTCGCCGCGGACCCGGAGCTCGCCGAGCGCACCGCCCTCGTCTAGCGTCGCCGGACGAGGTACGGCGTGAGCGACCGGTAGCCGCGCACGGCCCGGCGGTGCAGCTCGCGGACCTCGAGGTCGTCGCCGAGGGCCTCGACGACGTGCCGGTCGACGAGCAGGCTGCCAGGGCGCGCCTCACCCGAGAGCCGGGAGGCGATGTTCACGGTCTCGCCGAAGACGTCGCCCAGCCGGAAGAGCACCGGGCCGGTGGCCACACCGGCACGGACCGAGGGGAGCTCCTCGTCGGACTCGTGGTCGGCGATGGTGTCGAGGGCGATGCTCACCGCGGCCTGCGGCTGGTCGGTCGTGTAGAGGACGCCGTCACCCAGGGTCTTGATGACCCGGCCGTTGGCCGCAGCCACCCGCAGAGCCACGTCGCGCTCGAACCGCTCCAGCGTCCGCTCCAGCTTGCTGGCGTCCCACTCCCGCGACGACCGGGTGAAGCCGACCAGGTCGAGGAAGCCCACCGACGCGACCGGGACGCCGTGGTCGCCGAACGTCGCGATCGCCCGCTGCACCGCCGCGGCGAACTGCCGCCGCCACATGAAGACGATGAGGTGGTCCAGCTTGGGCAGCACCTGGTCGGCCCGGGACGCCAGCTCGGCGAGCGCCTCCTCGGGCGACAGGTCCGCGGTCCGCGACCGCAGCACGTCGACCTGCGCCTCGGCGAGCCGGGCGAGCCCCTGCCCCATGGCCCGGGCCATGACGAGCTGGGTGTCGAGGTCGACCAGGCCGATGTCCAGCAGGGCCTGGGCCGTCCTGAGGGCCTCGACGTCCTGCGTCGTGAACGCCTTCACGCCGAAGGGGATCTCGGCGAAGCCCATCGCGGTCCAGACGTCGAGGGCCGCCTCGTCGGACACTCCCGCCAGCTGCGTGATCTCCGCCCGGTCGAGGGTCAGCGGCTCGCCGAGCAGCAGCGCATCGAGATCGTCCACGAGGTGCAACGTAGTGGCTGCAGGCGTACCGTCAGGCGGGTGACGAGCAGGCAGAAGGCCTACTACGGGATCCGTGCGGGAGCCCTGCTGGTCTTCATCCTCTCGGCGCTGCTCATGCCCAGCGGGGTCCCCGCCGGACTCGCGGCGGGCGGCGCCGGGATCGTCGGCCTGCTGACCTGCATCGGCGTCAACGCCGGCGGCCCCGGCGAGCGGGCCGGCGCGCTGGAGCAGGGCGTCCGCTACGACAAGGTGCGGGCCCCGCAGGGCGACTGGCCGCCCTACCCCGACGCGAAGGTCGTCGACGGCGAGATCGTCAAGGAGCCGTAGGCGCCGGCGGGCTCTGCTTGTCCACCAGGTCGTACACCGTGCGCTGCACCCGCTCGACCCGCGGGATGTCGGTGAGCGTGACCTGGCCGCGCTCGCCGGCCGACTCCACGACGAGGGTGCCGCAGCCGAGCAGCCGCTCGAAGAACGTGTGGTGGAAGCTCACGTCGTTGATCCGGACCATCGGGATGTCCCGGCCCTGCCGGCCGAGCACGCCGCTGCGCATGACGACCCGCTCGCTGGTGACGACGAAGTGGGTCGTGCGCCACTTGAGCAGCGGGACGACGAAGAAGCCCAGCACCATCAGCAGGCCCACGCCGACGATGACGTAGTCCGCCGTGTCGCTGAACCCCTGCGCGAGCAGGAAGCCGGCCAGTGCCAGCACCCCCAGCAGCTCGAGGAACGGCAGGAACATGACCTTCCAGTGCGGGTGCAGGTCGAGCACGACCGTCTCGCCCTCGCCCAGCAGCTTGCGTGGATACGCCATGACCGGACTATCTCAGGTGGACGACGTCCCCCGCTGCATACGCGGTCCCGTCGACGACGAGCCGCCCCTCGTCGTCGATCGTCTCCGCCGTGCCCGTCACCGAGTCACCGGCGGGGAGCTCGATGCGGACCTCCCGTCCCAGCGTGCTGCACGCAGCCCGGTACGCCGTGCGCGTGTCGTCGCCGAGCGCGTCCCCGATCCCGCGCAGCACCGCCCGGAGCACCGTGTCGCGGTCCGTCGTCGTCGCCCCCTCGAGCACCAGGGAGGTGGCCTCCGGCACCGGCAGCTCGTCGCGGCGGGTCGAGACGTTGAGGCCGACGCCCAGCACCACGGCGCCGTCCACGGCCTCGGCGAGCAGCCCGGCGACCTTCTTGTCGTTGACCAGCACGTCGTTCGGCCACTTCAGGACCGCGTCGACCTCGGTCTGGCGGCGCAGCGCCTGGGCCACCCCGAGACCACCGAGCAGTGGTACCCACCCCAGCCGGCTCGTCGGCCGGATCAGCGCGCTGAACGTCAACCCGGCCCGCGGCGGGCTCACCCAGGAGCGGTCGAGCCGGCCCCGGCCCTGGGTCTGCTCCTCGGCGACGACGACCAGGCCGTGCGGCTCGCCGGCGCGGGCCCGCTCCGCCACGACGGCGTTCGTGGACGCCGTGGAGTCGAGCACCTCGACGCGCCAGCCGTCCGCCTCGAGGGCGCGCGCCAGGGTCTGCGCGCGCAGCGGCGGTCGGTCGAGGTCGTCGTACTTGCCCGTGCTGCCTGGCGCCATCCCCGCAACGTATCCCTGGAGCGGCCGCTCGTGAGCCTCCCGATAACCTCTCCCGGTGACCGCAGAGCGATTCGAAGAGAACGGCCCGGACATCCACACCACCGCCGGCAAGCTGGCGGAGCTCCAGGCGCGCGTCGAGAAGTCCCGCCACCCCGGCTCCGAGGCGGCGCTGGAGAAGCGCCACGCCAAGGGCCAGCGCACGGCGCGTGAGCGGATCGAGGCGTTCCTCGACCCGGGCTCGTTCACCGAGACCGACGCCCTCGCCCGGCACCGCGCCCGCGACTTCGGCCTGGAGAAGAACCGCCCGATCGGCGACGGCGTCATCACCGGCTACGGCACGGTCGACGGTCGCCCCGTGTGCGTGTTCAGCCAGGACGCGATGGTCTTCGGCGGCGCCCTCGGCGAGGTCTACGGCGAGAAGATCGTCAAGGTCATGGACCTGGCGCTGAAGACCGGCACGCCGATCGTCGGCATCAACGAGGGCTCCGGCGCCCGGATCCAGGAAGGGATCATGGGCCTGGCGCTGTACGGCGACATCTTCTACCGCAACACGCTCGCCTCCGGCGTGATCCCGCAGATCTCGCTCATCCTCGGCAACTGCGCCGGCGGGCACGTCTACTCGCCCGCGCTGACGGACTTCAACCTGATGGTCGACGGCGCCAGCGCCATGATGATCACCGGCCCCGACGTCATCAAGACGGTCACCGGCGAGGACATCACCATCGAGGACCTCGGTGGCGCGCGGGCGCACAACTCCAAGAGCGGCGTGGCGCACTTCATGAGCCACGACGAGGAGGAGGCGCTGGAGCTCACCAAGACGCTGCTGTCCTACCTGCCGTCGAACAACCTCTCCGAGCCCCCGGCGTACGACGGGGTGGACGTGCTCGAGGAGGACCTGCTGACCGAGCTCAACACCTTCATCCCGGACAGCAACAACGCCCCCTACGACATGCACACGGTCATCACCGCAGTCGTCGACGAGGGCGACTTCCTCGAGGTGCAGGCGCTGTGGGCGCCGAACATCATCGTCGGCTTCGGCCGGATCGAGGGCCGGTCGGTCGGCGTCGTCGCGAACCAGCCGATGCAGTTCGCCGGCACCCTCGACATCGACGCGTCGGAGAAGGCGTCCCGCTTCGTGCGGACCTGCGACGCCTTCAACATCCCGATCCTCACCTTCTGCGACGTCCCGGGCTTCCTGCCCGGCGTCGGCCAGGAGCACGCCGGCATCATCCGGCGCGGCGCCAAGCTGCTCTACGCCTACTCCGAGGCGACCGTCCCGAAGGTCACGGTCATCACCCGCAAGGCCTACGGCGGTGCGTACGTCGTCATGGGGTCCAAGCACCTCGGCGCCGACGTCAACCTCGCCTGGCCGACCGCCCAGATCGCCGTCGTCGGAGCGCAGGGCGCGGTCAACATCGTGCGCCGCAAGGAGATCGCCGCCGCCGAGGACCCCGAGGCGGCGCGGGCGGCGTTCATGACGGAGTACGAGGACACCTTCGCCAACCCCTACATCGCGGCCGAGCGCGGCTTCGTCGACGCCGTCATCGAGCCGGCCCAGACCCGGCTCGAGGTCGCCAAGGCGCTTCGCCTGCTCCGCACGAAGCGGGAGACGCTGCCGGCCAAGAAGCACGGGAACATCCCCCTGTGAC
>CAMLIA010000157.1 GCA_946479905.1 uncultured Frankiales bacterium | reverse complement strand
CGATCTTGGCCTTCTCCGCGGCCTCGCGCAGCCGCTGCATCGCCATCTTGTCCTTCGACAGGTCGATGCCGTACTGGTTGCTGAAGGTCTTCACGAGGTGCTCGACGAGGACGTTGTCCCAGTCGTCACCACCCAGCTTGTTGTCACCGGAGGTCGCCTTCACCTCGATGACGCCGTCGCCGATCTCGAGCAGCGACACGTCGAAGGTGCCGCCACCGAGGTCGAAGACGAGGATGGTCTGCTCGTGCTCGCCCTTGTCGAGCCCGTAGGCGAGGGCGGCCGCGGTCGGCTCGTTGACGATGCGGAGCACGTTGAGGCCGGCGATCTCGCCCGCCTCCTTGGTCGCCTGCCGCTCGGCGTCGGAGAAGTACGCCGGGACGGTGATCACCGCGTCGGTGACCGTCTCGCCGAGGTAGGCCTCCGCGTCCCTCTTGAGCTTCTGCAGGACGAAGGCGCTGATCTGCTGCGGGGTGAAGGACTTGCCGTCGATCTCGGTGGACCAGTCGGTGCCCATGTGGCGCTTCACCGACCGGATGGTGCGCTCGACGTTGGTGACGGCCTGCCGCTTCGCGACCTCGCCCACCAGGACCTCGCCGTTCTTGGCGAACGCGACGATGGACGGCGTCGTGCGGGAGCCCTCGGCGTTGGCGATGACCGTGGGCTCGCCGCCCTCGAGGACGCTGACGACGGAGTTGGTGGTGCCGAGGTCGATGCCGACTGCTCGTGCCATGAGGCTGGTTCCTTACGTGACGGGGTGGAGTGCTGCGCTTACTTGAGTGCAGTGGGCTCATGTTGCCCTCTGACCTCCCCAACGGTCAAACGAACCTGAGTGTTCCCCACTCAACCCCGCCCGCCGTGAACGGTGGGCGGGTTGGGGGAGGATGGGCGGGTGCTGAGGGAGCTGCGGGGGCGTCACGGGGGGCCGCACGGCGGGACCCGGGCGCTCGCCCTGCTGCTCGTGCTGCTGCTGGCGGCACCGCTCACCGCCCTGGTGTGGCGGATCGTCCGTTACGTCCTCGGCACGATCGTGTGACCGGCGTGTCGCGATCTCGCGGCCGGGCCGGCGCGGCACCCTGAGGTCACGCGTCGACGGAGAGGCAGAGCCGATGCTGCTGCTGGGGCTGGTGCTGCTCGGCTGGGTCGCGCTGTCGGTCGTGGGCACGGTGGGCGCCGCGGCGGTCTGCCGGTCGGGGCACGTCGAGGACGTCGCCCGCGGCTTCGCCGACCCGGACCCGAGTCCCGAAGTTACCCGTCGGTAGCATCCGGGTACGAGGGCACCACCGGAGCGCCTGGCCCTCCCGCGTAGGCTCGCCGGTGCTCCGCAGGCGGCACCAGGAGGTTGCGTGGACACCGACCAGATCGTCCGGCTCGTGCTCGGGCTCGGGATCATGGCCGTCACCCTGGCCATCGCCGGCCGCCGGGTGCTGTTCCTCTACAAGCTCATCAGCAGCGGCCAGGCCAGCCCGGGGCGGCTCCGGGACCTGCCGAAGCGGCTCTGGATCCAGGCCGTGGAGGTGTTCGGCCAGCGCCGGCTGCTGAAGTGGAGCGTGCCGGGCGTCGCGCACTTCGTGACGTTCTGGGCGTTCATCATCCTGACGCTGACCATCATCGAGGCCGTCGGTGCCCTGTTCGACGCCCACTTCGCCATCCCGCTCGTCGGGCACTGGCGCCTGGTCGGCCTCGCCGAGGACCTCATCGGCACCCTGCTGCTCGTCGCCCTGCTGACGTTCGCCGTCATCCGGCGCGAGCAGGACCCGGCGAAGCGGGAGCGCTCCTCACGCTTCTACGGCAGCCACACGGGTCCCGCCTGGCTCGTGCTGTTCATGATCTCGATGGTCGCGATCACGCTGTTCGGCTACCGCGGCCCGCAGATCAACAACGGCACCTTCCCCTACCAGGACCACCCGTGGTGGACGTTCACGTCCAACGTCGTCGCGAAGGTCCTCGACCCGCTCGGCCACGACGTCAACACGGTGCTGGAGACCTTCTTCATCCTCGCCCAGATCGCCGTGATCTTCGGCTTCCTGGTGATCGTCGTCTACAGCAAGCACCTGCACATCTTCCTGGCGCCGATCAACGTCAGCACCAAGCGCTACCCGGAGCCCGACCGCCCGTCGCTCGGCCCGCTGCTGCCGATGATGAGCAACGGCGAGGTGCTGGACTTCGAGAACGCCGACCCGGAGACCGACGTCTTCGGGGTCGGCAAGGTCGAGGACTTCAAGTGGACCGCCATGCTCGACATGGCGACCTGCACCGAGTGCGGCCGCTGCCAGAGCCAGTGCCCGGCGTGGAACACCGGCAAGCCGCTCAGCCCGAAGATCCTCATCATGGACCTGCGCGACCACCTGTTCGCGAAGGCGCCGTACCTGCTCGCCAGCGACCAGCAGCACTTCCTCGACAGCGCCCCGGACAGCGGCCACGAGGGCCACGAGGTCCCCGAGTCCGGCTACGGCCGCATCGTCGGCAGCACCAAGGCGCAGTACGAGCGGCCGCTCGTCGGCGACGCGGCCAGCGGCGGCGTCATCGACCCCGACGTGCTCTGGTCCTGCACGACCTGCGGCGCCTGCGTCGAGCAGTGCCCGGTGGACATCGAGCACGTCGACCACATCCTCGACATGCGCCGCTACCAGGTGCTCATCGAGTCCGCGTTCCCGAGCGAGGCCGGCGTGATGCTGCGCAACCTCGAGAACAAGGGCAACCCGTGGGGCATGAACAACAGCTCCCGCACGGAGTGGATGGAGGGCCTGCCCTTCGAGGTCAAGGTCGTCGAGAGCACCATCCCCGACGAGGTCGAGTACCTGTTCTGGGTCGGCTGCGCCGGCGGTCTCGAGGACCGGTCCAAGAAGGTCACCCGCGCGTTCGCCGAGCTGCTTCACACCGCCGGCGTCGAGTTCGCCGTCCTCGGCGCGATGGAGTCCTGCACCGGTGACCCGGCCCGCCGCCTCGGCAACGAGTTCGTCTTCCAGATGCTCGGCCAGCAGAACGTCGAGACGCTCAACGGCGTCGGGGCGGGCCGCGAGACCGGCGTGAAGATCGTCGCCACCTGCCCGCACTGCTTCAACACCATCAAGAACGAGTACCCGCAGCTCGGCGGGGACTACGAGGTCGTGCACCACACGCAGCTGCTCGGCAAGCTCGTCGCCGAGGGCCACCTCACCCCGGTCCAGCCGGTGGACAAGTCCGTGACCTACCACGACCCCTGCTACCTGGGCCGGCACAACCGCGTCTACACGCCGCCGCGCGAGATCCTCGAGGCCGTCAAGGGCCTCACCACCACGGAGATGCCCCGCTGCAAGGAGCGCGGCTTCTGCTGCGGCGCCGGCGGTGCCCGGATGTGGATGGAGGAGAAGATCGGCAAGCGCATCAACGTGGAGCGCACCGACGAGGCCCTCGCGACCGACTCCGACATCATCAGCACCGCGTGCCCGTTCTGCATCACGATGCTCTCCGACGCCGTCACCGCCAAGAAGCAGAGCGGCGAGGCCCGCGAGGAGATCGAGGTCCTCGACGTCAGCCAGATCCTGGCCCGCTCGCTGAACCTCGGCCAGAAGGCCCTGGCGGCCAGTACGCCGGAAGCACCGCCGACGTCCGAGCCGCCGCAGCCGTAGGTGCCGCGGCGACGCCCCGAGCCGCTCGACCCGTTCGAGCGGGCGGCCCGGCGCTCCGACCCGGACTACGCGCGGCTCGCCGAGGCCGCGGACGCCGCCCCACCGTCGGCGCTGCGCGCACCCCGGCTGCTGCTCTACTTCGTCGTCCTCGTCGTCGCCGCGGCGATCGCCAAGGGCGGTCACGGCGGCGGCGCGCTGAAGCGGTCCTGCACGACCCCGGGCTTCGCGCTGTCCACCACGTCGGTGACGCTCGACAGCCAGCTGCGGTGGTCGGCGACCGGCCCGGCGGCCGACGCCGTGACGCTCACCCTCGACGGCACCTCGGTCGCCGGCCCCACGACGCTCGTGGACTGCCTGGTCCACGGCTCGTTCCCGGTGCAGGAGCGCAAGGGCACGCACACCCTCACCGCGACCGTCACCGCTCCGGACGGGTCGACGGCGGCCCGCCTGACCAAGAAGCTGACGGTCCGCTAGCACCAGCGGTCACGACGAGGCAACGGTCCGGGCACGGATCGGTGTGCCGCCCCGAGCCGGCTGCACCGGCTGGGACGATGCCCGGGTGCCGAGCCTGACGCTGGTGCTGCGGGCGCTGTGGTTCCGGCGCGGTGTGTCGCTCGCGGTGCTCCTGGTGGCGACGATCACCACCGCCGCGGCGGCCGCCGGGGCGATGTACCTGCGGGCCGGCGGCGAGTCGGTCCTGCGTGACGCCCTCACCTCCGCACCGGTCAGCGCGTCCGGCATCGACGTCAGCTTCGCCGACCTGCCGCAGCACGACCCGCTGCGGGCCCTGCGCGCGGAGGTGGCGAAGGCCGGCGTCCCGTTCGCCCACCGGCGGCAGGTGCTGTCCCTGCAGAACAACATGACGCTGGGCAGCGCCCTCGGTCCGGCCCGCACCCGGCTGATGTGGCGCGACGGGGCCTGCGGGCACCTCAGGATCGTCCGCGGGCACTGCCCGACGGGACCGCAGGACGCCCTGGTCAGCACCCGGATGCTGCGCAGCACCGGGTTCCGGCTGGGGCAGCAGATCACCGGCTGCCCCGGCAGCCCGATCAGCTTCCAGGCCTGCTTCGAGCCCAACGGCGCCGTGACCCTGACGATCGTCGGCAGCTACGCCCTGCCCGAGTCCGACCCCTACTGGTTCGACCAGGACTACTTCGACGAGCACAGCGGCAACGCCGACCTGCCTGCGACCCTCGACACCACCTTCCTCTCCCAGGACGGTGCGTACGACCTGCCGGAGAACGCCTACGTCACCGCGGGTGTGCAGCTCCAGCTCGACCCGACCGCGGTGCGGCTCGACGACGAGCCGCGGCTGCGCCGGGAGGTCACGCACTTCGTCCGGCGGCTCGAGGCCGGCCCGGACGGGACGACCGCGACCACGAAGCTGTCGCCGGTCCTGGACGTCGCCGACAGCGACCGGCGCGACCTGGGCCGCTCGGTCCTCGTCGTCACCCTCCAGCTGGTCGCGCTGGCCTTCGTGGTCCTGCGGCTGGTCGTCGCCGACGCCAGCGAGGCACGCGGCGGTGAGGTCGCGCTGGCGAAGCTGCGCGGCTACCGGGCCGGGCCGACCCTGCTGCTCGGGCTGATGGAGCCGGTGCTGCTGCTCGTGCTCGCGGTCCCTCTCGGCCTGCTCGCCGCTGATCTCGGGGTGCGGCTGCTCGGTGCCGAGGTGCTGGCACCCGACACCCCCGTCACGGTCCGGCTGCCGTCGGTCCTCGCCGCCCTCGGCGCGCTCGCCGGCGGCCTCATCGCCGCCGCCTACGCCGGCCGGCGGGTGCTGACCCGGCCGGTGCTGGAGCAGTGGCGCCGCACCGGCGAGGCGCACGCCACCCGGACGGGACTCGTCGTCGAGGTGGTGCTCGGGCTGGGGGCTGCCGTCGCCCTCGTGGGACTCGTGTCGCGCGGCGCCCTGGAGGAGGGCTCGCACAGTGCACTGCCCCTCCTCGTACCCCTGCTGCTCGTCCTGGTCGTGGCCCTGCTCGGGGTCCGGCTGCTGCCCGCCCTCTGCACCGACCTGGTGCGGCGGACGCGGGCGAGCAGCCGGCTGGGCCCGTTCCTGGCGGTGCGCACCGTCGCCCGCCGCCCAGCCGGACTGCGGCTGGCGGCCCTGCTGGCCGTCGCGGTGGGGCTCGCGACGTTCGCCGTCGACGGGTCGCTGGTGGCCGCCGGCAACCGGGAGGAGCGGGCGAAGACCGACGTCGGTGCCGCCACGGTCGCCGTCGTGCGCACCGAGGGGAAGGCCGACCTCCGCAGAGTCGTGCGATCCGTCGACCCCGACGGCAGGTGGGCGATGGCGGCCGAGGTGTGGCTGCCCTTCGGCGGGCTGCGCGGCACGGTCCTGGCGGTCGACAGCGCGGCGCTGCCGCACGTCGCGCACTGGCGGGACGACTTCGCCGCGACACCGCTGCCGGCGCTGGCCGCGACCCTCGGCGCCCCGGCGCCACCCCCGCTCCGCCTCACGGGTGACGCCGTCGCCGTCGACCTCACCACCGTCACCCTCCCGACCCCGACGCACGAGGTGCGCGCGCTGGTGACCGGGTCGCACGGCCGGGTCAGCCTGCCGCTCGGAGACCTGCGCGCGGGCAGCGGCCGCTACATCGCCCCACTGCCGCCGTGCGGCCGGGGGTGCACCTTCGACGGCATCACCGTGACCCGTGGCGGGGAGCCCGGCGCCGAGGTACGAGGAGCGCTGCGGCTCACCGGCGTCGCCGACCGTCGCGGGGGCAGCTGGCACGTCCTGCGCGTCGACCTCGCCGAGCCCGGCGGCTGGCGCCAGCAGCTCGTCAACAGCCCGGCGTCCAGCTCCGTCACGGCGCTGCCGAGCGGCGTCACGTGGCGCTTCGCCGTGGGCGGCGGGGAGGAACCGGTGCTGCTGCGCAGCACGCTGGCATGGCCGCTGCGGGTCGCCGTGGGCAAGGACCTCGTCATCGATCCCGAGAGCCCCGCGGTCGCGAACTTCGACACCGTGAGCGTCCCGATCACACCCGTCCCGGGCATCGACGTCGTCCCTCAGCAGGGGCGCGAGGCGTCGTTGGTCGACCTCGACGCGGTGCGGATCGCGCTGCCCCGCTTCGAGGAGTTCGCCGCGCAGCAGGTCTGGCTGTCCGACGCAGCGCCGGCAGACGCCGTCGAGCGGCTCCGCGGCGCCGGGCTGCAGATCGTCGAGACCCGCACGAGCGCCGCCCGCCGGGCGCTGCTGGACCGGTCCGCGCCCGCCCTGGGACTGCTGCTGTTCGCCTTCGCCGCCGCAGCGGCTGCGGTCCTCGCCGCGGGCGCCACTGCGGTCGCGCTCTACCTCTCGGGCCGCCGGCGCTCCTTCGAGCTGGCCGCGATGCTCGTGGTCGGGGCCCCTCGTCGCAGTCTGGTCGCCGCTGCCGCGGGGGAGCAGCTGCTGGTCCTCGGCACCGCCCTCGTGCTCGGCGTCACCGGGGGGCTCGGCGCCGCCCTGCTCGTGCTGCCCGCCGTGCCCGAGCTGCCCACGGACGGGCCCCCCGCCCTCCGCTACACGCCGCACCTCGGCGGTCTCACCCTCTTCCTCACCGGCCTCGCCGCCCTCGTCGTCGCGACCGCCCTCGGGGCCGCGGCAGGGCTGATCCGGCAGGCCCGGCCGGGGCTGCTCCGCGAGGCCGCGCCATGACCGGGATCGACGTCCGGCTCGAGGCGCTCGAGATGGTCTACGAGGTCGACGGCGAGCGGGTGCACGCGCTGCGCGGGGTCGACCTGACGATCGCAGCCGGCGAGGCGGTGGCACTGCTCGGGCCGTCGGGCTCCGGCAAGTCGAGCCTGCTGACGCTGCTCGCCGGGCTGCAGAAGCCGACCTCCGGCCGGGCCCTGCTCGGGGGGTACGACGTGACGGCCATGTCGGAGCGCGAGCTGCTCGCGCTGCGCGCCCGCGACGTCGGTGTCGTCGTGCAGGGACCCGCGCGCAACCTGCTGCCCTACGCCAACGCCGAGGACAACGTCCGGTTCGCGCAGCGCGCCGTGCCGAAGGAGCGCCGCCACCTGCTCAGGTCGCCCGCCGATCTGCTCGACTCGCTCGGCCTGGGTCACGTCCGCCGGTCCCGGCTCGGGGCGCTGTCGGGCGGGGAGCAGCAGCGGCTGTCGCTGGCGGTGGGACTCGCGGGCGCGCCGGGCCTGCTGCTCGCGGACGAGCCGACCTCGCAGCTCGACGCCGACAACCGCGGCCACGTCGTCGACATGCTCACCGCCGCTGCCGCCGGCGGCACCACGATCGTCGTCGTCACCCACGACGAGCACGTGGCCGGGCAGGTCGACCGGTCGATCCACCTGCGCGACGGGCAGGTCGTGCCGTGACGCGCTTCGTGGCCGCTCGTGAGGTCGGCGTCGTGCGCGGCGGCCGGCAGGTGCTGGACGACGTGACCATCACGGCGCCGGCAGGTGAGATCACCGCCCTGACCGGGCCGTCCGGGTCCGGCAAGTCGACGCTCATCGCCGTGCTCGCCGGCCTGGAAGGCGTGACCACCGGGACGGTCCTGTGGGAGGACACCGCCGTCGGGCCACGGGTCCGGGAGCTGCGGCACCGCTGCGGGCTGGTGCTGCAGGGGTACGGCCTGGTGTCGCTGCTCTCGGCCGCGGAGAACGTCGAGCTCGTCCTGCAGGCGCAGGGCGTCCCGCGGGCGGAGGTGCGCGACCGCGCTCGGGAGGCGCTCGCCGCGGTCGGCCTCGACGGCTCCGGCGACCACCTCGTGGAGCAGCTGTCCGGCGGACAGCAGCAGCGGGTGGCGGTCGCGCGGGCGGTCGTCGGCCGGCCCGAGGTGCTCTTCGCCGACGAGCCCACCGCGGAGCTCGACGCCGGCACCCGGGACCGGGTGCTGCACGTGCTGCTCGCTGAGGCGCAGCGGGGCGCCGTGGTCGTGCTGGCCACCCATGACCGCGACGTCGCCGACGTCGCCGACACCGAGGTCGAGCTCGCCGACGGCCGGCTGGTGTGACCGGCCTCCCAGCCATCGCACAGCGACCGTCCAGGGCCCCGTCCAGGGAGCGGAGCCACCGTGGTCGTCATGACCACGTTGATGACCGCGCCCACGATGCCGGCTGTGACCCCGCCAACCCGTCGGACACCGGCTTGGGAACGGCCGGCGCTCGCCGCGCTGCTGCTCGGCACCGCCCTGCTCTACCTGTGGGACCTCGGCGCCTCCGGCTACGCCAACAGCTTCTACGCCCAGGCGGTGCAGGCCGGCACCCAGAGCTGGAAGGCGATGCTGTTCGGCTCGCTCGACGCGGGCAACGCGATCACCGTCGACAAGCCCGCGTTCTTCCTGTGGCCGATGGAGATCAGCGCGCGCGTCTTCGGGTTCAGCAGCTGGTCGATGCTGGTGCCGCAGGCGCTCGAGGGCGTCGCGGCGGTCGCGCTGGCCTGGGCTGCGGTGAAGCGGCTCACCGGCTCCGCCGTCTGGGGCCTGCTCGCAGGCGCGGTCCTCGCACTCACCCCGGTGGCGGTGCTGATGTTCCGCTTCAACAACCCCGACGCGATGCTGGCCCTCCTCCTGACTGCTGCGGCGTACGGCTTGGTGCGCGCCCTCGAGACCGCGAGCGCCCGTTGGCTCGCGGTCGCCGGCGTGCTGGTCGGCCTCGGGTTCATCACGAAGATGGGCCAGGCGCTGCTCGTCGTACCGGCGATGGCGGCGGCGTACCTGCTGGCCGCACCCACTGGCCTCGTGTCCCGGCTCCGGCACCTCGCGCTGGCAGGGGTGGCGATGGTCGCGGGTGCGGGGTGGTGGATCGCGCTGGTGACGTGGTGGCCCGGCAGCAAGCCCTGGATCGGCGGCTCCACCGACGGCACCGAGCTCGACCTGGCGCTCGGCTACAACGGCCTCGGGCGGCTCTTCGGCAACGGACAGGGCCCCGGCGCGGGTGCTCCCGGGGGCGGGGGTAACACCGGTTTCGGCGGCGCGACCGGCCTCGAACGGCTGTTCCGCGGGGACTTCGCGACCGAGGTGTCCTGGCTGCTGCCCGCCGCCCTGCTGGCGCTCGTCCTCGGTCTCGTCCTCGCGGCAGACCGGCCGCGCACCGACCTGCGGCGCGCCGGCCTGGTGCTCTTCGGTGGCTCGCTGCTCGTCACGCTGCTCGTCTTCAGCGAGATGAAGGGCGTCATCCACCCCTACTACGCCGTCGCCCTGGCCCCGCTGATCGCCGGCGTGCTCGGCCTCACCGGTGCGCTCGTGTGGGAGCAGCGGTCGTCGTGGACGGCCCGGCTCGGGGCGGCGGCGATCCTCGAGACCACCGTGCTGTGGGACGTGCACCTGCTCGGCTCCTGGCGGCCCGAGGTGAAGGCGCTCCTCGTCCTCGCCTCCATCGTCGCGGTCACCGCTCTGGTCTGGGGCGGCCGGATGCGACAGGTCGTGACGGTCGGCCTCGTCGCCGCCGCGATCGCCGGCGTCGGCGGCTCGACCGCGTACGCCCTGAGCACCGCCTCCCACCCGCACAACGGCTCGATCCCGTCCTCGGGGCCGGTGTCGTCCAGCATGGGTGGCGACGGCACGACGGCGAACACCGCGCTGGTGTCGCTTCTCCAGCAGACGACGACCACCTGGGCCGCGGCGACCGAGGGCGCCATGAGCTCGGCTCCGCTGCAGCTCGCGAGCGGCAGGCAGGTCATGGCGATCGGCGGCTTCAACGGCGG
>CAMLIA010000156.1 GCA_946479905.1 uncultured Frankiales bacterium | reverse complement strand
CGGACCCGGGTCCCGGCTCGGGTCGTAGCGGTCGGGGTCGCTCATCCCATGTGCGGGTAGCGGTGGTCGCGCGGCGGGACCGAGGTGGTCTTGATCGTGCGCGGCGAGCTCCACCGGTAGAGGTTGAGGACCGAGCCGGCCTTGTCGTTGGTGCCGGACGCGCGCGCCCCACCGAACGGCTGCTGCCCCACGACGGCTCCGGTCGGCTTGTCGTTGACGTAGAAGTTGCCCGCGGCGAAGCGCAGCGCCGCGGACGCCTCCGCGATCGCGTACGGGTCGTCGGCGAACACCGCGCCGGTCAGCGCGTACGGCGCCGAGGAGTCCACCAGCGGCAGCACGGCGCTCCAGTCGTCGTAGACGTGGACGGCCAGCACCGGCCCGAAGAACTCCCGCGTCATCACCTCGTGCAGCGGGTCGGCGGACTCGAGCACGGTCGGCTGCACGAAGAAGCCCTCGCTGTCGTCGGCGGTGCCACCCGCCAGCACCGTCAACCCGGGGTCGGACGCCGCCGCCCGCACGACACCAGCGAGCCGGTCGAAGGCCCGCCGGTCGATGACGGCCCCGCCGAAGTTCGAGAAGTCGGTGACGTCGCCGTAGACCAGCGACTCCGTCCGGGCCGCGAGCGCGTCGCGCAGCCCGCCCTCCCACAGCGACCGCGGCACGTACGCCCGCGAGGCCGCCGAGCACTTCTGCCCCTGGTACTCGAAGGCGCCCCGCACCAGCGCCACCTCCAGGGCGGCGACGTCGGCGGACGCGTGCGCCAGCACGAAGTCCTTGCCCCCGGTCTCACCGACCAGGCGGGGGTAGGACCGGTAACGGCCGATGTTGGCACCGACCTGCTGCCACAGGTGCTGGAAGGTCGCGGTCGAGCCGGTGAAGTGGATACCCCCCAGCTGCGGGTGCTCCAGCGCCACCCCCGACGCCGCGCCGAACCCGGTCACCATGTTGATCACCCCAGGCGGCAGCCCCGCGGCCTCCAGCAACCGCATCGTGAAGTGCGCCGCGAGCTGCTGGGTGGGCGACGGCTTCCACACCACCGTGTTGCCCATCAGCGCCGGCGCCAGCGGCAGGTTGCCCGCGATCGCGGTGAAGTTGAACGGCGTGATCGCCAGGACGAACCCCTCCAGCGGGCGGTGGTCCATCCGGTTCCAGACGCCCGGCGACGAGACCGGCTGCTCGGCAAGCACCTGCCGGCCGAACGCGACGTTGAACCGGAGGAAGTCGATCAGCTCGCAGGCGCTGTCGATCTCGGCCTGGAAAGCGGTCTTGCTCTGCCCCAGCATCGTCGCGGCGTTCAAGGTGTCGCGCCACGGGCCGGCCAGCAGGTCGGCCGCGCGCAGCAGGACAGCCGCGCGGTCGTCGTACGACGTCTCCCGCCACGCCGGGGCCGCGCGCAGCGCGGCATCCACCGCCGCCTGCCACTCCCCCGCCGGGGACTCCGCCGTCACCCCGAGCACCGCGGCATGCCGGTGCGGCTGGACCACGTCGATGCGGTCCCCCGCCGCCAGCGCCGACCGGCCCTCGATCGTCGTGGTCAGGTCCAGCTTCTCCGAGCCCAGCTCCTTCAGCCGCGCCTCCAGCGACGCCCGCTCCGCCGACCCGGGCGCGTAGGAACGGACCGGCTCGTTGACCGGCAGGGGCACAGTGGTGATCGCGTCGAGCATGTGGCCATGCTGCCACTAGTCCGGGCTCTACTCTCGGAGCCGTGGAGCAGGTGGTGGCCTTCAGCCGGTACGTCGGCCTGGTGGTGGCGGTCTTCGCGGCTCTGCTGGTCGCACCGCGGGCGACGACGGCCGCCTGGGCCTTCGCGCGCCGCGGCTTCCGGCGGGCCGAGACCGAGGAGCTCGCGCCGGTGCACGTGCGCCCGGGCGTCCGCACGGGCGGTCAGCGCCACCTCCGGCACTTCCTCGGCGACGACCCTCTCGACGACGTGGAGGTGCTCGACACCCACGGTCCGCGGCGCCGCCCGGACCGCAGCAGGGTCGACCTGGCACCGCTGCTCGAGCTCGTCGACAGCCGCGCCGTCCTGGTGCTGCTCAGCGGGCTGCTGCTGGTCTTCGCCGGCGACCTGGTCCGGCTGCTGCCGGGCCGCGCGGTGCTGGGTGGCGACCTCGTGCTGGTGCTGGTGACGTTCCTCGTGATGCGGCACGTCATCTACACCTACGTGCCGGTGGACCGGTTCGACCTGGGGCCACGGCTGGAGCGCGCGCACGCGCCCTTCGACCAGGTGATGCGGCTCGTGCTGCTGTCCGCCGCCGTCGCCCTGCTGCTGACCTGGCCGAGCCAGGTGGGCTGGCAGCTCGCGTCGCACAGCCTCGGGGGCCGGCTGCGCGACCAGCGGGTGCTCATCGCCTGGGCGTGCGAGCTGCCGTGGCTGCTCGCGCTGACCTGGGTCGTCGTCCGACAGCGGCTGACTACTTCTCGCGCCACTTCGACAACGTGACGGGCTGGTCGAACGGGAGGTTCCCCACCTGGGTGTCGTAGTGCACGTTGATGCCGCTCGGCGCGGACAGCGAGCCGCACACCAGCATGCCGTAGAGGTCGACGTGCGCGGTGGCGCTGCAGGTGGCGTTGGGGGCGTACACGACGGCGGACAGGCTGCTGGCCGTCGCCAGCCCGGCGTTGAACCTGATCTGCGGGGAGCCGGACGTGCTGATGAGGACCAGCGTGGACGGGGCGCGGGGGGTGCCGGCGAGCGTGGAGTTCAGCGGCACCACGGGCGTCACGTTGAGCGTCCCGCTGAAGCAGATCACCATGGTCGAGCCGGCCAGGTTCGACAGGTTGGCGATCGCCGTCGCGTTCAGGGTCACGTCGGTGAAGCTGTAGACGGCGTTCGCGGCGAGGGCGAGGGAGCCGTCGTAGGCGGTGGCACCCGCGCCGATGCCGCTGGAGCACTGGCTGGACAACGGGAAGTCCAGGGGGTCCTCGTGCAGGGCGACCTTGCTGCTGGCGCACGTGGTCGCGTCGCCCGCGCAGGAGCCGGTGTCGAGCGGGTCGGGGTAGCCGGGCGTGCCGTGCGCGTAGATGTCGGCGCCGTCGACGATGTCGAGCGCCGCGCCGGGGAAGGTGAGCGGCCCGTTGGTGCCGACCCGTCCCATCGCCGGGCTGGCGTGCGCGCACATCCGGGCGCCGGAGTACCCCATCGAGGTGCTGCTGCCGGCGGGCGTGCAGACCGCCGAGCTGACCGACGAGTCGTAGGTGTCCACGCCGCTCGCCGCACCGCCGCCGACCGTCATCGAGGTGGTCGCGAACAGCGGGTGCGACAGCAGGTCGGACACGTCGATCGTCTGCGTGATCGTGCGGGTCACGGGCGTCGAGCTGCCGTTCGCCGTGCCCGTGGACGTGAGCACCCAGTGGCCGGCGCCGCCGGTGGCCGTAGCGGTCCACGTCGTGCCCGTGCTGGTGTCGGTGCCCGACACGGGGGCGATGCTCGTCGCGTAGGGAGACGCCTTCACCTGAGTCACGAGCTTGCTGAGGCCGCCCTCGGCCGCGGCGAGCGACTGCTCGAAGTTGCGGTCGTGGCGGGTGACCTTCTCGCTGATGACCATCGTCGTCATCCCGATCACGACGATGAACGTGATGACCATGATGCCGAGCATCGCGATCATGATGTTGCCCGACTCGCCGTCGGGCCGGCGCCAGCGGCTCACTCCGCGTTCCTCAGGTCGACGGTGGCGTTGACGGTGACCGGGCTGTGCCCGGAGATGGTCCGGACGAGGTGCAGCGTGACCTGCCCGACGCAGTACTTGCTGTAGGCGAGCGGTGAGGTGCCGCTGATCGCGCAGGTCGTGGCGTTCACCGTCGAGCCGCTCGGAGCCGTCCAGCCGGAGACGGGCCGGTAGGTGAAGGGCAGCGTCGTGGGGTCGAGATCGCTGAGCACCGTGGTCCGGACGGGTGTGCCGGCAACTCCTGCGGTGGTCGTGGTCGTGTCCTGCACCAGCGACGCGCGGGAACCCGAGGTGACGAAGGTCCAGGTCTTGGTGACCGTGACGCCGGACGTGTTGGTGTCGTGCACGATCGTCAGCGACGTGGCGGTCGCACCGCTCTGGATGGGGCTGGCCTCGCGGATCTCGCGGGTCACGCGCTGGGCAGCGGTCCGGATCTGGGCCAGTGCGTCGCCCCGGTCCTGCAGGCCGCGTTGGGCCGTGAACCCGCCGACGATGCCGTCGAGCACGATGAGGCCGACGATGCTCATGAGCACCGTGCCCACGAGCAGCTCGACGAGCATCGAGCCCTCCTCACCGCGTTCTCGCGGGGTCATGCCAGGACCGCCGTGACGACGTTGCTGGCGCTCAGCCCGTCGGAGGCTCGCGTCGCCGTGAAGGTGAAGCTCTCGCTCAGCCCGCTGCTCGCCATCGTCGTGCCGCTGGGCAGCACGACCGACCAGCTGGTGCCGTTGCTGGACGTGAGCGACGTCGTCACGTTCGAGCTGCCGCTGCGGTAGGTCACGGTGACGGTGTCCGAGGCCGCGAGGCCGAAGACGGTGCAGCTCAGCGTCTCGGCGAGCGAGGTCTTGCGGGTGAGCACCGTCAGCACGACGGGGTTCGCCACCACCGAGCAGCTGGTGATGCTGACCCCCGGGCGGAACGTGGTCACGACGGTCGACAGGGTGCTGGTGCCCGGGACGGCCGCCGCGAAGGTGAGGGTGGAGGTGCCGGAGCTGACGACCTTGGTGATGCTGGCGGCCGGGATGGTCGCGGTCCAGGAGTTGGGGCCGCCGGTGAGGGTGGCCTGGTGGCTGCCGCCGTCGTCGGTCCACGTCACGGGGATGGAGCCGGTCGAGCTGTTCAGCCCGACGGTGGTGAGGTTCAGCACCACCGGCGACGACGGCAGGCCGGCGGACGTGACCGTGCCCGTCGACGGGGTGGCCGTGAACGAGCTGACACTGACCCCGGAGGCGGCCTGCCCGGTGCCGCCGACCAGGGTGGAGAGGGTGCCCGACCCGGTCGGCAGGTAGTGGCCCTGGGCGGTGTCGGCGACGGAGGTGTACGTCGAGACCGACCGCGTCCTGTTCCCGTCCGGCCAGCTGATGGTGATCCGGACCCGGGTGTCGAGGTCGGGGTCGCTGGCCGTCCTGGGTGTGCAGGTCCCGGGTGCGTCCGAGACCGAGCAGCGCTCAAGCACCTCGGTGCCGGTGTAGGTGATCCCGCCGTCGGTGAGCGGCGGGACGGTGACCGATCCTGTCGGCACCGCAGCGAGGTTCGCGGCGGGCAGGCCGCGGACGGTCTCGAGGGTGGTGCTGAGGTACCGGACGGCGGTGGTGCGTGCCTTCTCGTTGGCCTGGTGGTGCACGTAGGCGGTCAGCTCTGCCATCAGGGCGAAGATCGCGATGGTGACGAGCACGATGGCGACCATCGTCTCGACGAGGGTGAACCCCGCGTCCTCGGCAGCGGCCTCGGGCGCCGTCGTCGTCTCCTCGACCACGCGCCCTCCCCACCTGCTCCGCGGTGCCCTGATCACTACGGGTCAGAGATCGACGGACCAAAGGCCTGGGTTGATCACGCGCTCGGGTCAGATCGGAGATGAGCAGAAGTGACTATCCAGCGAGGCAAGCGGCGAGGAACGCGTTGCTCCCCGTGCCTCCCTCGGCGGCAGGAACCGGTGCGCTCCCGGGCAAAGCGGACGGGGTCGGCGGCGGCGGTGGGAGCTGCGCGGCGCACGCGAAGACGTCGTGGTTCTGGCCCTGCGCCCTCAACCGAGCCGCCGCGAGCCGGCCGCGGTCGGCCATCGGCAGCGCCGGGTCGTCGTGCAGGTCACGGTGCACGACGGCTGCGGGATCGGTGACGGGAGCCTTGTGGTTGCGGTGCACGAGCTGCACGCCACCGACGGTGGCGAGCGCCGCGATGGCGACGAGGGCAACCCGCGCCATCCACTTCGCGCGGGTGTGGCTCTTCTGCACCACGACCTGCCGGGCGGCCGCGACGACGGGGTCGACCGTGACCCGCGGCTTCGGGACGTAGGCCAGCTGCCGCAGCCGTCCGCTGCACCCGCAGGTCGCGAACGGCGAGAGCTGCCCGTCCATGGTGAAGGTCACCGACGTGTGGGCGCAGTCCACACAGATCCCCGGCACCCAGATCGCCGCGCAGCCGCGGCAGACGTGCCGCAGGAACGGGATCCGGACGGGCTGGTCCAGCCCGCAGATGCCGCAGGTCTTTCGGACGTCGGCGGCAGGTCCGGTGCCCGCCCAGGCCGCCTCGATCTCGGCAGACCCGTTGATGGCATGAGCCAGCGACTGGAGCTGGGCGCGGCCATCCATGGTTCCGGTGTCGGCACGATCGCGATCACTGGCACCACCCGTTCGGGTGACTCCGATCAACCCAGCTCGAGGAGGGGTCCGATCTCCTGGGTGGCGTACCACTGCAGCTCGTGACCGTCGGCCTGCTCGACCAGGAAGGCCGCGTCGTCGGAGCCCAGGTCGGCCTCGACCACGGCGTCCGCCGCGACCGTGACGTCGGGGACGGCGGAGGGGTCGTCGACGTGCACGGCCTGCACCAGCCGCAGCGCGACGGGGTCGCTCACCTTCACCGCAGCCCGGTCGACGTGCGGGACAGGCGTGACGACCTCGTCCGGCACCTCGGCCACGACCACCACGCGCCGCCGCACCGCGTCCGGGTCGGCGTCGAGGAGGCGGACCGAGGCGCGCGCGGCCAGCGTCAGGGCGGCGTACTCGAGCTCCTCGAGGTCACCCTCGGCGTACCACTCCCGGAGTGCCGCGGTCACGGCGTAGCCCGGCAACGGCGGCTCGCCGACGACGCCCGCGTCGAGCAGGTGCCGGAGCTCGGTCAGCGTGGACGGCAGGTAGACGCGCATCAGGCGGCGAGGGCCTGGGCGGAGGTCGCGAGCGACGTCTCGAGCACCTCGCTGCGGCGGCGCGGGTCCATCATGTTCGGCCCGATCACCTCGAGGTCGGCGGCGGTCGGGCCGAGGAAGGTGACCTTGGTGCCGGTGGCCTCCACCTTGCGGATCTCGTTGAGCACCCGGCGCGTGACGATCCTGCGGAACCGCCGCTCGATCCGCGCCGCAAGCTGGGTGGGTGCGTCGAAGGTCAGGGAGGTCATCGGGGACAGCACGTAGACCTCGTCGAGCCGCAGCCGGCTCACCAGGTCGACCGAGGTGGGCGAGCAGACCCCGCCGTCGACGTACCGGCGCTTGCCGATCGTGACCGGCTGGTACCAGCCAGGGATCGCGCACGAGGCCATCACCGCGTCCCGCAGCTCGGCGAGCGGCTGGCCGATCTGGCCGAACGGGACCCGCCGGCCGGAGTCGTAGTCCATCGCGACGATCCACGTCCGTCGGTGCGGCGCCCAGCCGCCGTCCGGCAGCACCGCGTCGACCAGCTTGCCGATGGGGGCGATATCGCCGCGCCCCTGGGGCATCGCCGCGGACAGCGCGCCGAGCGGCGTCACCCGCCACGGGCGCAGCGCGGCGCCGCCGAGCAGCCTGGCGCTGCCGATCCCGAGCTTCGGCAGCGGTGGCAGCGCACCGCCGGTGTCCCGGTCCACGTCGAAGTCGATGCGGGCGTCGGCCTTGCCCTGCTGGGTGTCGAGGAGGTCCTCGACGGTGAAGCCGCAGGAGAGCGCGGAGGCGAGGACCGACCCCGCGCTCGTGCCGATGAGGACGTCGGCGGTCTGCGGCTGCCAGTCCAGCCGCTCCTGGATCGCCGCGAGGGCGCCGATCGTCCAGGCAGCGCCGAGCACGCCCCCGGCGCCCAGCACCAGTCCCCGGGTGGTCATGACGACGTCCCGGCCAGCTCGGCGAGCGACTCCTCGAGGCAGGAGGCCAGCACGTCGACGTCGGGCATGGCGTCGCGGTCGGCGTTCAGGCCGTAGAAGACGCCGCCGTCGTAGGAGGTGACGCCGATGCTGACCGCCTGGTTCTTGGTCAGCGGCACGACCGGGTACATGGACAGCAAGCGGGCACCCGCTGCGTACAGCGGGAACTGGGGCCCAGGAACGTTCGTCACCACCAGGTTGAACAACCGGCGGGTCATGAGTGATGCCGTGCGGGCCCCCAGGGCGTGGATGGTCGGCGGCGCGAAGCCGGTGAGCGACACGAGGGCGTCGGCCCCCACCGCAGCCCCGCTCTCCTTGTGGCCGCGCATCGCGAACGACACCTGGTGCAGCCGCATGACCGCCGAGCCCTCACCCACGGGGAGGTCCACGAAGTAGGACGTGACGCGATTGCCCAGCTCGCCCTTCTCCGGGTCGGGACGCACGCTCAGCGGCACCATCGCGCGCACGACCGTCGGCGGGGTGACCTTCTCACCGCGCGTGAGCAGCCACGTCCGCAGCGCACCGCTCACGGTCGCCAGGATCACGTCGTTGATCGTTCCCCCGTGCGCCGCGCGTACGCGCTTGTACGCGGCGAGGTCGGTGTCGGCCATCCCGAACCGGCGCTGCTCGCCGATGGGCACGTTGAGCGGCGACTCAGGGGCCTGCCGGGCCATCAGCCGGGCCGACGTCAGCACCCCACCGGCGGCACCCACGACCTTGCCCGCGGTCGCCTTGACGTCGGTGACCGCGACCTTCGCCGTCTCGAGCACGGCGGTCGGGCGGGTCGCCAGCTCGAGCACGGCGCCGGTGACCAGGCTGAGCAGGCCCGGCTCCTTGCGGGCCTCCCACTCGTCCTCCGGCACCTCACGGGGCACGGGCTCGGAGTCCAGGATCACCGTGCCGATGTCGACCGCGCTGACCCCGTCGACCATCGCGTGGTGGGTCTTGGTGATGATCCCGACCCGACCGCCCTGCAGTCCCTCGACGAGGTAGATCTCCCAGAGCGGGCGGTCCCGGTCCAGCGGACGGCTCTGCACCCGGGCGACCAGGTCCTTCAGCTGCGCGCGGCTGCCCGGCTTCGGCAGCGCGGAGCGCCGCACGTGGTAGGTGATGTCGAAGTCCTCGTCGTCGACCCACACGGGGTTGGCGAGCCGGCCGGGCACGGACCTGACCTTCTGGCGGTAGCGCGGCACCAGGCCGATCCGCTGGGTGATGAGCGCGACGAGCCGGTCGTAGTCGAACCCGCCGTCGGGCGGCTGGAGCTCGCACACCCCGCCCACGTGCATCGGCGTCGTCGGCGTCTCCATGGAGAGGAAGGAGACGTCCAGCGCGCTGAGCCGCGCGGACTGCCGGTCGGTCACGCCCGACAGCGAAGCACAGTCGGCGTCGGGGCGGGGGCCGTGGCGGAGGGTGTCGGGCCGTGGCCCGCGCGGGCGGCGGCAGCCTCGGCGGGCGTCGCGAGGCGTGTGAAGCTGCTGCCGAGGACCACCTGCACCGATCCGGGTCGGGCCCTCGGAGCGGGGACGACGGTCGAGCCGAGCACCCAGAGCGCGGCTGTCCGCGCCTTCAGCGAGGCGCCCGGCCCGTAGACCACCTGCGACGGGCCGGCCACCGCCGTCCGGGCGTTGCCCTGACCCGTGACGTGGAAGCCCTGCGACGCGAGCGCGTCCGCGACGTGCTTGGCGAGCAGGTCCCGGTTGGTGCCGTTCAGGACCGACAGCACGACCGCGGTGGGTGGCGGCAGCACCACGTGCGGGAGCACCCGGGCAGCGCTCGGGGTGGCCGACGGCGTCGGGCCGCAGGTGGGCAGCGTGCTGACCGTCGTCGGGGTCGTGGTGTCCGGCCGCTGCACGTACCACGCTGCGGCGCCGCCCGCGGCCAGCAGCAGCCCGAGGACGACGAGCACGCGGTTGCGGCGTCGGCGACGCCGGCCGTAGCTCCCGCCGTACCGGCGGTGCCGGGCCGGCACCAGGTCGCCGCCAGGGATCCTCACGCCGGAGAGCCTAGAGGCGTGTGAAATCGTGCGACGCGGACGTCACCTCGACGAAAGGCAGTTCCGTGGACTTCGAGCCCTCGGCCAAGGCGAAGGACTACCTGGGACGCCTGCAGGCGTTCATGGACGAGAAGGTCTTCCCCGCCGAGCAGGCGTACGAGGACTACCGCCGCACCGCCGGCCCGGAGGACCACACCGTGCCGCCCGTGGTCGAGGAGCTGAAGAAGGAGGCCCGCTCGCGCGGTCTCTGGAACCTCTTCCTGCCCGACGTGTCCGGGCTCTCCAACCTCGACTACGCCTCACTGGCGGAGGTGACCGGCTGGTCCTCGCACATCGCCCCCGAGGCGATCAACTGCGACGCCCCCAACACCGGGAACATGGAGGTGCTGCACATGTTCGGCACCGCCGAGCAGAAGGCCAACTGGCTGCAGCCGCTGCTCGACGGCGAGATCCGCTCCGCCTTCGGCATGACCGAGCCCGACGTCGCCTCCTCCGACGCCACCAACATCTCGACGCGGATCGAGCGGGACGGTGACGACTACGTCATCAACGGCCGGAAGTGGTGGACCACCGGCATCAACGACCCGCGCTGCAAGATCATGATCGTGATGG
>CAMLIA010000155.1 GCA_946479905.1 uncultured Frankiales bacterium | reverse complement strand
GGACCCCGTGAAGGAGGTGGCCCGGTGACAGCCACGCGAACCGCGCAGGGGCTCCCCCGGCTGCTCGTCCTGGCCGTCGTCCTGGGCGGTTCCTTCGCGGTCACGGCCGCACTCGGCGTACCCCTCGCCGCGATGCTCGTCGTGCCGCTCGTGCTCGCCTGCCCGGTGCTGCTCTGGTGGCTGCTGCGCACCCGCGGCCACACATGACGGAGCCACTGCCCCCGGGCTACCCCGCGGCGCTGGAGCGCGAGGTGGAGCTCCTGGACGGCCGCCGGGTCCACCTCCGGCCGATCCTGCCGAGCGACGCCCCGCAGCTGCGGGACGCCATCGCGCGGGCGGACCCCGAGACCCTCCGGCGCCGCTTCCTCGGAGCGCGCCCGCCGGTCAAGGACAGCGACATCGCCCGGCTGACCCAGGTCGACTACCGCGACCGGATGGCCGTCGTCGCCCTGGACGAGGACGGGCAGGGCGTCGGGATCGCCCGCTACGACGCTGCCGAGTCCCTCGACCCCGACGAGCCGGGCCGGACCGCGGAGATCGCGGTCGCGGTCGACCCGGCGTGGCGGCACGTGTCGCTGGCGACGTGCCTGCTGCGGGCGCTGGCCGAGCGCGCGGCGACGGTGGGGATCCGGCACTTCCACGCCGAGTTCTTCGCCGACAACCTCGACGTGGTCGAGCTGCTGGCCGAGTCCGGCCTCGAGGTGGAGCGGCAGCCAACCGAGGTCGGCGTGCAGACCGCCGACATCACCCTGCCGTCCGGGCGGCCGCTCCGGCGGCTGCTCCGCCGCTGATCCGGCTCGCCGCGAGGCTCACCGCGACGGGACGTGCGGCAGGTCGTGCCGGGCGCGCTGGTGCGTCTCACGGCGCGCCTGCCCCTCCCGGACGACGACCACGGGGCAGCAGGCCTGCTCCGCCAGGAAGGTGCTGGTGCTCCCCATCAGGAGGCTGGTCGCCCCGGTCCGTCCCCGGGACCCGGTCACCAGCAGGTCCTCCGGCTCGACGAACCCCTGCAAGGCCCGAGGGGGCGAGCCCTCGAGGAAGTGCGGGTGCACCTCGAGCGACTGACCCCCGGCCTCCCGCACGACGGTCCAGACCGCAGCCGTGAGGTCCGGGGTGCGCTCCAGCAGCGCCGCGGGGGGCCGCCCGGTCACCGTCGACACCGTGACCGGCACCAGCACGCTCCCCCACTCGTGGGCCTGCGCCACGGCCCAGGCCAGCGCGCTGAGCGAGGCAGGGCTGCCGTCGACGGCGACCACGACCCGGCTCCGCACCCACCGGTCGGCGACGGCCGGGGTGGTGCGGGGCACGAGGGCGACCGGCGCCCAGCTGCGGTGCAGCACCTCGGCGCTCACCGAGCCGCGCAGGCCGCGCCGCAAGGCGTTGCCCCCACGGGTGCCGACGACCAGCAGGGCTGCGGTCGGCGCCAGCGACAGCAGGCAGTCCGCCGGCTCGCCCTCCATGACGTGGGCGCGCGCGGAGGCGGTCTGCCCGCCGGGGACCCGGTCGACGGCTCTCGCCAGCGCGGCGTGCACGGCGTTCTCGGCCTCGTCGCGGCGCTCGCGCAGCCGCCCCGGCGACAGCACCGGCGGCCAGTCGCCGTAGGCCGCGACCTCGTAGCAGCTCACGGCCTCCAGTGGCAGCCGCCGGCGGACCGCCTCCTCCAGCGCGAAGTCGAGCGCCGGCTCGAGCTCCGCGTCACCGCGGACGCCGACGATGATGCTCCTCATGTCTCGAACCGGATCTCCTCGACCGGCCGGCGCGCGGTCGGCAGCACCGGCCCGCCCGCCCCGAGGCGCAGCACGAGCTGGGGGACGCCCCGCAGCCGCAGGTCGGACGCAAGCTCCCCGCGCAGGTTCGGGACCTCGATCGGCTGGTTGAGGTAGGAGGCGTTGGCGCCGGCCACGGTCGCGTCGAGCAGCACGGCGCTGAGCGCACGCCCGGCGACCAGCCAGTCGAGCGCGCTGTCTCCGGTGGTGCACAGGACGCCCACGATGGGGTCGTCCCTGCCCGGTCGGTCATGGGAGTACACCGTGCCGCCCTCGGAGAAGTCGCGTTGGACGAACTCCGCGCGGTAGGACGCCCGCGGTCCTCGGGTGCTCTCCTCCGGCACGCCGTCGGACCGCCCGTCCTGCTCCGTCCGCCGCCAGCGGGAGAGCTCGAGGTCGAGGCGCCCGTCACGGACGAGCTGCCGGTCGGCTCGCCCGACGAGGGTGCCCAGGGTCGCCCGGTCACCCCCGCTGGCCACCAGGCGGAAGGCTGCACCCGCCTCGGCGGCTGCGGACTGCAGCTCGAAGGGCAGGCTGGGAGCCAGCACGGAGGCGTCGAGCGGACCGCGGTCGGTCCGCCGCCGTGCCACCGCGTCCAGCCGGGCTGTCGCCCTCGCATCGGCGGCGCCCTTGCCGAGCTCGGTGACACGGGCCAGGAAGCTGGAGCCGCCCTCCGGCAGCAGCTCCACCGCCGTGTCCCTGTCCAGGGCCCGGGCGGCGACCTCGACGTGGTGCAGCGCCGCCCCGCACGCGACGACCAGCTCGCGCATCATCGGGTCGCTGTCGGGCAGCGCACGGCGCGGGTCGGTCCAGAGCTCCAGGCTCTGGTCGCGGATGACGAAGCGCCACGGCTGGGTGTTGTGCTTCGACGGCGCCCAGCGGGCCACCGCGGGGTACCACCGGAGCCGGTCGACGACGGGGGCGTCCTCGGCCGGCGGCGCCGGCCAGGGCGCGAGCTGGGCAACGGGTCGCGGGGATCCGGGCGATGGTGTCATGACGCCTCCTCGCACGCAGCGTCGGGCACCGGGGCGCGGCGCCCGCAGATCCGCAGGTCCCCAGCGGGCAGGTCCAAGGTCACTACCGCGGGCCGCTGGGCCTCCGCGGCGTCCCGCACCAGCCCCGGCAGCGCTCGCACCAGGCCGGGGCTGCCCTGCAGCGCGACCTCGCCGTGCTCCAGGACGAGGACGTCGTGGCACTGGTCGAGCACGGCGAGCCGGTGGGTCACGAGCAGGACCGCGCGGTCCGCGGCAGCCCGCAGCACGGCGGCGACGAGCTGGTCCGCCTCGTCGGGCGCCAGCCCCTCGGTCGGCTCGTCGAGCAGCAGCACCGGAGCCGGTGTCAGCAGCCCTCGGGCGACGGTCAGCCGCCGGCGCTGGCCACCCGACAGCCGGGTGCCCCGGTGCCCCAGGGGCGTGTCGAGGCCGGCGGGCAGGCCAGCTCTCCAGGGGCCCAGCCCGACCAGGCCGAGCACCTCCTCGAGGTCGGCGTCGGAGGCCGAGGGACGTCCCAGCCGCAGGTTGTCCCGCAACGTCGTGTCGAAGACGTGTGCGTCCTGCTCCACGAGGGCCACGGCCTGAGGCCTGCTCTCCTGAGTCAGGCTCGAGGCAGGCACGCCGGCGACGCGCACCTCACCGGCGGTCGGCACGAGCTGCCCCGCGAGCAGCTGCAGCAGGGTCGTCTTGCCGGCTCCGCTGCCGCCGACGACGGCCACGGCACGTCCGGCCACGAGCTCCAGGTCGACGTCCCGCAGGGCCGCGACCATCCGGCCCGGACGCGTCAGCCCCAGCCCACGCGCGACGACCAGGGCTGCCGACGGGTCGGGCTCCGCCGTTGCCGCGCTCGGCACCGGTGCGCTCTCGAGCGCCGTCACCCGGCGCAGCGCCCGGCGACCGGTGCGCACCGCGTCCACGGCGTCGACGAGGCCGGTCGCCGGCTCGAAGGCGGCGAACGCACCCAGCACGAGCACCACCAGCCACACCCTCGTCAGCGCCCCCTGCGTGACCGCCTGCCAGCCCACCCAGGCGACCCCGCAGGTGCTGAGCCCTTGCGCCAGCACGACCAGCCCGCTGAGCGCCGCGGTTCGGAGGGCCGTCCCCCGGGCCAGCCGCTGCAGCTCCGTCGCGGCCGCCTCGGTGGCCTCCAGCGCCCCGGTGGTGCCCTTCGCCGCCACCAGGTCGGCACAGCCCATGAGCAGGTCGGTCACGGCAGCCTGATGGGTGGCCCGGGCGTCGGCGAGCGGCACGACCGTCCCCGTGGACGCGAGCGCGAGGCACGGTACGACGACCACGGCCACCGCAAGCCCCGCGCCGAGCACGAGGCCGGCCACGGGCAGCACCGCGGCCGCGGCGGCACCGGCGAGCACGGCCACCAGGGTCGCCGCGGCCCAGGGCAGCGCGCCGCGCAGCCAGAGGTCCTGCAGTCCCTCGACGTCGCGCCCGAGCGCGCTCAGCGCCGCCCCCGTCCGCAGGCCGTTCGGCTGCCGCCGCAGCAGCTCGAAGACCTCCACCCTGCGGTCGGCGATCCAGCGCAGCACCGCGTCGTGGCCGGTGAGGCGCTCGGCGTACCGGAGGACTCCCCTGCCCAGTCCGAGCGTCCGGACAGCGACCGCCGCGAGGGTCAGCGCGGAGGCCTCCGGGTGCTCGGCCGCCCGGGCGATCAGCCAGCCCGAGGTGCTCATCAGGCCGATCCCGGCACAGGTCGTGAGGGCGGCGAGCAGCGCCGCGAGCAGCAGCCGCGCGCCCGGTCGCCGGCTCATGCCGACCGCCCAAGTGCCGCGGCGTCCAGACGGACCGAGCGGGTCCACCCGGTGAACGGCGCCGACCGGTGCGTCGTCACGACGACGGTGCGGCCGACGCACGCCCTCCGCAGCGCGCGGACGACCTCCAGCTCGCTGCGCACGTCGAGGTCGGCGGTGGGTTCGTCGAGCAGCAGGACGGGCGCGTCCCGCAGCAGCGCGCGGGCGAGGGCGACCCGGCGCTGCTGGCCGAGGGACAGCCCCAGCCCCCGCTCCCCCACGTCCGTGGCCAGCCCCGCAGGCAGCTCGCCGAGGAACTGGTCGACGCGCGCGTCGCGCACCGCGCGGGCCAGCGCGGCGGCGGGAGCGTCGGGTCGGCCGAGCCGGATGTTGTCCTCGATCGAGCCGGCGAACAGCCAGGGCCGCTGCGGCACCCAGGCCACCTGCTCGCGCCACGCCTCCAGGTCGCAGTCGCTGAGGTCGACGCCGCCGACGACGACGCGTCCCTCCAGCACCGGCAGCAGCCCCAGCAGGACCTGCAGCAGGGTCGACTTGCCGCAGCCGCTGTCGCCCACGACGGCGACGCACTCGCCGGGTCGCACCTCGAGGGAGAGGCCCTGCAGCGCCACGGTGCCGTCGGGGTACTGGGCGGTGACGTGCTCGAGGACGAGCGGGCCGGGAGCCGGGACCACTGTCCCCGCGCCGGTGGCGGGGACCGGTGCGTGCAGCACCGCCTTGGCCGCGGCCGCCGCAGCCAGCCCGCCCGCCGCGGCGTGGAAGGAGCTGCCGACCGCCCTGACCGGGGCGAAGGCCTCCGGGGCGAGCAGCAGCACCGTCAATGCGGTCTGGAACCCGACGTGGCCGTCGACCAGCCGGAACCCGAGGAAGACCGCGACGACCGCCACGGAGAGGGTGGCCAGCAGCTCGAGCACGAGCGCGCTGAGGAAGGCGGTGCGGAGCACCTTCATGGTGCGCTCGCGGTGCGACCGGGCCATGTCCCGAAGCACCGCGGCCTGGCGCCCGGCGCGCCCGAACACGGTGAGGGTCGGCAGCCCCACGACGACGTCGAGGAAGTGGTCGGTGAGCCGGGCCAGGCCGGAGTACTCGGCCTCGGTCTCCTTCCGGGTGTGCATGCCGACGAGGGCGAGGAACAGCGGCAGCAGCGGCAGCGTGGCGAGCAGCACGAGCAGCGAGCGCCAGTCGGCCACGCCGACGGCAACCAGGACGGCGACGGGCACCACGCAGCTCTGCACCAGTTGCGGGAGGAACGCACTGACGTAGCCGTCGAGGCCGTCGACCCCCTCGGTGACCAGCGTGGTGAGCCCTCGCCCACCGGGGCCGCCCAGCCAGGCGGGGCCGAGCTGCACGGCGTGCCGGGTCAGCCGGCTGCGCAGCGACCGTCGGAGCTCGGCCGACGCGGTGCGGCCGGCCCAGTCCGTCAGTCCGGAGGTCAGTGCGCGGACCACGACGACCACGAGGAGCGCGAGCAGCGGCCGGCCGGGGCGGCCCCCGTCGAAGGCTTGGACCAGCACGTCGGCGAGCAGCACGGCCTGCGCCACCACGACCGCGGCCCGCAGCACGGTGAGCGCGGCGACAGCCAGTGCCCACGCCCGCCAGCGCGGCAGCCAGCCGAGCAGCTCGGGGTCGACTGGCTTCACGACCTGGCGACGGTGGACGCGCCCACCGAGGCACGCTGGCTCGGCACCTCACCGGTGCCGGCGGGGATGTCGCCGACGTCGAGCCGCTTGCGGAAGACCCAGACCGACCAGGCCTGGTAGGCCAGGACCACGGGCGTCCCGAGCAGGGCGACCCAGGTCATCACCGTGAGGGTGTAGGACGAGCTGGAGGCGTTGCTCACCGTGAGGTCGAAGGCCGCGCTCGTGGAGGACGGCAGCACGGCGGGGAACAGGCTGGCGAACAGCGTGACCACGGTGGCGGCGATGGCCAGCGCACTGGCGGCGAAGGCCCACCCGTCGCGCCCGAGCCGGTCGGCGTACCAGGCCGCGAGCAGGCCCATCGCCGCGACCGCCGCGCTGACGGCGGCCCACGGCTGCCAGCGCTGGGCCAGCGTCCACAGCAGGAAGCCCGCCGCGACCGGGATCACCACCGGGAACAGCCGTCCGGCGAGAGCGTGCGCGCGCTGCTTGACGACACCGCTCGTCTTGAGGGACACGAACAGCGACCCGTGCAGCAGGAACGCGGCGAGGGTCGTCACCCCTCCGAGCAGCGCGTAGGGGTTGAGGAGGTTGAAGAACCCACCGGTGTAGGAGTGGTCGGCCGCGATCGGGACGCCGCGCACGACGTTGGCGAAGGCGACCCCCCACAGCAGCGCGGGCACGGCCGAGCCGACGAGCAGCGCGAGGTCCCAGTTGCGCCGCCAGACGGCCGAGTCCCGCTTCCCGCGGTACTCGAACCCGACGCCGCGCACGATGAGGGCGACGAGGATGAGCAGCAGCGGCAGGTAGAAGCCGCTGAACAGCGTCGCGTACCAGTCCGGGAACGCCGCGAAGGTCGCGCCACCGGCCGTGAGCAGCCAGACCTCGTTGCCGTCCCACAGCGGACCGACCGTGTTGAGCACCACGCGGCGCTCGCTGTCGTCGGTGCCCAGGTGGCGGATGAGCATGCCGACGCCGAAGTCGAAGCCCTCCAGGACGAAGTAGCCGATCCAGAGGACGGCGATGACGCCGAACCAGAAGTCGTAGAGGTGCACGAGGGGCTCCTAGTAGGCGAAGGCCGGCTCGGCGGCCGAGCTGTCGTCGAGGTGGACCACGGCGGGCGCCGCGCCCTTGCGGATCGCGGCCAGCAGCAGCCGGACCTCGATCACGGCCAGCACGCCGTACAGCAGCGTGAGGGTGGCGAAGCTGGTGGTGACCATGCCGGGACCGACGGTGGGCGAGGCGGACTCGGAGGTCTTCAGCAGCCCGAAGACGGTCCAGGGCTGCCGGCCCATCTCCGTGAAGACCCAGGCGGTCGTGTTGGCGAGGATCGGCAGCGCCAGCGACCAGCTGGCCAGCTTCCAGAACAGGCTGCTCGTCGGTGTCCGCCCGCGCCGCGTGAACCACAGCGCCAGCGCCGCCCCGGCCGCGGCGACCACCCCGAAGCCGATCATCAGGCGGAAGGTCCAGTAGGCCATCGGGATGTTGGGCCGGTAGTCCCCCGGGCCGTACGTCGACTCGTACTGCTTCTGGACCTGGTTGACGCCCTCGACCTTGCCGTTCGGGTCACCGGTGGCCATGAAGGACAGGACGTGCGGCACGCGCAGGCTCCACTGCTCGGAGCGGCCGTCCAGGGACCCGATGGTGAGCAGCGAGAACGACGCCGGTGCGCTCGTGTCGTACAGCGCCTCCGCGGCCGCCATCTTCATGGGCTGCTGCTCGGTCATGATGCGCGCCTGCAGGTCGCCGGTGACGGCGGTCAGCAGGCCGGCGACGAGGACCGTCACGGCACCCAGCTTCAGGGTCGGCCGGAACAGGTCCGAGGCACCCTGCTGCCGGAGCTGCCAGGCGCTGATGGAGAGCACGAAGACCCCGGCCATGACGAAGGCCGCAGCGAGCGTGTGCGGGATGGTGACCAGCGCGGTGGAGTTGGTCAGGACGTCCCAGATCGACGTGAGCCGGGCCCGGCCCCCCTCGTCGAGGCGGTAGCCGACGGGGTGCTGCATCCACGAGTTCGCCGCGAGGATGAAGAACGCGGACAGGTTCGTGCCGATGGCTGCGAGCCAGATGCAGGCCAGGTGCGCCTTCTTGGGCAGCTTGTCCCAGCCGAAGATCCACAGGCCGATGAAGGTGGACTCCATGAAGAAGGCCAGGATGCCCTCCATGGCCAGCGGGGCGCCGAACACGTCACCGACGAAGCGCGAGTAGCTGCTCCAGTTCATCCCGAACTGGAACTCCTGGACGATGCCGGTGACGACGCCCATCGCGAAGTTGATGAGGAACAGCTTCCCGAAGAACTTGGTGAGGTTCTTCCAGCGCACGTCACCGGTGCGGTACCACGCCGTCTGCATCCCGGCGACGAGCATCGACAGCCCGATCGTGAGCGGGACGAACAGGTAGTGGTAGATGGTCGTGACCGCGAACTGCCATCGGGCGAGGGTCTCTGCGCTCATGGCGACCAGCCTCCGGGCCGGGCGAGTGGCCCACCAAGGGACGAAGGTCCCGAACCGGCAGGTCCGCCGTCATGCGCGCGGATGCCGAGAGGGCTGACACACTCTTGGCATGACCGACGGAGTGCTGCGCGTGTTTCTGCTCGACGACCACGAGGTCGTCCGTCAGGGGCTCAAGGCCCTGCTCGACGCCGAGCCCGACATGGAGGTGATCGGCGAGGCCTCGACAGCGGCGGAGGCGCTGGCCCGGGTGCCGGCCCTGAAACCCGACGTCGCCGTGCTCGACGTCCGGCTCCCCGACGGCGACGGCATCAGCGTCTGCCGCGACCTCAAGTCCAACCTTCCGGACCTGGCGTGCCTGATGCTCACGTCCTTCGGCGACGACGACGCGCTGTTCAGCGCCATCATGGCCGGGGCGTCGGGGTACGTCCTCAAGCAGATCAAGGGCAACGACCTGGTGGGGGCGGTGCGCACGGTCGGCAGCGGGCAGTCGCTGCTGGACTCGTCGGCGACCGCCCGGCTGCTGCAGAAGATGCGGTCCGACGCCGTGCGCAAGGACCCGCTCGACGTGCTGACCGAGCAGGAGCGCAAGATCCTCGACCTGATCGGCGAGGGGCTGACCAACCGTGAGATCGGTGAGCGGATGTTCCTCGCCGAGAAGACCGTGAAGAACTACGTGTCGTCGGTGCTGTCGAAGCTGGGCCTCGTCCGCCGGACCCAGGCCGCGGTCATGGTGACGGAGCTCAAGTCCGGGCACCCCTCGCCGTGACCATCAGCTGACGGTCAGCTGACGAAGCTCCGGACCGACCGAAGGACCTCGTCGAGCACCTGCTTGGCGTCCCCGAACAGCATCGCGGTGCCGGGCTGGGTGTAGAGCTCGTTGTCGATGCCCGCGTAGCCGTGGCCCATCGAGCGCTTGATCACGATGACGGAACGGGCCCGGTCGACGTCGAGGATGGGCATGCCCGAGACCGCGTTGCCCGGGCGCCGGGCGGCCGGGTTCGTGACGTCGTTCGCGCCCACGACGAGCGCGACGTCGGCGGAGGGCAGCTCGGCGTTGGCCTCCTCGAGGTCGCGCATCTGCGGGTAGGGCGCGTCGGCCTCGGCGAGCAGCACGTTCATGTGCCCCGGCATCCGACCCGCGACGGGATGGATCGCGTAGGTCACCTGCACGCCGTGGGCGGTCAGCGCCGCGGCCAGCGCGACCGCCTCGTGCTGCGCCTGCGCGGCGGCGAGGCCGAAGCCCGGGACGATGACGACGCGCTGGGCGTAGGCCATCTGCAGGGCCGCATCCGCCGCCTCGACGGTCCGCACCGAACCGGTGGCACCGGGACCCGCCCCGCCTGGAGCCGCGTCGTCGGTGCCGAAGCCGCCGGACAGCACCGCGAGCACGGAGCGGTTCATGGCTCGGGCCATGAGGACGGTGAGCAGGCTGCCGGCGGCGCCGACGAGCGCCCCGGCGATGATGAGCGGGGCGCTGTCGACCACGAAACCGGCCATCGCGACGGCGGTGCCGGTGAAGGCGTTGAGCAGCGAGATGACCACCGGCATGTCGGCGCCGCCGATGGCCAGCGTCGCGAGGGTCCCGATCACCAGTCCCGCAGCGGCGAGGGCGAGCAGGGCGGTCAGCCCGCCGCGCGACGCCACGTGCAGCCCGACCAGGACGAGCGCCAGCGCCGCGAGCACGGCGGTGACGAGACGGGTGCCGAGCGAGCCGATCGGGCGTCCGGGCAGCCGGCCGGCGAGCTTGCCGGCCGCGACCAGGGAGCCGGCGAGCGTGATGCTGCCGATGAGGATGTCGACGCCTGCGGTCAGGGTCGTGCGCACGGGGGTCAGGGCGAGCGGCAGGGCGTCGTTGCCGGTGGCCTCGCCGAGCG
>CAMLIA010000154.1 GCA_946479905.1 uncultured Frankiales bacterium | reverse complement strand
GCTGCCACAGCACGACGGCGTGGCCCTCGACGTCGATGCCGCGCCGGCCGGCCCGACCGGTGAGCTGGGTGTACTCCCCCGGCGTCACGTCGACGTGCGCCTCGCCGTTCCACTTGACGAGCTTCTCGAGCACGACCGAGCGGGCGGGCATGTTGATGCCCAGCGCCAGGGTCTCGGTGGCGAAGACCGCCTTGACGAGGCCCTCGAGGAACAGCTCCTCGACGATCTCCGTGAACGTCGGCAGCATGCCGGCGTGGTGGGCCGCGATGCCCCGTTCGAGCCCCTCCAGCCACTCCCAGTAGCCGAGCACCCGCAGGTCCTCGCGAGGGATGTCTGCGGTCCGCCGCTCGACGTGCCGGCGGACGCGGACCCGCTCGTCGTCGTCGGTCAGCCGCAGTCCGGAGCGCAGGCACTGCTCCACGGCGGCCGCGCAGCCGGCCCTGCTGAAGATGAACGTGATCGCGGGCAGCAGCCCCTCGCGGTCGAGCCTCAGCAGCACGTCCGGGCGGCGCAGCACCGGCGGCCGAGGTGGCCGCGCACCGCGCTCCCGAGGCTTCCAGCGGTCCTCCTCCCGGACCTTGCGCACCAGCTCCGGGTGGACGTCCCCCTCGGCGGTGAACAGGTCGTGCAGCCGGTTGCCGACCAGGACGTGCTGGAACAGCGGTACCGGCCGGTGCTCCTCGACGACGACCTCGGTGTCCCCGCGGACCGTCACCAGCCAGTCGGCGAACTCCTCCGCGTTGCTGACCGTCGCGGACAGCGAGGTGAGGACCACGTCGTCGGAGAGGTGGATGATCACCTCCTCCCAGACGGCACCGCGGGCCCGGTCGGCGAGGTAGTGGACCTCGTCCATGACCACGTGGCCGAGCCCCCGGAGCGCGTCACTGCCGCTGTAGAGCATGTTGCGGAGCACCTCGGTCGTCATGACGACGACGTCGGCGTCGCCGTTGACCGCGGTGTCGCCGGTCAGCAGCCCGACGCGCTCGGCGCCGTGCCGCGCGACCAGGTCGGCGTACTTCTGGTTGGACAGCGCCTTGATCGGGGTCGTGTAGAAGCACTTGCGGCCGGCCCGCAGGGCGAGGAACACCGCGAACTCGCCGACGACCGTCTTGCCCGCACCGGTGGGCGCGGCCACCAGCACCCCGCGGCCGCCCTCGAGGGCCTTGCAGGCGACCCGCTGGAAGGCGTCGAGCCCGAACGGGTACCCGACCTCGAACTCGGCGAGAGCCGGACCTCCCTGGGAGGCGCGGAAGGCCGCATAACGCTCGGCGGGCGTCGACACCCCCTCAGACTAAGCGGGTCGTGCGCCGATCACCTGCAGCGCTCGCGGGACGACCTCGCACGTGAGCGGCAGCCGCCCGAAGGGCTCACCGTCGGCGTACACCGCGAGCGGCGGGCCCTCCAGCACGACCGTGCGGGCCCGGTGCACCTCGACCGCGGCGTCGGAGACGTGGGTGCCCTTGAAGAGCCGGGGGAACAGGGCGATCAGCCGTCGCCGGGTGAGCGGGTTGACGACCACGACGTCCAGCAGCCCGTCGGTGAGCGACGCGGCAGGGCACATCCGCATCCCGCCGCCGTAGGAGCGGGCGTTGCCGAGGGCCACGAGGGTGACGGTCCGCTCGAGCCGCCGGCCGTCGAGCGTCAGGACCACGGGCTGTGGCCGGAAGGTGCGCAGCTCGAGCAGCGTCGCCAGGTCGTAGCGTCGCCGCCCGCGCGGCCAGCTCATCCGGTTCGCGCGCTCGTTCACGGCGGCGTCGAAGCCGGTGCCGAGGATGCACCCGAACCACCCCTCCCCCACCCGGACCGCGTCCACCGCGGTGCGGTCGCCGGCGAGGACCGCCGCGGCCAGATCGGTGGCGGAGGTCGGGACGCCGAGGCAGCCGGCGAGGTCGTTGCCGGTGCCGGTCGGGAGGATCCCGAGAGCGGTGGGCGTGCCCGCGACGGCCTGCAGGGCGAGGTGGACGGTGCCGTCGCCTCCCACGGCGACCAGCACGTCCAGCCCGCCGGCCACGGCGGCGCGCGCGGCGCGGAGGGCGTCGGCGCGCGTGCTGCCGGGGAGCACCTGCGCGTCCGGCAGCAGGCTGCGGAGGGCGGCGGCCTCAGCGGGCCCCCGACCCTTGCCGGACGTCGGTCCGACCAGCAGCGCCGCGCGCACCTAGAGCTGCGAGGGCGAGGTGTCGACGTACGAGGTCTGGTCGTCGTCCACGTCGAAGCCCTCGGGCACCGGCCGCCGGCGTGCCCGCCGCCCGCGGACCCAGGCGATCACGACGCAGAGCTCCCACAGGACGTAGAGCGCCCCACCCAGGATGAGGAAGGTGAAGGGGTCCGTGCTCGGGGTGAGGATGGCGGCCGAGAGGAACAGCACGAACGCCATCCCCCGCCGCCAGCGTCGCATCCGCTCGTAGGACAGCAGCCCCACCATGTTGAGGAACACGATGAGGACGGGGAACTCGAAGGCGAGCCCGAACAGCAGCAGCATCAGGGTGAGGAAGGAGAAGTACTCCTTCAGCGTCGTGATGTTCTGCACGCCGGGGCCCGCGACGTGGAGCAGGATCTTGAGCCCGTGGCCGACGCTGATGTACGCCACGGAGACCCCTGCGGCGAAGAGCACCAGCGCGCCTGCGAGGAAGCCGCCGGCGTAGCGCCGCTCGTGCTTGTGGAGGGCCGGCGTGATGAACGCCCCGAGCTGGTAGAGCCACACGGGGGACGACGCGACGATCCCGCCGATGAAGGCGATCCGCATCCGGGTGTTGAACTGGTCGAAGACGCCCGTGACGTAGAGGTCGCACCGCTGCTTCGGGAACGCCTGGCAGTAGGGGCGGCGCAGGAAGTGGAACAGCGGCTCCCACAGCTCGAAGCACACGGCGACGGCGACGAGCACGACGGCGGCCGAGATGACGAGTCGCTTGCGGAGCTCGCGGAGGTGCTCGACCAGCGGCATCCGCCCGTCCGGCGAGCGGGACGGTCCCGCCACGGTCAGGTCTGGCGCGGGGACTGCTGCGGGTCCGGCTGCGGCGCGTCGGCCACGCTCTCCGGGAGCTGGCGGGGCGCGGGAGCGGGAGTGTCGTCGTCCTTGAGCCCCTTGGCCTCGGCCTTGAGGATGCGCATGGAGCGGCCCAGGGCCCGCGCCGAGTCCGGGAGCCGCTTGGCGCCGAAGACCACGATGACGACAAGGAGCACGATCAGCACGCTGGGCTTCTCGAGGAACTCGAGCACCGTGGCACCTCCCTTTCGGAGCGGGACGGTGTCAGCGTACTTCGCGCCGGGGCGGTTGGACCGTCAGGAGAGGTGTCAGTTCGCTGACCTGGCGCGACGCCTCGCCGACGGCCCTGGTCAGGACCCGGACGCGCTTGTAGAGCAGGAAGGCCATGAGGGCGAGCAGGGCGACGGCGAGCACGCCGATCGCGACGTCGAGCAGGACCCAGAGCACGGGCCCGACGGTAGCGGTCAGGCGGCCGCGCGGTCGACCATGCTGGCGAGCAGGTCGGTCTGGCCGAGCTGCAGGGCGAAGTCGAGCAGGTCGTCGTAGGACAGCGCGGGGCCGGTCTTGACCTCGAGCACCTCGGCGGGCAGGTCCCAGACCTGCGCCGGGACGCCGCCGGACACGAGCAGCGAGACCACGTGGTCGTCGGCGGGCTTGCGGACCTCTTCGCCGCACGTGCCGCAGTCGAAGGCGTAGTAGGAGAGCGGGGCGTGGCTGCAGACCATGAGGGAGACGTCGGCGGGGGTCAGCTCGACCTCACCGCAGGTGGGGCAGCTCGCCTTGATCGTGGTCATCGGTCGGCCTCTCGCTGGGCGCTCTCGGGGAACGACAACGACGACTTCGGCAGAACCGGCCGAGGACTTGACGTCCGCCCGGCCGAATGGCCCGAAAGGATCAGGCCTGGTACGCCGTGAGCGCGCGCGCAGCGTCCGCCCGCACCTGCTCCGCGAGCTCGGCGGGCGCCAGGATGCGGCCGCGCGTCCCGAGGGACAGCGCGAGCCGGCGCACCCAGGCCGTGCCCGACGTGCGCAGCGTGACCACCTGCCGCCCGTCGCCGAGCTCCTCCACGCTGTCGATCGGGTAGTAGTCGCTGACCCACGCGGCCCCCGGCTCCAGGGCGAGGGTGACGACCGTGTCGAGCTCGCCGGGCTGGAACAGCCCCTGCGACAGGTCCCGGAACGGGACGTCGCTCGGCGGGGCGGCGGGCTCGTCGAGCAGCCGCACCTCCCGCACCCGGCCGAGGTGGAACATCCGCACGCCCTCGGCGCGCCGGCACCACGCCTCCAGGTAGGCCTGGCCGTCCGCCGTGACCAGCCGCAGCGGGTCCACCACGCGCTCGGTGACCTCGTCGCGGCCGGCGGTCCAGTAGCGGAGGAACAGCGCGCGCTGCCGCTCCAGCGCGTCACGGACCACGGGCAGCACGCCGTCGTCGGCCGCGTCGGCGCCGACCAGCGCGACCTCGACCCGCTCGGCGGGGGCGGCTGCGCTCCCTGCCGCGGCCTCGACCTTCGCCAGGGCGCGCAGCACCGGGTCCGGGTCGGCGAGGCCGGGCGTCTCGGCGAGGGTGCGGAGCGCGACGACCAGCGCGAGCGCCTCGTCCACGGTCAGCCGCAGCGGCCGGTCGACGCCCTGCGCGTCCGACAGCGTGATGGTGTCGCCCTCGAACTCGATCTCGATGAGGTCGCCGGGGTAGTGACCGGGCAGGCCGCAGAGCCAGAGCAGGTTGAGGTCCTTGCGCAGCCGCTCCTCCGTCACACCGAAGTCGGCCGCCGCGGTGGCGAACGGCACGCCCGGCCGGGCGAGCAGGTACGGGACGAGGGCCAGCAGCCGTGGCAGCTGCTCGAGGGTGCCGCTCACGCGGTCACCCGCTCCCCGGACGCCAGGGCGGTGAGCCGCTCGATCACGGCGTCGCGAGCCTCCTGGGGCGACACGACCACGGCGTCCGCGCCGTAGCCGGCGATCCGGTCGGCGAAGCGGCCGGTGTCGGAGAACCCGAGCTCGACGACGTCCCAGCCCGGCTCGTCGGGCGTGACCGTCGTGGCCGACCGGCGCAGCTCCCAGCAGCTGCCACTGCGCACCCGGACCTGTGCCGTCTGCTGCGGCTGCATCTCCGCGGCCTCGCGCACCACCATCGCGCGCAGGTCGACGCCCTCGGGCACCTCGACGGCGCCCTCCGGCCCCTCGGCCTTCACGTCCCCCACGATCCGCGACAGCCGGAAGACCCGGGGCGCCTCCCGGAGGAGGTCGTGGGCGACCAGGTACCAGCGGCCGCGCCAGGACACGACCCCCCACGGCTCGACGTGGCGGTCCTCGTCGGTGGGACGGCCGGCGGTGCGGTAGCGGAAGCGCAGCCGGCGCCCGTGGGTCGCCGCGGCGAGCACCCCCTCGAACGCGGGCTCGCTCGCGCCGATGCGGGGCTCGAGGCCGGTGGCGCTCTCCGGTGTCTCGATGCCGGCCGCGCGCAGCTTCAGCAGTGCCGAGCCGGTGGCGCCGGCCAGCGGGGCCGACTGCCAGAGCCGGGCAGCCAGCCCGAGCGCCGCGGCCTCGTCCGGTTCCAGCACGATCTCGGGGAGCTCGTAGTCGCGGCGCGCGATCCGGTAGCCGACCTCGTCGTCCCAGTGCGAGTTCGACCCGGTCTCGAGCGGGACGCCGAGCTCGCGGAGCTCCTCCTTGTCCCGCTCGAACATCCGGCGGAAGGCCTCCTCGTTGTCGGCCCCGCTGTCCTGGCTGTACCCCGGCACCGCCTCGCGGATCTGCTGGACCGTCAGGTAGCGACGGGTCGCGAGCAGGCAGATGACCAGGTTCAGCAACCGCTCCGTCTTCTTCGCCGCCACGGCGAGGACGTTAGTCGAGCTAGGAGACGCTCAGCAGGTCCACCACGAACACGAGGGTCTCGTTCGGGCCGATCGCGCCGCCGGCGCCGCGCGCGCCGTAGCCCAGGTGCGGCGGGATCGTCAGCCGACGCCGGCCGCCGACCTTCATCCCGGCGACCCCCTGGTCCCAGCCGCCGATGACCATCCCGGCACCGAGCTGGAAGCTGAACGGCTCGCCCCGGTCCCAGCTCGCGTCGAACTGCTTGCCGGTGGACCAGGAGTGGCCGACGTACTGCATCGTGCAACGCGTGCCGCTCACCGCCTCCGGCCCGCTGCCCTCGGTGAGGTCCTCGACGACGAGGTCGGCGGGCGGCGGCCCGTCCGGGATGGTGATCTGCGGCTTCTCCATGGGCCGCAGCCAATCACATCGAGGCGATGAGCTTGTCGACGCGGTCGTCGACGGACCGGAAGGGGTCCTTGCACAGGACGGTCCGCTGGGCCTGGTCGTTGAGCTTGAGGTGCACCCAGTCGACCGTGAAGTCGCGGCGCTTCTCCTGCGCCTTCGCGATGAACTCCCCGCGCAGCCGTGCCCGGGTCGTCTGCGGCGGCACCGACTTCGCCTCGAACGTCAGCAGGTCGCTCGTGGCGCGGTCGACCATCCCCTTGCGCTCGAGCAGGTAGTAGAGCCCGCGGTTGCGGTTGACGTCGTGGTAGGCGAGGTCGAGCTGGGCGACCCGTGGGCTGGACAGCGCGAGGTCGTGCTTGCCGCGGTAGCGCTCGATGAGCTGGTGCTTGATGACCCAGTCGATCTCGCGCTCCACGAGGCTGAGGTCCTGGGTCTCGATGGCCGTCAGGGTCCGGTCCCAGAGCTCGAGGACCCGCTTGACGAGGTCGTCGCTGCCGCGGCGGGCGACGAAGTCCTCGGCCTTGTTGTAGTACTCCCGCTGGATCTCCAGCGCCGAGGCCTCACGGCCGTTGGCCAGCTTGACCTTCTTCTGCCCGGTCAGGTCGTGGCTGACCTCGCGGATGGCCCGGATCGGGTTCTCGAGGGTGAGGTCGCGCATCACGACGCCGGCCTCGATCATGCGCAGCACCAGGTCGGTCGTGCCGACCTTCAGCAGGGTCGTCGTCTCCGACATGTTGCTGTCGCCGACGATGACGTGCAGCCGGCGGAACCGCTCGGCGTCGGCGTGCGGCTCGTCGCGGGTGTTGATGATGGGGCGGGAGCGGGTGGTCGCGGAGCTCACGCCCTCCCAGATGTGCTCGGCGCGCTGGCTGACGCAGAAGACCGCACCGCGCGGGGTCTGCAGCACCTTGCCGGCACCGCAGATGATCTGGCGGGTGACGAGGAACGGGATGAGCACGTCGGCGAGCCGCGTGAACTCCCCGTGCCGGCCCACGAGGTAGTTCTCGTGGCAGCCGTAGGAGTTGCCCGCCGAGTCGGTGTTGTTCTTGAACAGGTAGATGTCCCCGGCGATGCCCTCCTCGCGCAACCGCCGCTCGGCATCCACGAGCAGCCCCTCGAGGATCCGCTCCCCCGCCTTGTCGTGCGTGACCAGGTCGATCACCGAGTCGCACTCGGGGGTGGCGTACTCCGGGTGGCTGCCGACGTCGAGGTAGAGCCGCGCCCCGTTGCGGAGGAAGACGTTCGAGCTGCGGCCCCAGCTCACGACGCGTCGGAACAGGTAGCGCGCGACCTCGTCGGGGCTGAGCCGGCGCTGCCCCCGGAACGTGCACGTGACGCCGTACTCGTTCTCGATGCCGTAGATCCGACGCTCCACGGCTCGGACGCTACAGGGTGGTGGCGCAGCAGGGGCCGACATGGCCGCGTCCGCCCGGCGTGCTGCACGGGCGGACGCGGTCGCTCATGGCGAGCGGCTAGGCGCTGCGGCGGCGGCCGGCGTAGGTCAGCCAGCAGCCGAGAGCCAGCAGGCCCGCGGAGACGCTGGCCAGCAGGCCGGTCGGGACACCGGTGAAGGGCAGCGTCACGATGGTGCCGCCACCGCCGGTGAACGGCGCCGGGCTGGGGCTGTCGGACGGGATGACGATCGTCCCGCCACCACCCGTGGTCGGCTCGGTGGTGGGTGACGTCGCCGAGGTCGGCTCGACGGTGCCCTCAGGGGTCGGGGAGGTGGTGCTCGTCGCGGTGGCGGTCGCCGTGGCCGTGGCCGTGGCCGTGGCCGTGGCTGTTGCCGTGGCGGTGGCGGTGGCCGTCGCGGTGGCCGTCGCGGTGGCCGTCACCGTGGCGGTCGGGGTCGGCGAGGGCTGCGTGCCGGGCAGGTTGCACCCGTTGTTGTAGATCGCCTGGCCGGCCGGCCAGTTGAGCCCCGGGAAGTGGGCTGTGCCGCCGTTGCCGTCCGGGTAGTCGAAGGGCGGGATGATGTCGCCCCAGACGATGCCGGCCGCCTTTGCGCCCGGCGCCCACACCGGACCGGTGTGGAAGGCGTGGCCGGCGACGTCGCCGTCCCTGGCGGGCTGCTCCAGGACGTACGGGTTGGGCTCGGCGTTGGTGCCGTGGCAGATCGTCACCTTCGGCTTCGCCACGGACGCCGTCAGGTCGTCGCTGGTGGTGACGGCGAGCGCCAGGCCGGCGTTGCCGATCAGCAGCGCACCGGCCGCCCCGACGAGGAGGGTGCCGCGACGCGGCAGTCGAGTGGTTCCCACGAGCGTGAAGCCCCCTAGGTCGCGAGCGCTCCGAGGGTGGAGGCGCTCATTCCGACTGGTGGGCTCGCCATTGGCTCGACGCACGGTCAGGCGACCGATTTCCTCCGTGTCCCTGGTGTGGGACCGGTGAGGACCGTGCGGGTCAACGCTCTGTCGACTGACACGTTGTTCGATCCTCGTGGTGCACGGTATGGCCCGTTCGGATCATCGGGCACCACCCGTGATCGTCAGCCGATCGCGACCAGGTCGATGAGGAAGGCGAGCGTGCCACCAGGCACGGGGCCCTGGTCGCCGTACCCGTCCTTGGGAGGGATGACGACCAGCCGGCGGCCGCCGACCTTCATGCCGGTGACCCCCTTGCTGAACCCCGGGATGACGTTGCCGCCGATGTCGAAGGCGAACGTGTTGTCGCAGCTGACCTTCCACGAGGAGTCGAACTCCTCACCGGTCTTGTAGTTGACCCCGACGTACTTCACGGTGACGCTCTGGCCGCGCTTGGCCGGCTCCCCCGTGCCGACGACGATGTCCTTGGTCGTGGTCTCCGCGGGAGCGGGTGCCGTCGGGATCGCGTACGTCGGCTTCTGCGTCATGTCCGTCGCCGGCCCAGGCGTCGGGCACAACCGTGCGGCGGTCGCCGTCGGGCTGGGCGTGGGCGTCGGCGTCGGCTGCTCCCCCACGGCGCTGTCGCTGCTGCCGCTGCAGCCCGTCACCGCGGCGGTGAGGAGGGCGGCCAGGATCAGGGTGCGCTTCACGTGGCGGTCTCTCCGAGGATGGTGCCGAGCCGCTCGGCGGTCAGGCGCTTGAAGGCCCTTCGGGGCCGGGTGCGGTCGAGGACGGCGGCCTCGATGGCGTTCACGGGGATCTCGCGCCGCTCCGCGCCCTCGGCAGGTGTGGACAGCGCCTTCAGGGCGAGCCGGACGGCGCTGTCGAGGTCGGCGTCGGGGTCGTGCTCCTCCCGCAGGACCGCCGCGATCGGCTCGGCCGTGCCGCCCATGACGATGAAGCCGTGCTCCTCCTGGACCATGCCGTCGAAGGTGAGCCGGTAGAGCTGGTCGTCGGCCACGGTGGCGCCGACCTCCGCGACGGTCAGCTCCACCTCGAACGGCTTGCCCGCCTCGGTGAAGATGGCGCCGAGCTGCTGGGCGTAGGCGTTGGCGAGGCCGCGGCTCGTGACGTCGCTGCGGTCGTACCGGTAGCCGGTGAAATCGGCGTACCGGACGCCGGCGACCCGCAGGTTCTCGAACTCGTTGTACTTCCCGACCGCGGCGAAGGCGATCCGGTCGTAGATCTCGCTGATCTTGTGCAGCGCCTTGTTGGGGTTCTCCCCGCAGAGCAGGATGCCGTCGGCGTAGGTCATCACCAGGACCGAGCGACCGCGGGCGATGCCCTTGCGGGCGTAGTCGCTCTTGTCCCGCATGACCTGCTCGGGACTGACGTAGAAGGGCGTGCTCATCTGCTCAGCCTCCCGGACGCATCATGCGCTCGGCGACGATCGCCTCGACCACCGTCGTCACCTCGGGCTCGGGGACCCTGCGCAGACCGTCCGCCGTCACCGACATCACCACGGGGAAGATCCGGCGCGCGAGGTCCGGACCGCCTGTCGCGCTGTCGTCGTCCGCCGCGTCGTAGAGCGCGTCGACCGCCATCCGGATCGCGTCCGCCTCGGTCGCGTCCTCGCGGTACTTCTTCTTCAGCGCCCCGCGGGCGAACACCGAGCCGCTGCCGACGCTGTGGAAGCTGTGCTCCTCGTACCGGCCGCCCGTGACGTCGTAGCTGAAGATCCGGCCGATGCTCTGCTCGAGGTCGTAGCCCGCGAACAGCGGCACCACGGCGAGGCCCTGCATGGCCATCCCGAGGTTGCTCCGGATCATGTTGGACAGCCGGTTGGCCTTGCCGTCCAGGCTCATGGTGCTGCCCTCGAGCTTCTCGTAGTGCTCGAGCTCCACCTGGAACAGCCGCACCATCTCGATCGCGAGCCCCGCCGTGCCGGCGATGCCGACGCAGGAGTACTCGTCGGCCGGGAAGACCTTCTCGATGTCGCGCTGCGCGATGACGTTGCCCATCGTCGCGCGCCGGTCGCCTGCCATGACCACACCGCCGGTGTGCGTCACGGCGACGATCGTCGTCCCGTGCGGTGCCTCCACCGATGCTCCGGCAGGAAGCCGCAACCGGTCGTTCA
>CAMLIA010000153.1 GCA_946479905.1 uncultured Frankiales bacterium | reverse complement strand
AAGAAGGCTCCTGCCAAGAAGGCCGCTGCCAAGAAGGCTCCTGCCAAGAAGGCCACCAAGAGGTAGCACCCTCTCTGCGAACGAAGGCCCCGGCTCTGCCGGGGCCTTCGTCGTGCTCAGGGCAGGTCGACGCCGGTCACCACGCCGTCGACGAGCTCGAGGCGGACCCGCTGGCCGGGTCGCAGGAAGCGGAACACGCTGCCCTCCAGGGCCTCGCGGGGGACCGGGACCACCGTGCCGTCGTCGAGGAAGACGCTGCCGCCGGAGCCGTCGTCCCACGTCCTGACGGTGGCCTGCGTCACCAGATCCCCCGCAGCGCCGCCAGCGTGTGCGGCCCTACGCCCAGCGCCACGGCGTGCTCGAGGTCCTCCGGGGTGTCGACGTCGCGGCGCAGCGACTCCGGCGCGGCCAGCTCGACGGCCCCGGAGGCGAGGTGCCGCTCCCGGGACGCCGGCCCGTACGAGGGCGCGAGCCGGACCTGGGGTCCGGCGGCGAGCAGCGTCGTCCCGGTGCCGGTGAGATCGGCGACGAAGCCCCTGCCGTGCAGCGGGACGCGTCCCAGCACGGCTGCCAGATCGGGTGCCAGCAACGACGGGAGGTCGGCGGACACGGTGGCGACGGCCAGGGCGGGGGAGGCCTCGCGGAGCAGCTCCACGCCGTGCTCGAGAGCCGGGTTGAGACCTGCGTCCGGGTCGTCCGGCTCGACCCGCGCGCCCAGCCGGGCGAGCACGTCCGCTGCGACAGGGTCGTCGGTGACGACCAGCACGGTGGCCACCATCGCGGCAGCCAGCACGACGTCGGCCGCGAAGGCCAGCGCGAGCTCCTTGCGGTGCGCGTCGCCGAAGGTGGCGAGCCTGGACTTGGCGATGTCGAGCCGCTTCACCGGGACGACGACACCCCACTCCACCTCCTCGCCGACACCCCGTTGCACGGTCACGAGCCGAGAGTCTGGCAGGCTCCTCGACAGGTGCGACGAGGAGAAGGAGGCTGGCAGGGTGCGACTCGGTCGGATCGGCTTCTGGTACCGGCTGGCGGTCGTCATCCTCAAGCCGGTGCTGCTGCTCCTGACCAAGCGACGCTGGTCGGGCTTCGAGAACGTGCCCGCCCGAGGCGGCGTGATCCTCGCGGTCAACCACATCTCCTACGTCGACCCGGTGGTCTTCGCCGATGCCGTCCTGTTCAGCACCAAGCGGCTGCCGCGCTACCTCGCCAAGGCCAGCCTGTTCAAGGGCAACGGCCTGGTCGGACGGACCATGCGCGGGGCGAAGCAGATCCCGGTGCACCGCAACACCGCCGACGCCTCGGCAGCCCTCAAGGACGCCGTGGACGCCCTGCGCGACGGTGAGCTGATCGCCATCTACCCGGAGGGCACCGTGACCCGTGATCCGGGCAAGTGGCCGATGGCGGCCCGCACCGGCGTCGCACGGCTCGCGCTGCTCAGCGGCGCGCCGGTCATCCCCGTGGCGCAGTGGGGGGCCCAGGCGATCCACGACTCCTACCGGACGAAGGGGCTCCACCTGCTGCCCCGGCACGAGGTCGTCGTGCAGGCCGGCCCGCCCGTCGACCTCGAGCCCTTCCGCGGCAAGGAGCTCACCAGCGAGGTCCTGCACGAGGCGACCGACCGCATCATGACGGCGATCCGCGAGATGCTCGAGGGCATCCGCGGCGAGACGGCACCTGCCGAGGTCTTCGTCCCGGTGCAGAAGGAGTCAGCGTGACGCGGGTCGCCGTGCTCGGGACGGGCTCCTGGGGGACGGCCTTCGCGAAGGTCCTCGCCGACGCCGGGTCCGACGTCGAGCTGTGGGCACGACGCCGGGAGCTCGCCGACGCGGTCAACCGCACGCACGAGAACCCCGACTACCTCCCGGGCATCGTGCTGCCCGACAACATCAGCGCCACCGACGACGCACGCGCCTGCGTCGCCGGCGCGGACTTCGTCGTCCTCGCCGTGCCCAGCCAGAGCCTTCGCGACAACCTCGCCCTGGTGGCTGACGCGATCCCGCCGAGCAGCGTCCTCGTCAGCCTCATGAAGGGCGTGGAGCTCGGGACGACGAAGCGGATGAGCGAGGTGATCCGCGAGGTGGCGGACGTCCCGGACGACCGCGTGGCGGTGGTGTCCGGGCCCAACCTCGCGAAGGAGATCGCGAGCGGGCAGCCGGCCGCGTCGGTGGTGGCCTGCACCGACCTCGCGGTCGCGGAGCGGTTGCAGGCGGCCTGCCTGACGAGGTACTTCAGGCCGTACACGAACAGCGACGTCGTGGGCTGCGAGCTCGGCGGTGCGGTCAAGAACGTCATCGCCCTGGCCGTCGGCATGGCCGAGGGCATGGGGTTCGGGGACAACACGAAGGCGTCGCTCATCACCCGCGGGCTCGCGGAGACCGCGCGGCTGGGAGCGGCGCTGGGCGCCGACCCCATGACCTTCAGCGGGCTCGCCGGCCTGGGCGACCTCGTCGCCACCTGCTCCAGCCCGTTGTCCCGCAACCGCACGTTCGGCGAGAAGCTGGGCAGGGGCCAGACCATGCAGGAGCTGCTCGCGCAGAAGATGCAGACCGCCGAGGGCGTGAAGAGCTGCGAGTCGATCCTGGGGCTGGCCAGGAAGCACGACGTCGACATGCCCATCACGGCGCACGTCGTCGGGCTGGTCCACGAGGGCCTGACACCGGCCGACATGGTGCGCAGCCTCATGGGCAGGGACACCAAGAGCGAATGACCGGCGACGCCACCCGGGCGGTCCACGGCCCTGAGCGCCGGGCCGTGACCCAGCAGCCGCTCACGCCGCCCGTCTACCGCACCTCGACGTTCGTCCTGGACAGCGCCCAGCAGATGGCCGACGTGTTCGCCGGCAAGGAGAGCGGCTGGACCTACAGCCGCACCGACAACCCGACGAGCCAGGCCTTCGCCGACACCGTCGCCTACCTGGAGGACCCCAGCGGCGCCGCGGTGGGTCAGGCCTTCGGCAGCGGCATGGGTGCGATCACCTGCACGTTCCTCGCCTTGTGCAGCAGCGGTTCTCACGTCGTCGCGCCGCAGGAGGTGTACGGCGGCACCTGGGCCCTGCTGACCCGGCAGCTGTCGCGCTTCGGCATCGAGACGACGTTCGTCGACGGCACGGACGTGGACGCGGTCCGGGCAGCGATCAGGCCGGAGACCTCGCTGATCTGGGCGGAGGTGCTCGCGAACCCCTCGATGACCGTCGCCGACCTGCCCGCCCTGGCCGGGGTGGCTGCCGAGGCGAGCATCCCGCTGGCGGTGGACGCGACGTTCGCCAGCCCGGTGGTGTGCCGGCCGATGCAGCACGGCGTCGACCTGGTGGTGCACTCCGCCACCAAGTACCTCGGGGGCCACTCCGACGCCACCGGTGGGGTCGTGGTGGGTCATGCTGCGCTGCTCGCCGAGATCCGCGGTGTCCGGGTCGACACCGGCGCGGGGCTGGCGCCTGACGAAGCCGCCCTGATGTCACGCGGACTGGCCACCCTGCCGCTGCGCATGACCCGGCAGTGCACGACTGCGGCGATCGTGGCGGACGCCCTGAGCGCCGACCCGCGCGTGGCGAGGGTCGACCACCCGAGCCTTCCGGCGCACCGCGACCACGACCTCGCCACCAGGCTCTTCGCCCCAGGCATGTACGGCGCGGTGGTCACCGTCGCCCCGCGCGGCGGCCGCGCCGAGGGCATGGCGATGGTCGACCGGCTCCAGCTCGTCAAGCGGGCCACGTCGCTCGGTGGCACGACGAGCAAGGCCGTGCACGTCCCGACCACGACCCACCTCGCGATGGACGACCGGACCCTGGCCGCGGCCGGCATCCTGCCCGGGGCGGTCCGCGTCAGCATCGGGCTGGAGGACCCGGAGGACCTCGTGGCCGACCTGCTGCAGGCGCTCGGGGAGCCCTGAGGGTCCCGTCAGCGGTCGAGCGCGGAGTGGATGGCCTTGGCCATCGCCCCGAGCAGCTCGGCCTGCGCCTCGAAGTGGTCGGGGATCTCGACCGACAGGTTCACCTTGAGCCCGCGCGTCGTCCACGTCCGGGAGGCACCCGTGTCGTGCATCGCCCACTGGACCCCGTCGAACGTGTACGGCTCGTCCGTGACGCTGCCCGCCCGCACGCCGCACCGGAGCCGGATGGCGGGATCGGTCCCGTAGGCGGTCGTCGTGGCGGACGTGGGAACTGCCGGCCGCTTGTCGACGCCGCTCGCGAGCTGCTTCGGCAGCTGCCCCTTCAGGTCGCCGCAGGAGAGCAGGGTCGCCGTCGAGAGGCCGTTGACCGCTGGGACGGGGACGGCGTCACTCGGGGGCGCAGCGCTCTGGCACGCGCCGACGAGGACGAGCGCGACGAGGCCTACAGGTGGACGACGGGGCACGTGAGCGTGCGCGTGATGCCGTCCACGCCCTGGATGCGGGCGACCACGAGCTTGCCGAGCTCGTCGACGGTCTTGGCCTCGGCCCGCACGATCACGTCGTAGGGGCCGGTCACGTCCTCGGCCTGGGCCACGCCGTCGAGCTTCGCGATGGCCTCGGCCACAGCGGCTGCCTTGCCGACCTCGGTCTGGATGAGGATGTAGGCCTGGACCACGGCGGGGAACCTCTTTCTGGAAGGCTGCTCGGCGTGGGCGACGCTACCGCACGGGACGTGGGCGAGTTCGGGCTCATCGCCGCAGTCATCGCGCGGCTGCCGACGACCGCGGCCGTGCTCGTCGGCCCCGGTGACGACGCGGCTGTGCTCGCCGTACCGGACGGCCGGGTGGTCGCCACCACCGACGTGCTCGTGGAGGACGTGCACTTCCATCGCGCCTGGTCCTCCGGGTACGACGTGGGCCGCAAGGCCGCCGCCGCCAACCTCGCCGACGTCGCCGCCATGGGGGGTGTGGGCACGGCGCTGCTCGTCGGGCTCGCCGCGCCCGCTGACCTGCCCCTGCAGTGGGCCCTCGACCTCGCTGACGGCCTCCGCGACGAGTGCGAGCTGGTGGGAGCTGCGGTCGTCGGCGGTGACGTCGTGCGGGCCGCGCAGGTGGTCGTGAGCGTCACGGCCCTCGGCCGCGTCGAGCGCTGGGTGACCCGCGCCGGCGCGCGCCCTGGCGACCTGGTCGTCGTCGCCGGCCGGCTCGGGCACAGCGCTGCCGGTCTCCGGCAGCTGCAGGAGGGCGTCCGGACCGGTCCCCTCGTCGACGCCCACCGACGCCCCCAGCCGCCCTATGCCGCGGGGCCGCTGCTCGCCGCCGCCGGAGCCACCTCGATGTGCGACGTGAGCGACGGCCTCGTCGCCGACGTCGGGCACCTCGCGGAGGCCAGCGGGGTGCGCATCGACCTCGAGGCCGCGCTCCTGCACGACGACGCGGTCGGTCTCGACGACGTGCTGACCGGAGGCGAGGACCACGCCCTGGTCGCCACCGTTGCCGCACCGGTGCCCGGCTGCCGCGTGATCGGACGGGTGCTGGCCGGCGAGGGCGTCACCCTCGACGGCGCGCAGGTCACCGGCGGTTGGGACCACTACGCGTGAAGCGGGTGCTCGTCGTCGGCGGCAGCGACTCCGGTGGTGGCGCCGGCATCCAGGCGGACCTGAAGACGCTGCACGCCCTGGGCGTGCACGGCAGCACCGTCGTCACGGCGGTCACGGCGCAGAGCTCCGTCGCCGTGACGGACATCCACGACGTACCCGCCGGCAGCATCCGCGCCCAGCTCGCGGCTGTGCTGTCCGACCTGGGTGCCGACGCCGTGAAGACGGGGATGCTGTCCAGCCCCGAGGCCGTGCTCGCAGTGGTGGAGGCCCTCGGCGACGAGCCGCTCGTCGTGGACCCGGTGGGGGTGAGCAGCACCGGCCACCCGCTGCTCGCGCCGGAGGCGCTGGAGCTGATGCGGTCCCGGCTGCTGCCCCTGGCGCTCGTCGTGACGCCGAACCTCGCCGAGGTCGCGGCCCTGACCGGGGTCCTCGTCGAGGACGAGGGCAGCCTGCTCGACGGGGCTCGGGCCGTGCACGCCCTGGGGCCGGCGTGGGTGCTGGTGAAGGGCGGGCACCTGCGCGGCCGGCCCACCGACCTGCTGTACGACGGGCGGGAGGCCGTGCTCCTCGAGGGCGACCGCATCGACACCCGGCACACGCACGGCACGGGGTGCGTGCTCGCCTCAGCGCTCGCGGCGCACCTCGCCCTGGGTGCGGACGTCCCGGCGGCGGCGCGGGCGGCCAAGGCCTTCGTCACGGAGGCGCTGCGGCGCGGCTACCCGCTCGGGGCGGGCTCGGGGCCGGTGCGCCCGTAGCCGACGACAGGCCCGGTCCCGAGGGGACCGGGCCTGCCGGACGAGCGGTGTCTCGGAGCGGGCTAGATGGCACGCACCTGGTCGGCCTGCGGGCCCTTCTGGCCCTGGGTGATCTCGAACTCCACGCGCTGACCCTCGTCGAGCGAGCGGTAGCCGTCCGACTGGATCGCCGAGTAGTGGACGAAGACGTCAGCCCCGCCACCGTCCACGGCGATGAAGCCGAAGCCCTTCTCAGCGTTGAACCACTTCACCGAACCCTGTGCCATGTGCCTGTCTCTCTCTTGCAAGGACGGCGTCGCACGTCTTGCGTACGCCGAGTCCCGCGGGCTCGTTTCGAGACTGCTGCCGGAACGGGGCCCGCGGTACGTCCACGCGGGCGTGCACGATCGACTGAGCCGGAAGGTACACAAACCAGCCCCTGTGCAACAGGGTTTCGGGTGACCTGGGTCACCCGTGCCTCAGCCCGTCGGGGCGTCAGGCGCCGGGAACGACCTTCTGCGCCTTGATGCAGGACGTGCAGGCGTTGACCTTCTTGGTGTTGCCGCCGCCGGCAGCAACACGCACGGTCTGGATGTTCGGGAGCCACTTGCGGCGGGTGCGCCGGTGCGAGTGGCTGACGGACATGCCGAAGCCGGGTCCCTTGCCACAGACGTCGCAGGTCGCAGCCACGGTAGAACTCCTGAGAAGATCGGTATCGAACGTCCACACCCAGCACCGCTGGGCAACCCGAACACGATAGCAGCCGGGCTAACCTCCTCCCAAGACCGCGAGAAGCCCGAGGAGTGCCCCTTGCTGCAGGTGCTCGACGCCGCTGCGCTGCGGCAGTGGTGCACCGCCGGCCTCGAGGCGCTGACCGCCGCCCGGCAGGAGATCGACGACCTCAACGTCTACCCGGTCCCGGACGGCGACACGGGCACCAACCTCCAGCTGACGATGGCAGCCGCCGTCGAGGCGGTGCAGCAGGCCCCTGCCGGGATGCTCCCGACCGTCCGGGCGCTCGTGCACGGCTCGCTGATGGGTGCCCGCGGCAACTCGGGGGTGATCCTCAGCCAGCTGCTGCGCGGGCTGGGTGAGGCGCTGACCGAGCCGGTGGGCGCGGACCAGCTGCGCACCGCGCTGCTGCGCAGCGCCGAGAGCGCCTACGCCGCCGTGGCGTCCCCGGTGGAGGGCACCGTCCTCACGGTGGCGCGTGAGGCGGCGCAGGCGGCGCGCGGCGCGGACCTGGCGGCGGTGGTGCGCAGTGCCCGGCAGGCGGCAGCAGAGGCCTTGGAGCGCACCCCCGACCTGCTGCCGGCGCTCCGGTCGGCGGGAGTCGTCGACGCGGGCGGACGGGGCTGGTGCGTCCTGCTCGAGGCCCTGGAGCACGTGGTCACGGGCGAGCGGGTGGCCGCGGCGCCGGCCCTCGTCGTCCCGCGGGTGCCGCTGACGTCGCCAGTGGCCCGCGAGACGGGCAGCGAGGAGTTCGGGTACGAGGTGCAGTACCTGCTGCGGGACGCCACGGACGCCTCGGTGCAGCAGCTCAGGACGACGCTCGGCGCACTGGGCGACTCCCTCGTCGTGGTCGGGGGCGACGGCTTGTTCAACGTGCACGTGCACGTCAACGACGTGGGCGCGGCGGTCGAGGCAGGCATCGACGCCGGCCGGCCCTTCCAGGTCACGGTGACGCGCTTCGCCGACCAGGTCGCCGCCCGGCCGGTCGCGGGCCGCGTCCTCGTCGCCGTCGCCAGTGGGGTGGGACTGACCAAGGCCTTCACCGAGCTCGGCGCCGTCGTCGTCGAGGGCGGTCCGACGGCGAACCCCTCCACCCGTGAGCTGCTCGACGCTCTCGGCACGGCACGCGAGGCCGTGCTGCTGCCCAACGACAAGAACGTGCACGCCGTGGCGCAGGCGGCCGCCGAGCAGGCCGGCCTGGAGGGCAGGAGGGTCGCGGTCCTGCCCAGCCGCTCGGTGGTCCAGGGACTCGCCGCGGCGAGCGTCGCCGACACCGACCGGCCCTTCGACGCCGACGTCGCCGCCATGGTGGCCGCCGCCGAGGCCACCCGGTGGGCCGAGGTCACGACTGCGGTCCGGGCCGCCGAGACCGCCGCCGGACGGTGCGAGGCCGGGGACGTGCTGGGCCTGCTCGACGGCACCGTCGCGTGCCTCGGCAAGGACGTCGACGCGGTCGCGCAGGAGCTGCTGCGCCGGCTGCTCGCTCCCGGGGGCGAGCTGGCGACGGTGGTCGTCGGGTCCTGCGCCGACCCGGGGGCGGGCGACCGGCTGGCCGCGTGGCTGTCGGACGTCGACCCCAGCCTGGAGGTCGTGATCCTGCAGGGCGACCAGCCGCACTACCCGTTGCTGCTGGGCGTGGAGTGAGCACCGGATGAGGCTCGACACCCCGCTGGTGAAGGCGCTGGGCGACAAGACGGCGCAGGCGCTGGAGAACCACCTGTCCCTGCGCACCGTCGGTGACCTGCTGCACCACTACCCCTTCCGGTACTTCCAGCACGGCGCCCTGACCCCGCTCGGGGAGCTCGAGGTCGGCGACCACGTCACCGTGCTGGCGAGGGTGAAGTCGAGCAGTGCGCACAAGGCCCGCAACGGCAAGATGCTCGGCAAGGTGGTGGTCACCGACGGCACGGGCACCTTGGAGCTGGCGTTCTTCGGTCGTACGGCGACCTGGCAGACCGAGCGGCTCAAGGTCGGCAGCGAGCACCTGTTCGCCGGCGTCATCAGCGAGTTCCGCGGCCAGCGGCAGCTGACCCACCCGCAGGTGTTCCTCGGCAGCGACCAGGAGGCGTTCGAGCGGGCGGGCAAGATCCTGCCCATCTACCCGGCCTCGGCGGGCATCGACACGATCGCCATCGCCAAGTGCGTCGACATCGTGCTGCCGCAGGCCGACCTCGACCAGGACCCGCTGCCGGACATGCTGCGGGTCGAGCACCGGCTCATGGAGCTGCGGGAGGCCCTCGAGACGGTGCACCGTCCGCAGGACCTGACGGACGTCGCCCTGGCCCACAACCGGCTGCGCTGGGACGAGGCCTTCGTGCTGCAGGTGATCCTCGCCCGCCGGCGCAAGGCGCTCGAGCAGCAGGGCGGCACGGCCAGGGGCGGCATGCTCGGCGGCGTCCTGGACCTGTTCGACGCCTCGTGCCCCTGGGTCCTCACCGACGGGCAGGACCAGGTCGGCAAGGTGCTGAGCACCGAGCTCGCCCGGCCGCACCCGATGCACCGGCTGCTGCAGGGAGAGGTCGGTTCGGGCAAGACGGTGGTGGCGCTGCGCGCGATGCTCACCGTCGTCGACTCCGGCGGACAGGCCGCGCTCCTCGCCCCCACCGAGGTCCTCGCCCAGCAGCATGCCCGGTCGCTGCGCGCCCTGCTCGGTCCGCTCGCGACGGCCGGGGAGCTGGGCAGCCCGGACGTGGCGACCCGCGTCACCCTGCTGACGGGGTCGGTCCAGGGCGCGGCCCGCAAGCGGGCGCTCGCGGAGATCTCCTCCGGTGACGCCGGCATCGTCGTCGGCACGCACGCGCTGCTCAGCGAGGGCGTCGACTTCCGCGACCTCGGGCTCGTCGTCGTCGACGAGCAGCACAGGTTCGGCGTCGAGCAGCGCGAGGCCCTGCGGGCCAAGGGAAAGCACCCGCACGTGCTCGTCATGACGGCCACGCCCATCCCGCGGACCGTGGCGATGACGGTGTTCGGTGACCTCGAGGTCTCCACGCTGCGGGAGCTGCCCCGGGGTCGGTCACCGATCACGACCAAGCTGGTGCGCAACAGGTCCGAGGGCTTCCGCGAGGCCATGGAGCTCATCACCGCCGAAGCCCGCGCGGGTCGGCAGGCCTTCGTCGTCTGCCCCCGGATCGGGGACGAGGAACCCGTCAAGGCCGACGACGGGCAACGGCCGCCGCTGGCCGTCGTCGACGTGCTGAAGGGCCTGCGCGAGCACTACCTGCCGGGACTGCGCAGCGAAGCCCTGCACGGGCGGATGAGCAGTGACGAGAAGGACGACGTCATGGGCCGCTTCGCCCTGGGCGACATCGAGGTCCTCGTGTCCACGACCGTCATCGAGGTCGGCGTCGACGTGCCCAACGCGACGGTCATGGTCGTGCTGGACGCGGACCGGTTCGGCATCAGCCAGCTGCACCAGCTCCGCGGCCGGATCGGCCGGGGCGAGCACGCCGGCACGTGCTACCTCGTCACCGAGGCCCCGCCCGGGACGCCCACCTTCGAGCGGTTGGCGAAGGTCGCCGCCACCACCGATGGGTTCGAGCTCAGCCAGCTCGACCTCGAGGTCCGCCAGGAGGGCGACGTGCTCGGCACCGACCAGTCGGGGAAGCGGTCGTCGCTGCGGTTCCTGCGGCTCGCGGACCTCGCCGTGATCGAGGAGTCCCGGGCCCGCGCCGTCGACATCGTCGAGCGCGACCCCGACCTCGCCGAGCACCCGGGACTGAGGGAGGCCGTCGACGCGATCCACCGCGCGGAGCAGAAGGCCTTCATCGAGCGCGCCTGAC
>CAMLIA010000152.1 GCA_946479905.1 uncultured Frankiales bacterium | reverse complement strand
CTAGGTCGTGAGGACCGGCTCCTCGTCGGGGACGCGCTGCTCCGGGGCCACGACGACCGCCTCCGGCTCAGGGGCGGACGTGTGCTCCACCCAGCCGCACTCCTCGATCGACCAGTAGCTGCCCATGCGGAGCAGTGTGACGCCGATCACGCCGGCGCGCAGCCGGTCAGTCGAACTGGGGTCCCTCGGTGCGGGTCCGCTTGAGCTCGAAGAAGTGCGGGAAGCCCGCGAGCAGCCGGGCGCCGTCCCAGACCTTGCCGGCCTCCTCGCCGCGCGGGATGCGGCTCAGCACCGGCCCGAAGAAGGCGACGCCGTCGACGTGGATCACCGGGGTGCCGACCTCCATGCCCACCGCGTCCATGCCGCGGTGGTGCTCGGCCTTCAGCGCCTCGTCGTACGACGGGTCGGTGGCCGCCTCGGCGAGGTCGGTCGGCAGGCCCGCCTCCTCGAGGGCGTCGGTGAGCAGCCGCGGGTCGTCGAGCGGGACCTTCTCGTGGTGGATCCGGTTGCCCAGCGCCGTGTAGAGCGGCAGCAGGTCGTCGGTCTTGGCGCGGGCGGCGATCGCCACGCGCACCGGGCCCCACGCCTTCGTCATCATCTCGAGGTACTGCTCGGGCAGGTCGCGCCCCTCGTTCAGCACGGCCAGCGACATCACGTTCCACGTGACCTCGATGTCGCGGACCTGCTGCACCTCGAGCACCCAGCGCGAGGTGATCCACGCCCAGGGGCAGAGCGGGTCGAACCAGAAGTCCACCTTCGTCATGCCCTCGACCGTACCCACCAGGTTGCGTGTGCAACTTCCGGGACGGACCGGGCTCCCTCCGTGGAAAGATGCCCGGATGAGCGAGAACAACCTGCACCGCGACGAGGCGGCCGCGCGCGCTCGACTGCTGACGGTCGAGTCCTACGACGTGGACCTCGACCTCACCGACGGCTCCGGGGAGAAGCCCGGTGACACGACGTTCCGCTCCCGCACCACGGTCCGGTTCACCGCCACCGCCGGCGCCTCCACCTGGCTCGACCTGACGGCGCACAGCCTGACCAGCGCCACGCTCAACGGCACGCCGATGACCGACTTCGACGGCAACCGGCTGCAGCTGACCGGTCTCGCGGAGACCAACGAGCTCGTGGTCGACGCCGAGATGAGCTACATGCGCACCGGCGAGGGCCTGCACCGGTTCGTGGACCCGGTCGACAACGGCGTCTACCTCTACACCCAGTTCGAGACGTTCGAGGCGCACCGGATGTACGGCTGCTTCGACCAGCCCGACCTGAAGGCGGTGTTCCGCTTCACGGTGACGGCACCGCGCGACTGGGCCGTCGTGTCCAACGGCGCGGTCGCCTCGCAGGACGGCAACGTCACGCGGTTCGTCGAGACGCCCCGGATGTCCACCTACATCACCGCGCTCATCGCGGGCCCCTACCACCACGTGCACGATCACCACGACGGGATCGACCTCGGCATCTACTGCCGCGGGTCGCTCGCCCAGTTCCTCGACGCCGACGAGATGTTCGTCGTCACCAAGCAGGGCTTCGACTTCTTCCACCGCGAGTTCGACTACCGCTACCCGTTCGGCAAGTACGACCAGCTGTTCGTCCCGGAGTTCAACGCCGGCGCGATGGAGAACGCCGGGGCGGTGACGTTCCTGGAGGACTACGTCTTCCGGTCCAAGGTCACCGACGCCGCCTACGAGCGGCGGGCCGAGACGATCCTGCACGAGATGGCGCACATGTGGTTCGGCGACCTCGTGACGATGCGCTGGTGGGACGACCTGTGGCTCAACGAGTCCTTCGCGACCTACGCCTCGGTGCTCTGCCAGGCCGAGGCCACCCGCTGGACCAACGCCTGGACCACCTTCGCGAACACCGAGAAGACGTGGGCCTACCGCCAGGACCAGCTGCCGTCCACCCACCCCATCGCCGCGGACATCCGCGACATGGAGGACGTGAAGGTCAACTTCGACGGGATCACGTACGCCAAGGGCGCGTCCGTGCTCAAGCAGCTCGTCGCCTGGGTGGGCCAGGACGCGTTCATGGCCGGCCTGAGGACGTACTTCCGCAAGCACGAGTGGGGCAACACGACCCTGCAGGACCTCATGGTCGAGCTCGAGGCCGCCTCCGGCCGCGACCTGTCCTCGTGGACGGCCGAGTGGCTCGAGACGGCCGGCGTCAACACGCTGCGGGCGGTCTTCGAGAGCGACCCGGACGGGGCGATCGCGTCGTTCCACATCGCCCAGGAGGCGCCGGCCGACTGGCCGACGCTGCGCTCGCACCGGGTGGCCATCGGGTTCTACGACCTCGTCGGCGGCAAGCTGGTGCGGACGCACCGCGAGGAGCTCGACGTGGTGGGCGCCAAGACCGACGTCCCCGCGCTGGTCGGCCGTCCCCGCCCCGCGCTGGTGCTCGTCAACGACGAGGACCTCACCTACGGCAAGATCCGGCTGGACGAGCACTCGCTGGAGACGCTCACGCACCACATCGGCAAGTTCACGGAGTCGCTGCCCCGGGCGCTGTGCTGGTCGGCGGTGTGGGACATGACCCGCGACGCCGAGATGCCGACCCGGGACTACCTCACCCTCGTCCTCGCCGGCATCGGCCAGGAGACCGACATCGGTGTCGTGCAGTCGCTGCTGCGCCAGCTGCGGGCGGCCCTCGACCTCTACGCCGACCCGGCCTGGCGGCCGTGGGGGCTGCGCCGGCTCGCCAACGCGGCCTACGAGCACCTGCACGCGTCCGAGCCGGGCAGCGACCACCAGCTCGCCTGGGCGCGGGCGTTCGCGTCCTCGGCGCAGTCCGACGACCACGTCCGCGACCTGCAGGGGCTGCTGGCCGGCCGGTTCTCGATCCGCGGCCTGTCCATCGACACCGAGCTGCGCTGGCACATCCTGCACCGGCTGGTCGTGCTGGGCGCCGCCGGCGACGAGGCGATCGAGGCGGAGCTCGAGAACGACCCGACGGCAGCCGGCCAGCGGCACGCGGCCGCGTGCCGGGCCGCCCGTCCCACCCCCGAGGCGAAGGCGGAGGCCTGGGCGTCGGTCGTGGACTCCGACGAGCTGCCCAACGCCGTGCAGGCGGCCGTCATCAGCGGCTTCGTCAACGCCGAGCAGACGGCGCTGCTGGAGCCCTACGTGGAGGCCTACTTCGCGGCGGTCGGGGAGATCTGGTCGACCCGCACGGTCGAGATGGCGCAGAACATCGTCGTGGGGCTCTACCCGACGCTGCTGGTGTCACCGGCCGTCGTGGAGCGGACCGACGGCTACCTGGCCGGCCACGACGTACCCCCTGCCCTGGCGCGGCTGCTCATGGAGGGTCGCGACGGCGTCAACCGCGCGCTGCGCGCCCGCGCGAGGGACGCCGCCGCCGGCTGACCCTGCCGCCCCTTGCGTCATAGCGCGCGAGCGCAGTGCCCCCGCCACCTGCGATGACTCAAGCGGGTCAGTGGTGGGCGACGACCGCGGAGGTGCTGCCCGGCTCGGGCGGGGCGGGGATGGCGGCGCGACGGCCCGCGGCCTCGGCCATCTGACGGATCCCGTCGATGATGCCGCCGGCGAGGTCGCCCCCGCCGAACGCGGTCGTCATCGACAGCACCGCGAGCGCCGCGACCCGGTCGGGCACCCGGCGGCGGGCCGCCGGGCCGGTGACGATCTCCAGCTTGCGCTGGCCGGGGGCCACGACGACGAGTACGGCGGAGTGCGCGCGCTCGCCGAGGGCCGCGTGCAGCTTCTCGGCGGCCGCGCGGAAGTCGCCGCTGCCGTCCAGGTTGAGGTCACCGACGAGGACGGACACGTCCAGGCCGTTCTGCGAGCGGCACTGCGACAGGGTGTGCTCGATGCGCTCCTGCTGGGAGACGGACAGGCCGTCGTCGCGCTTACCAGCCGCCACTTGCGCCACCCCTCACGACGTCACCGGGCTCGGCGCTCTGCACGGCCGCGACCGGCTCGGCGGGACCCGCGAACCACACCGGCGGCGCGGTCCAGCCCTTGGCCGGGCGGTAGCGGTGGGTGCGCATCGCACCGGGCAGCCAGACGACGGTCCCGATGAGGATGGCCGTCGCCACGGGCGCCACGACGAAGAGCAGGAGAGTGGCCCCCGGGCTCAGGCCCTTGCCGGGGTCGTCACCATCGGCAGGGCCGACGGGGTTGTCCGCGAGCGCCGGTCCGGCGGTCAGCAGCACGGTCCCCAGGGCGGCAACCAGAGTTGCGGCTCGGCGGCTCACGGTCTCCCTCGTCTCGTCTGGAGGATCGGGCGGTGCATCAGTGGGTTGCCACCGTATCGAACCGGCTCAGCGCACCTGCTGCAGCAGGGCCGTGAGCCGCCGCACGCCGTCGGATCCGAGCACCTCCTCGAGCGACAGCGGGTGCCCGTCGGGGCCGGCGATGGGGAGCCGCCAGTTGGGGTACTCGTCCGTCGTCCCGGGCAGGTTCGGCTGCCGCAGGTCGCCGAGCGCGTCGGCGAGCGCGGCCAGCACGACCCGGCAGGGCGAGGCCACCAGGGCGCGGTGCAGGGACAGCACGAGGTCGGCCGGCGTGTCACCGTCGAGCAGCCCCTCGTGCTGCAGCATCGCCAGCAGCATCTGCCGCTCGCGGGCGGCGTCGGCCCGCTCGTCCTCGACCGGCCGGGTCAGCTGCCCCAGCGTCGCGCGCAGCTCGACCCCGGCACCGGCGAGCCAGCCGGCCGCGGTCGGCAGGTCGTGGGTGGTCACGGACGCGAGCGCCTCGCTCCGCCAGTGCGACGGCGGCAGGAACCACCCGTCGCTCGACTCGAACCACAGCACGGCCGAGCCGAGCACGCCGCAGCGGTCGAGGTCGTCGCGCACCTCCGGCTCGACGGTGCCCAGGTCCTCCCCCACGACGACCGCGCCGGCCCGGTGCGCCTCGAGGGCCAGCACGCCCAGCATCGCCGACCGGTCGTAGCTCACGTAGGTGCCGAGCGTCGGCCCGAGGCCCTCCGGCACCCACCACAGCCGCGACAGCCCCATGACGTGGTCGATGCGGATGCCGCCGGCGTGCCGGAGCACGGCCTGCACCATCCGGCGGAACGGCTGGTACGCGGTCTCCCGCAGCTTGTCGGGCCGCCACGGCGGCAGGCCCCAGTCCTGCCCGAGCCGGGCCAGCAGGTCGGGGGGCGCGCCGATCGTGACGCCCTGCGCGAGAGCGTCGCCGAGCAGCCACGCGTCCGCACCGGCACCGTCCACCCCCACAGCCAGGTCGTGGAGGACCCCGATCGACAGCCCCTCACCGACGTCGGAGAGCTGCTCGTCGACGAGCAGCTGGAGCCAGCACCAGAAGGCCACCCGGTCCGGGTCGGCGGCGAGCTCCGCCGGCCACTCGTGCCAGTCCGGTCCGTGCACCTCCGCGAGGGCGCAGAACTCGCCGAACCGGTCCAGGTCCGGGGTGCGGAACGCCGCCAGCGCCCCGACCCGGTGCCGCGGCCAGAGCAGCTCCAGGGCCGCGATCTTCGCCGCCCAGACGGCGTCCCGGTCGATCCGCGTCGGGTCCAGCAGCGGCCGGAGAGCGTCGACCTCGGCCTGCACCTCGGGCGACGCCGCGAGGTACTCGGCGGTGTCCTCCACCCGCAGGTAGAGGGGCGAGCGGAACAGCCGGGAGGACGGGGAGTACGGCGACGCCACCAGCGGCAGGACGGGGGTCTCCGCGTGCACGGGGTTGATGAGCACCGCTCCCCCGCCGGCCGCTGCGGTCGTGGCGCACACCGTCCGCAGGTCGGCGTAGTCGCCGATGCCCCACGAGGCCGTGGACCGCGCGGCGTACAGCTGCAGCTGCCAGCCCCAGTGCCGTCCCTCCGGCTGGGGTGCCCGCTCGGGCACGACGATGACGGTGGTGCGGCCGGCGACGTGGTAGCCGAGCGGGAGGTCGGGCCCGAGCGGCCGTCGTACGCCGTCCTCGCAGAGCACGTCCGCCGCGTCGAGCGGGACCGGCTGGCCCTGCCGCACCACCACGACCGGCGGCACCTGCTCGACCGTGCGCCGCAGGCCGGCGGCGATCGCCGCGTCGCTGGACGCGTCGACGTCGAGGGCGGCCAGCACGGCGACGACCGCCTCGTCCGGCACGTCGCGGTGGCGGCCCTCCCAGTCGATGTAGGAGGTCGCGACACCGTGCCGCTGGGCGAGGTCGGCGAGGGTCACGCGGGACAGACTGCCCGACGTCAGCAGTCCTCACGCAGGCGCGCGTAGGAAACCAGGTCGTTCCAGGCGCCGAGCCGCCACTGGGCGCCGCGCAGCACCCCTTCCCGGCGGAAGCCCGCGCGCTCGAGAGCACGCTGCTCGGGGACGTTGCGGACGTCGGTCGAGGCCTGCACCCGGAACACCGGCGTGGTCGCGAACAGGTACCGCGCGAGCATCAGCTGGGCCCGCGCGCCGTGCCCGAGCCGCTGCGCGAAGGGCCGCAGCGAGATGCCGATGTCGAGCGCCTGCGAGCCGAGGTTGGGGCCGTACAGCACCGGGTGCCAGCTCACGGTCCCGATCGGGCGGTCCTGCCCGTCGGTGACGACCAGGTCGCCGCCGCCGGCGGGCGGCGGCAGCCGCAAGGAGTCGGGCACACCGGGCGGGCTGGGGCCGCTCCAGTCCTCGAACGGCGAGCACGGCTCGGCCCGCCAGGCGTCGAGGAGGTCGGTGTCCTCCGGGCGGGCCGGTCGGAGGCGGGTGAGCAGCGTCCCGTCCTCGTCGGGCGCCGCCCGCCCCGTCACGCCGGGGTTCCCCAGAGCGCTTCGTCCAGCTCCTCGTCCGCGCCGCTGTCGAGGAAGGGCCGCCACCGCGGGTCCATCCGCTTGGCCCCGACGATCCGCCAGGCCGCCCCCGTCGGCGCGACCGGCACCCGGCGCAGCCGCCAGCCGAGCTCGGCGATGCCGCGGTCGGCCTTCGTGTGGTTGCACCGGGCGCACGCGCTGACCACGTTGTCCCACGTGTGCGGGCCACCCCTGCTCTTCGGGACGACGTGGTCGAGGCTGGTCGCGGCCGCGCCGCAGTAGACGCAGCGGCCGCCGTCGCGGGCGAAGACCGCCCGGCGGGTCAACGGGACCGTCGCCCGGTAGGGCACCTTGACGAAGCGGGTGAGCCGCACCACAGCCGGCACCGCGACGTGCGCCCGCTCGCTGTGCAGGACGCCGTCGCCGTCGGCCACCGGGACCGCCTTGTCCGTGAGCAGCAGCACCACCGCCCGGCGTCCCGACACCACGCACAGCGGCTCGTAGCTCGCGTTGAGGACCAGGGCCTGCCCGGTGAGCGTGACGCGCTGCACGGGCACAGCAGCCACCACGCTCGGTTGATGGTGTGCGGCCACGACGTCCTCCCTGATCGCATCCTGCACGACGACCCGCTTCCGCGCCACGAGGCTAGGGTCGGGGAGCGTGAAGCTCGAGCCGAACAAGATCTCGCAGTGGTTCGACGACCACGGGTCCGCGCTGGTGTCCGGCGCGATCCGGGTCGTCGTGATCGTGCTGCTCGCCCTGCTCGCCCGAGCCCTGCTGCACCGGGCGATCAACCGCCTCGTCCGGGGCGCGGTCGACGGTCGCCTGCCTGGTGCGCTGCACGGGCTGCGGGACAAGGCCCGCGCCCTGGAGTCGACGGTCCTGCTCAGCGAGCGCCGCCGGCAGCGCACCGAGACGCTCGGGTCGGTGCTGCGCAGCATCGCCTCCGCCGCGGTGGGCCTGGTCGCGTTCGCGATGGTGCTGGGCGAGATCGGGCTGGACCTGACGCCGATCGTCGCGAGCGCCGGCATCGTCGGGGTCGCCGTCGGGTTCGGCGCCCAGAACCTCGTGAAGGACTTCCTGTCCGGCATGTTCATGCTGCTGGAGGACCAGTACGGCGTGGGCGACGTCGTCGACGCCGGCCCTGCCACCGGCGTGGTCGAGGCCGTGACCCTGCGCACGACCCGGTTGCGCGACGCCGACGGCACCGTCTGGTACGTCCGCAACGGCGAGATCGCCCGCGTCGGCAACAAGAGCCAGGGGTGGAGCCGGGCGCTGCTCGACGTGCCGCTCGCGCTCGGCACCGACGTCGCCGCGGCCCGCGCGCTGGCGCTGGAGGTCGCCGAGGCCGTCCGCGACGACGAGCGGTACAGCGGCTACGTCCTCGAGGACCCGGAGGTGTGGGGCATCGAGGCGATCGGGGCCGAGGGGCTGGTGCTGAGGGTCACGATGCGGACGGTCGCGACCCAGGAGGGCCTGGTCGAGCGCGCGCTGCGGGAGCGCCTCGTCGCCGCCTTCGAGGCCAACGACGTGAGCATCGGCATCCCGCAGCGCCTCGTCTGGAACCTGTGACGCCTACCCTGGTCGGGGTGGACAGCCTGTACGACGAAGTGGGTGGCGACGCGGTCTTCCGCGCCATCGTCGACCGCTTCTACGAGGGCGTCGCGATGGACCCGATCCTGCGGCCGCTCTACCCCGAGGAGGACCTCACCGGGGCGCGCGAGCGGCTGTCCGGGTTCCTCATCCAGTACTGGGGCGGGCCGAGCACCTACTCCGAGCAGCGCGGCCACCCGCGGCTGCGGATGCGGCACGCGGGCTGGGTGATCGGCGAGCGCGAGCGCGACGCCTGGCTCGGGCACATGCGGGACGCGGTGGCCTCGGTGGACCTGCCGGCGGCCGCGCGAGCCGCCATCTGGGAGCACCTCGAGCGCGCCGCCTGGAGCCTGGTCAACGCCCCCAGCACCTGACCGGCGTCAGCGGTGCCGGAGCCGCCGGCGCAGCGCGACGACCGGCAGCGCGCCGAGCACGCCCCCGGCCAGCGGCAGCCCCGGCGCGACGAGCCCGTCGAAGGCCTTCGGGACGTGCAGCAGCTTCGCGTGGCCGAGCGGGTACACGACGGTGAACGCCCGCCCGACCACCTTGTCCTCGGGCACCGTCCCGTGGTTGGCGTCGGAGACGTGGTACCGCGAGTCCGCCGAGTCGTTGCGGTGGTCACCCATCACCCACAGCCGCCCCTTGGGTACGAGGATGCCGGCCGCACCGGGCGGGCAGGCCTTCTCGTCCGAGCCCGCCTCGCAGAAGTACTTCGAGCCGTCCGGGGTGGGTGAGTAGATGTAGGGCTCGTCGAGGGAGTGCGCCTTGCCGTCCTTGGTCGTGACGACGACGTGGCCGCCGGCGTCGCAGCACATCACGCGGTCGCCGGGGATGCCGATGACCCGCTTGATGTAGTCCTTCTCGTCGGGCGCACCGAGGCCGACCGTGCTCGAGATCTTGTGCAGCGCCTTGCTGATCGGGTTGCTCGGCTGCTGGAACCGCACGTTGTCGTCGAAGTTGTTGAGCCCGTTGAACACGACGATCTCGCCGCGCTGCACCCCTCGCCAGTGGTACGGCAGCTTGTTGACCAGCACCCGGTCCCCGACCTGCAGCGTGTTCTGCATCGATCCGGACGGGATGTAGAACGCCTGCACCAGGAAGTGCTTGATGAGCAGGGCCAGCACGAACGCGATGGCGACGAGGAACGGCAGCTCCGCCAGGAACGACCGCTGCTTCTTGTGCGAGGTCGGCTTCTGCGCGGCAACGACAGTCGTCTCCTCGGTCACCGGGCCAGCCTATGCGGGCAAAGCACCCGACCCGGCTCAGGAGGGCGGCCCGGCGTCTCCCAGCAGCTCCTCGCGGTAGACCTGGACGTCACGGGGGGCGGTGATCCCGAGCCTGATCTGGTCGCCCCGGACCTCGAGCACGGTGATCACGATGTCGTCGCCGATCTTGATGCTCTGGTTCTTGCGTCGCGTGAGGACCAGCACGTCGGAGCCCTTCCGTGGGAAGGCCCTTGCCGCGGTCAGCGGGCAGGGGTCAGCTGGCAGGTCAGCCGTGTGCGAACTGTCCGGCTACGCCCCGAAGATCACCATGGCCCGGACGGGCTAGTCATCCCGCGTGAGCTTGCGGTAGGTGACCCGGTGCGGCCGGGCCGCCTCCTGGCCGAGCCGCTCGAGCTTGTTCTTCTCGTAGCTCTCGAAGTTGCCCTCGAACCAGTACCACTTGGCGGGGTTCTCCTCGTCGCCCTCCCACGCCAGGATGTGGGTGGCCACGCGGTCGAGGAACCAGCGGTCGTGGGAGATCACGACGGCGCAGCCGGGGAACTCGAGCAGCGCGTTCTCGAGGCTGCCGAGCGTCTCGGTGTCGAGGTCGTTGGTGGGCTCGTCGAGGAGGATGACGTTGCCGCCCTCCTTGAGCGTGAGCGCCAGGTTGAGCCGGTTGCGCTCACCGCCGGACAGCACGCCGGCCTTCTTCTGCTGGTCGGGCCCCTTGAAGCCGAAGGCCCCGATGTAGGCCCGCGACGGCATCTCCTGCTGCCCGACGTTGATGTAGTCGAGGCCGTCGGAGACGGTCTCCCACACCGACTTCTCCGGGTCGAGGTTGGCGCGGTTCTGGTCGACGTAGGACAGCTTGACCGTCTCGCCGACGCGCACCTCGCCGTCGTCGGGCTTCTCGATCCCGACGATGGTCTTGAACAGCGTCGTCTTGCCCACGCCGTTCGGGCCGATGATCCCGACGATGCCACCGCGGGGCAGGTTGAAGGACAGGTTGTCGATGAGGACGCGGTCCCCGAACCCCTTGGTGAGGTTGGTCGCCTCGATGACGACCGAGCCGAGCCGCGGGCCCGCGGGGATCTGGATCTCCTCGAAGTCGAGCTTGCGGGTCTTCTCCGCCTCGGCCGCCATCTCCTCGTACCTCGCGAGGCGGCTCTTGCTCTTGGTCTGGCGGCCCTTGGCGTTCTGCCGCACCCACTCGAGCTCGTCCTTGAGCCGCTTGGCGAGCTTGGCGTCCTTCTTGCCCTGGACCTCGAGGCGCTGCTGCTTCTTCTCGAGGTACGTCGAGTAGTTGCCCTCGTACGGGTAGGCGCGGCCGCGGTCGAGCTCGAGGATCCACTCGGCGACGTTGTCGAGGAAGTACCGGTCGTGGG
>CAMLIA010000151.1 GCA_946479905.1 uncultured Frankiales bacterium | reverse complement strand
GGAGCGTTGCAGGGCCGCTGCAACCCGACGCGACGAGGTCCACGCCCACCCGTTCGCTGGCAGGCTGGCCTCATGCCGCACCCACCTGACACGCACGTCCTGCGCGCGCGCGCCACTGCCCTGGTCCGCGCGGCCACCACGGGCGACGGCTCGCCCGCCGTGCGCGCGCAGCTGAGCGCCGGCGCGGCGGAGCTGTCGGAGCTGACGGCCGACCATCTCCGCAACGCCCGCCGACACGCGCTGCCGGGCCTCCCTCCGGACGACGCCGTGCGGGCGGTCGCCCAGCTGCACGACCTGCAGGTCGCGGCGGACGCGGTCGGTGACGCCGCTGCCGTGCTGGTGTCGGCCGGCTTGAGCGGCGACGACCGGGGAGAGGCGGTGGCGGCCCTGGCTCGCCGGGTGGCGGCGCTGGCAGCCGCGCTGCCGTCGTACCGCGAAGCCTGGGTGAGCCCCACCTCACCACCACGTGACACCCTGCCCGGCCCGGCTCTCAGGACCCCCGAGCGCCCGTAGCCTGGCCTGGTCCGGTGAGCGCCGGTCAGCGAAGGGGGCGTGCGTGCCGGCGTCGGTCGAGCTGCTGGGTCCGGTGCGCCTGCTCGTCGACGGGACGCCAGTCAACCTCGGGGGGCCGCGACCGCGTGCGCTGGTGGCCCGGCTCGCGCTGAGCCCGCGCACCGTGGTGCCGGCGGCCGCTCTCGCCGTCGCCCTGTGGGGAGCTGACGTCCCGGCGAGCGCGGGGCAGACGCTCCGCACCTACGTCAGCCGGCTGCGCACGGGACCGCTCGAGTCGCTGCTGCAGCGCGAGGGACCGGGCTGGCGGCTGGACCTGCCGGACGAGGCGGTCGACGCCGTGCGCTTCGCCGCCCTGCTGCAGCAGGCGGTGACGGCCGGACCGTCGGAGCAGGCCGACCTCCTGCGGACCGCGCTGGCGCTGTGGCACGGCGAGGCACTGGCCGACGTCCGCGACGCGTCGTTCGCCGAGGACGAGGCGCACCGGCTCGCCGAGGCACGCGCCGCCGCGCAGGAGCGGCTCGCCGAGCTGCGGCTGGCCGCCGGCGAGCACCGGGCGCTCATCGCCGAGCTGACCGCGGTCGTCGCTGCCGCACCGCACCGTGAGGCGCCGGCGCTCCTGCTGGCGACGGCGCTCGGTCGCAGCGGCCGGGCCGGCGACGCCGCCGACGTCCTGGTCGCGCTGCGGCGGCGGCTGTCGGACGACCTCGGGCTGGACCCCTCCCCCGCGGTCGACGCCCTGCAGCAGCAGCTGCTCGTGCACGACCCTGCGGTCGTCGTACCCCGCGACGCGATCCCCGCACAGCACCGCCCGGCCGAGGGCACGCCGCTGCCCCTGCCGCTCACGCCCTTCGTCGGCCGCGAGGGCGAGCTCGCGACGGTCGACGGCGCGCTCGCCCGCAGCCGACTCGTCACCCTGACGGGACCCGGGGGCAGCGGCAAGACGCGCCTGGCGCTCGAGGCGCTGCGCCGTCTCGACCACGCGTCGACCACCGCACCGGAGGCCGTCTGGCTGGTCGAGCTCGGTGGCCTCACCGATCCTGCGCTGTTGGTCGACACGGTCGCTCAAGCGCTGGGAGTGGTGGAGACCGCGACGGACGACGCGGCGCTCGTCCGGGCCCTCGACGGGCGGCGGGCGCTGCTGGTCCTGGACACGTGCGAGCACCTCGCCGAGCCGGTCGCCCACCTGGTGGAGCGGCTGCTCGCCCTGTGTGCCGGGCTGCAGGTGCTGGCCACCAGTCGGGAGGCGCTCGGGCTACCGGGCGAGGCGGTGCTCCCGGTGCCGCCGCTTGTCCGCGCCGAGGCCGTCGCGCTCTTCGCCCAGCGCGCGGAGTCAGCCGTCGGCAGACCCGTCCTGGACGACCGCACCCGCCCCACCGTGGAGCACCTCGTCACGGCCCTCGACGGGATCCCGCTCGCCCTCGAGCTCGCCGCCGCCCGGCTGTCGGTCCTCGGACTCGACGACGTCGTGTCGCTGCTCGACGACCGGTTCGCGCTGCTCACCGGGGGCAGCCGGACCGCGTTGCCCCGGCACCGCACGCTGCGCGCCGCGGTGCAGTGGAGCCACGAGCTGCTCGACGCGGACGAGCGGGCGCTGTTCGCCGCCGCGGGCGTCTTCTCCGGGTCGTTCGACCTCGCGGCGCTGCGCGCGGTCTGCGGACCGGAGGTCGACGCGCCCGCGGTGGGCGTGCTGGCGAGCCTGGCCGCGAAGAGCATGGTCGTCATCTCCGGGGACGCAGCCGCAGGCCGCCGCTACCGGCTGCTCGACACGCTGCGCGACTTCGCCCGCGAGCAGCAGGCCGACCCGGAGCTGCCCGCGCGGCTGCAGGCCCGCCACCGGGCCCACTACGCCGACCTCGCGGACGCCCAGGAGGGCGCGCTGCACGGGCACGACCGGCGCGCCGCGCACGCCGTGCTGCAGCGCGAGCGCGACGAGCTGCGCGCGGCCTTCGCGAGCGCCGTCGAGGCGGGCGACGCGGTCGTCGCGCTGCGGCTGGTCGCGGCCCAGAGCTGGCACTGGTTCCGGCGCGGGCTGGTGGGTGAGGGCGTCCGCGCGGCACGGGCGGCGCTGGCGCTCGCCGACGGTGCCGACGTGCCGCCGGCCATCGAGGCCGCGGCGGCTCTCGGCGCGGCGACGCTGCACTACCTCGTGGGGCACGGCGACGAGGGCATGGTGCTGGCGGCGCGCGCGGTCGAGGCCAGCGAGCGCAGCGGCAACCTGTCGACCCGCGCCGTCGGGCTCTGCTACCTCGGCTACTGGCAGGCGACCGCGGGCGACCTCGACGCCGCCGTCACGTCCTTCGCCGCCGCCGGCGAGCGGCTGGCCGACCTCGACCCGTGGGCCCGCGCCGAGGTGCTCATGACGCAGGGGCAGCTGCTGCGCGCGCAGGGCGAGTCCGCCGCCGCGCTGGAGGTGCTCGAAGCGGCGTACGCCGAGGGCTCCGCCTGCGGTCACAGCTGGGCGGCGCTGTCGGCGCGCTGGATCGCGGCCAAGGTCCGCCTCGACCAGCGCCGGCCCGAGTCGGCCCGGCAGGTCGCCGCCGACACCGCCCGCGCCTTCCTCGCCGACGGCGACGTGACGAGCACCTGCGCGTGCCTGCTGGTCGGTGCCGCGGCTTCGTCGGCGGCAGGAGACGAGCGGGCGGCCGCCGTGCTGTGCGGCGCCCTCGACGCCGTGGCCCGCCGCTCCGGCTTCCGCCCGGAGGGGATGGACGTCGTCGACGGCCCGGTGCACCGGGCCGTGGTGCGCGAGGGCCTGCTGCCGGAGGAGTACGACGAGGCGGCCCGGGAGGGCGCCCGGCTCGAGCTGCCGGCAGCCGTCGCCCTGCTCGAGCAGCTCGCCGCCCGCCGCCGGGCGCGCGCCTGAGTCACAGCCTGTCGCCGTCGCGCAGGACCCGCAGCGGTGCATCAGGACCGGCCAGGTGCCAGGCGTGCCCGGCACCGCGGACCAGCCAGTCCTCACCGGTGCGGGTCAGGACGGTCTCCTCGTCGAGCGCGACGCCCGCCGGCGCGAGCCCGGCCGCGACCGTGGCGACCAGGCGCGAGACGGTTCCCCACTGCGCGGCGTGGACGTCGACGCACAGACCGGGCAGCAGGCCGAGACCGGGGACCACACGGACCTCGTCGAGGTCCTCCCCCGCCTCCTCGGCGCACACCGCGCGGCCGGACAGCCGCCAGCCACCCACGAGCGCGTGCTCCGCGAGGACCGCGGCACCGGCGGAGCTGCCGCCGACGACCAGGGTGCCGAGCAGGTCCCGGAGCGCCTCGGCGTGCGGCGTGACCGCGTCGGCGTAGCCGGGCGTGAGCCCGTGCGCGATGACGACGGCGTCGCACCCGGCCAGCATCCCGGGCTCGAGCGGCCGGGCGGCGCTGACGACGACGGCCACGCGCTCCCCGGCTCCCGCTGCCACGAGCACGCCGTCCCAGCGGGTGAAGGCCGCCTCCGGCTCGTCGTCCTCGAGGACGACGACCGCGACGCGAGGGAGCGCGAAGGCCCGCCACAGCGCGGGGGACGGGGTGCGACCCCCACCGTGCAGCTGCACGGTGGGGGTCGCCGTCGAGGTCGGGCCGGTCATGCCCGGACCGTACGCTCACGCACGCCGGCCAGGCTGGCACCGACGAGCCACAGCGGGACGGCGAGGCCGGCGAAGTACGGCAGGCCGAGCACCGTCAGGAACACCACGGCACCGAGACCGAGCAGGGCCGACACGGCACCGAACCAGCGGGGCAGCACCCGGTTGCGGAAGGCGACGACGGCGCTGCCGAGCAGCACGGGCACGAAGGCCCACAGCGGCACGTACTGGAGCTGCTCGACGTAGGTGAGCAGGCTCCCGACGCTGTCCTTCACGTACATGGTGTGGTCCATGTGGTCGGGCAGCGCACCGCGGACGGCGAGCTTCAGACCGCCGATGAGCACCAGCCCGGCGAGGGCCGCGGAGGTCGCGAGCCGGGTGGCGGCGACCAGCAGGTGACCCGCGGGGAGGCGCTGCTCGAGCCGGCGGGCGTACCCGGTCCCGAAGACGATGAGCAGCACCGCGCCGAGGAAGCACAGCGAGGCGCCGACCTGCATCTGGACGCCGACCTTCGCGGCGGCGGCGCTGACGGCACCGGCCCCTGCGGCGAAGGTGCGGTCGCTCTCGTCGCTGCCCGTGCCGACCATCCCGAGGGTGGGGAAGGCGAACAGCGCGACGCCGGCGACGGCACCGCACACGCGCCAGCCGGCGGGCCGACGGCGGGTGGGAGAGGTCTGGTCGCCACGAACGGCGGCGGGGGTGTCGAGGACTGCGGTCACGGCGATCTCCTGGTGCGAGCGGCGGGCGCTTCCCGCCTGGCAGGGATCACCTTGCCGTCGCAGAGCACCCCTGCGGCGACCCGCGCAACCACTGCAACGGCTCTGCTACGCCTCCTCCCGGACAGCGGGGCAAACCGTGAGATGCCAGGCAGAACGGCACAGGACCGCGAGCATTCCTGGGCAAACACGCCACAGTGCGAGCCGTCTGGGCCTACGGTGCGCGGAGGGGGTCGCGATGACCTGTCGAGAGTGCGGTTCCGCGAACCGCGACGGTGCGAAGTTCTGCTCCGAGTGCGGCGTGGGCCTCGAGGTGTCGTGCGGCTCCTGCGGTGCCAGGAGCAGCGGCGGCCGCTTCTGCAGCGAGTGCGGTGCCGCCCTGGGCGGCACGGCACCCCCTCGTGCCGAGCCGATCGCCGTACCCGCGCAACGGCCCGAACCGGTGGCAGAGCGCCGCACCACGTCGGTTCTCTTCGCGGACCTCGTCGGGTTCACCAGCATGTCCGAGTCGCGCGATCCCGAGGAGACGCGCGAGTTCCTCACCCACTACTTCCAGACCTGCCGCACGGTGCTCGAGCGCTACGGCGGGACGGTCGAGAAGTTCATCGGCGACGCGGTCATGGCCGTGTGGGGCGTGCCGGTGTCGCACGAGGACGACGCGGAGCGCGCCGTGCGGGCCGGCCTGGACCTGGTCACCGCCGTCGCCGCGCTCGGCGACGAGACCCACACCGCCAGCGTCGCCGTCCGGGTCGGCGTCGTCACCGGCGAGGTCGCCGTGACCCTGGGCGCCCAGGGCGAGGGCATGGTCGCCGGCGACGCGGTGAACACCGCCGCACGGGTCCAGTCCGCCGCGGGTCCCGGCGAGGTCTGGGTCGACGAGGCGACGAGGGGGATCACCGCCGCAGCGATCACCTTCGCGAGCACCGGGGTGCACGAGCTCAAGGGCAAGGCCGAGCCGGTGCAGCTGTTCCGCGCGGACCAGGTCGTCGCCGCCCGCGGTGGCGCCCAGCGGGTCGACGGGCTCGCCGCGCCGTTCCTCGGGCGGGACCGGGAGTTCCGGCTGGTGAAGGAGCTCTACCACGCGACGCTCGACGACAGCCGCGCCCGGCTGGTCTCCGTGGTGGGTGACGCCGGTCTCGGCAAGACCCGCCTGGTCTGGGAGTTCGAGAAGTACGTCGACGGCATCACGCAGCTGACCCGCTGGCACCGCGGCCGGTGCATCTCCTACGGCGAGGGCGTCGCGTTCTGGGCGTTCGCCGAGATGGTGCGCGGGCGGGTCGGGGCCCTCGAGGGCGACGAGCCGCCGGTCGTGGCGGAACGGCTGCGCACCGCGCTGGAGCAGCTGGTCGCCGACGAGGCGGAGCGGGACTACCTGCGGCCGCGGCTCGCGACCCTGATGGGCGCCCCCGACCCGGCGATCCCCGCCGAGGGCTTCCAGCGCGCCGACCTCTTCGCCGCCTGGCGGACGTTCCTGGAGCGGCTGGCGGACGGTGACCGGGTCGTCGTCCTCGTCGTCGAGGACCTGCAGTGGGCCGACGACGGCCTGCTCGACTTCCTGGAGCACCTGCTCGAGACGGTCCGGGTCCCGCTGCTGATCCTCACGATGAGCCGGCCGGAGATCCAGCAGCGCCGGCCGCAGTGGGGCACCGGCCGCCGCGCGACGTCGATCTACCTCGAGCCGCTCAACCCGACGGTCATGGGCGCCATCATCGACGGGCTGGTCGACGGGCTGCCCGCCGACGTCCGCACGTCCCTGGTCGGCCGGGCCGAGGGCGTACCCCTGTATGCCGTCGAGACGGTCCGGGCGCTGATCGACCGGGACGCCGTCGTCCCGCGCGAGGGGCGGTACGTGCTGGCGGACGACGCAGCGGCCCGCGTCGACCTCACCGCCTTGTCGGCTCCCGCCAGCCTGACCGCGCTGATCGCCGCCCGCCTCGACGCGCTGCCGTCCGACGAGCGCCGGCTCGTGCAGGACGCGGCAGTCCTGGGGAACGCCTTCACCGTCGAGGGGCTGGTCGCCGTCACCGGGCACGGGGACCACTCGGACGCGCTGGACTCCTTGGTGCGCAAGGAGATCTTCGCGATCGAGGTCGACCCTCGGTCACCGGAGCGGGGGCAGTACCGGTTCCTGCAGGGACTGGTGCGCACCGTCGCCTACGACACGCTCGGACGGCGTGACCGCAAGCTGCGGCACCTCGCCGCGGCGGCCTACTACGAGAGCTCCCCCGACTCCGACGACCTCGCCGCGGTCATCGCCAGCCACTACCTCTCCGCGCACGAGGCCGCGCCGACCGACGGCGACGCGGCCGAGCTCTCCGCCCGCGCCGTGAGCCTGCTGGAGCGGGCCGGGTCCCGGGCCAGCTCGCTCGGCTCGCCGGTGGAGGGCCTGCGCTACCTGCAGTCCGCCCTCGAGCTCGCCACCGAGCCGGAGGACCGCGCCCGCATCGCCGACGCAGCCGCCCACGTCGCGATCATCGGCAGGGAGGTCGCGACGGCGCTGGAGCTTGGGCGGCTGGCGCAGAGCACCTGGGCCGCGCTGGACCGTCCCGACCTGGCCGCGAACGCGGCCGCGGTCGCCGCGGACGCGCTGGTCGTCGCCGGCGAGGCCGGCCAGGCCCAGGCCCTCGTCGAGCAGCTGCTCCCGACCGTCGACGGCGTGCCGGGCTGGGAGGCAGCGAGCCTGGCGCTGCACACCGCCCTGGCCACGGCGTACCGCTCCCAGGGCTTCAACGAGGAGGGGATGCGCTGCTACGAGCGCTGCATCCAGCTCGCCGAGGCCCTGTCGGACTGGAAGCTGCTCGTCCGCAACCTGAACAGCTACGGCGGGGTCATGGTCACCTGCGGGCGGCCCACCGTCGGGATCGCGCTCATCTCGGCCTCGCTCGACCTGGCCCGCCGGGAGCGGGTCATCGGCGGCGAGATCATGCCGTTGAACAACCTCGCCGCGCTGCAGCTCTACCGGGACCTGGCCGCGGCCAAGAAGGCCGCCGAGGACGGGCTCGCCGTCGCCCGCCGGCACGGCGAGCGCACCCAGGAGGACTGGCTCGCCTCGAACCTCGCGTTCGCGCTCTGGTTCGACGGGTCGTGGGACGCGCTGCGGGAGCTCGTCGACGAGAGCGGCGCGACCAGCAGCTCGGCGTCGCTGCAGAGCAGGGTCATCCTCGCTCCGCACGCGATGGCACAAGCCGCTCGGGGCGAACCGGTGCCCGAGCCGGAGGTGAAGGACATGCTGGACAGCGCAGACCTGTCCACCCAGGTGTTCGCCCTGCTCGAGCAGGCCATCGTCGCCTTCTCCCAGCACCGCGAGGCCGACGCCGCCGACCTGGCCATCCGCGCGACCGACGTCTTCTACGGCTTCAGCGGCATCGAGGACGACTACCCGCTGTTCTGGGTGCCGGCGGTCGAGTTCGCCCTCGCGGCCGACCGGGTCTCGGAGGCCCGGCGGCTGCTGGCCCAGGTCGCCGACACTCCCGTGGCGCTCATCGCGCCGTACCTCCGGGCCCAGCTCGCCCGGCTCCGCGCGCTCGTGAGCTGCGCCGAGGGCGACGACTCCGAGGCCGAGGAGGACCTGGCCAGGGCCGTCGAGGGACTGCGTGGCTACGGCGCCCCGTTCTACACGGCGCGCGCGCAGCTCGAGCTCGCCGAGCTGCTCGCCCGCACCGGCCGTCCAGCGGAGGCCCGCCCGCACGCCGAGGCCGCTCTGGAGGCGTTCACGCGGCTCGAGGCGGTGCCGTGGACGATGCGCGCCGCAGCGCTCTCCTCGATGGCGACCGTCTGATCGTCAGGTCCGCTCGTGCTCCCGCTGCTCCACCGCGAGCGGCTCGCGCGGCTCCGGCAGCGTGATGAAGGTCGGCTGGTAGGACGGGTTGCTCCGCGCCAGGCGGGTGCGTGCGCCCTCCAGCAGCGATGCGGTCGCCGTGCACGAGGTCAGGGCGTCCAGGAAGTCGTCACCGGGCAGCCGGTAGAGCACGCACGGCTCCGCGGCCTTCACCGTCGCGGTCCGCGGGATGCGCTCCAGCAGGCCGATCTCCCCGAAGTAGGAGCGCGGCCCCATGGTCCGGAGCTTCTTGATCCGTGAGCCCTCGCCGCGGGCGCTCACCGCGACCTCGCCCTTCACCAGGATCCACAGCGCGTCCGCCTGGTCGCCCTCCTTCACGATCGTCTCGCCGGTCGGGACGACGACCTCCTGCAGCGCGCCGGCCAGCCGCTCCAGGGTGGGCCGCTTCGCGGCAGCGAAGATGTCGAGCGCCTCGAGCAGCGTGATGCGCGGGCGGAGCTCGGCGAGCTTGCCGACCGCCGCCTTGTCCATCCGGTTCAGGTACGGCCAGCAGCACGCGCACACCGCCGGCACCACGAACGCCAGCAGCAGCAGGCTGGTCCGCAGCCCGGTGAGCTGCAGCAGCTGCGACGTCACCAGCGAGCCGAGGCTGATCGCCGCGAGCACCAGCGTGAAGAAGGCCCCGAAGACGCGCGCGATCATGTCCTGCGGGAGAGAGCGCTGGAGCAGCGTGATGGCGAGGACGTCGACGACGAGCGTCCCGCCACCTCGTACCGCCTCGATGACCATGGCGACGTACTGGGAGTCCACGACGGTGAGCAGCGCGGTGGGCAGGCAGTAGACCGCCATCCCGATGACGATGATCAGGCCCAGCCGCGGCGAGCTCGCCAGCCGGTCGACGAAGACCGCAGCCAGGACACCGCCCACCCCGAGGCAGGCGAGCAGGTAGCCGTAGCCGTCGGCGCCGGTGCCGAGCCGCTGCTCGCTGACGTAGACCAGCGCGACCGTGTCGGTGCCGTAGATGAAGCTGGCCAGCACGCTGAACGCGACGAGCACGGCCGCCGTCGTCGACGTCGCGATGGCCGTGAAGCCGCCGATCACCTGACGCAGCGCGTTGCCCTCCTCCGTGACGTCCGTCGGCTGGCTGCGCGCCTCCATCCGGCCGACGACCAGCGCCGAGAACAGGAAGGTCGCGGCGTTGACCGCCAGCGCCACCGGCGGCGGCCCGAGCATGAGCAGGCCGGCGCCGATGGCCGGCCCTGCGATGATCGCGAGGTTGTCGACCGTCCCGTTGAGCGCGTTGGCCGCGGCGAGGTCCTCCTCCCCTGCCAGCTGCGGGATCATCGCGGTCACGGCCGGCGGGTACACCCCCGCGGTGACGCTCGTGAGAGCGGCGAACAGCAGCACCGCCAGCACCGGTGCGTGCACTGCCGCCAGAGCCGCGACCACGGACATCCACAGGGCGCACAGCAGGTCGGCGCTGACCATCACGCGGACCCGCTCGAAGCGCTCGGCGACCACCCCGGCGTAGGACTGCGTCAGCAGCGTCGGGATGAACCGCCCCAGGGTCGCCGCCGCCACCCACGCGGCGGAGTGCGTCTCCTGGAAGGCGTAGACGATCAGGGCGACGTTGTACGCCCAGCTGCCCGCTGCGGAGACGATCAGCCCGCCGAACAGCAGCCGGAGGTCACGGTGTGCCAGAGCTCGCCGTAGGCCGTGGTCCCCAGCAGACATCGCCAGCTCCTCGCGTGGGTGTCGCGGACGCTAGACCTGGCCGGCAGCCGTGTCCGCCGAACCGCGAAATCCCCTCGCCGAGGGGACCGGAAGGTGCCGAGATGCCGGATAGGTGCCTGAGCGGACGGCCTCCTGGGCCGGTCCGAGGGCCGGCCCAGGAGGGGTGCTGCCGTCGACTACGGGAGTCGTGTCACGGGCACGGTGGCCGGTTGCCCTTCCTTGGGCTGCGGCATGCGGACCTCGAGGATCCCGTCCTTGTAGGTCGCCTTCACGTCGTCGCCGGTGATGCCGGCGGGCAGCGGAAGCGTCCTCTCGAACATCCCGTACTGGAACTCCGAGCGGAACCCTGTCTTGTCCTTGTGCTCGCTCGACGCACGACGCTCGGCCCGGATGTGCAGCAGGCCGTCGTGGATCGAGATCTCGACGTCCTTGTCGGGGTCGATCCCAGCCATCTCCGCACGGACGACGAGCGCCCCGTCGTCGACGAACTCCTCCACCCGCAGCGCATCCTTGTCCGTGAAGAACCGATCGGGCAGGAGCCGGTCGTCGAACAGCCGGTTCATCCAGTCCGAGAAGTCCAGCGTGGCCGGGTGCCGCCGCATGATGGTTGTCATCTGCGTTCACCTCTTCCTCTCTCGACTGACACCCTCAGCGAACCGCTGCGGGCCGGTCGGCGTAAGAGGCCTAGGTCCGGACTTCCGGTGACGCTGGACGAGCGGGCTACGTCCGAGGCAAGCCGGTGCCGCCACGGACCTCAGTCGAGGTCTGGCTCCGGTGCGTCGAGGGCATCGAGCTGCACCCCGAGCTGCCGCGCCTCCCTCGCGTCCATGTCGTAGGTGTCGTGGACGGCGAGCTCGTCGCCCTGCTCCTCCTCCACGTCACGCAGCGCCGCGATCCCGTCGCGGTCGCGACGGGCCTCGGGCAGGACGTCCTCAGTGACGTCCTCAGTGACGTC
>CAMLIA010000150.1 GCA_946479905.1 uncultured Frankiales bacterium | reverse complement strand
CCCGCTCGACTGCCCGGTCTGCGACAAGGGCGGCGAGTGCCCCCTGCAGAACCAGTCGATGGCGTTCGGCGACGGCGAGTCCCGCTTCCACGACGTCAAGCGCACCTTCCCCAAGCCGCTGGCGATCAGCAGCCAGGTGCTGCTCGACCGGGAGCGCTGCGTGCTGTGCGCGCGCTGCACCCGCTTCAGCCAGCAGGTCGCCGGTGACCCGTTCATCGAGATGTTCGAGCGCGGCGCGCTGCAGCAGGTGGCGGTCTACACGGAGTCGCCGTTCGAGTCCTACTTCTCCGGCAACACCGTGCAGATCTGCCCGGTCGGCGCGCTGACCGGCGCGGCCTACCGGTTCCGCGCCCGGCCGTTCGACCTCGTGTCGTCGCCCATGGTCTGCGAGCACTGCGCGAGCGGCTGCGCACTGCGTACCGACCACCGGCGTGGCAAGGTCATGCGCCGGCTGGCCGGGGACGACCCGCAGGTCAACGAGGAGTGGAACTGCGACAAGGGCCGGTGGGCCTTCACCTACGCCACCCAGCCCGACCGCATCACGACGCCGCTGGTCCGCGAGGACGGCGTGCTGCGACCCGCGTCCTGGAGCGAGGCCCTCGACCTCGCCGCCCGCGGCCTGTCGATGGCGCGTGACGAGGGCGGCGTCGGCGTGCTGCCGGGTGGCCGGCTCACCGTCGAGGACGCGTTCGCGTGGAGCAAGTTCGCCCGCGTCGCGCTCGGCACCAACGACATCGACGCCCGCACGCGTCCTGCCTCCGACGAGGAGCTCGCGTTCCTCGGCGCGCACGTCGCCGGTCGCTACCTCGAGCTGACCTACGCCGACCTCGAGGCGGCTCCCTCGGTGCTGCTCGTCGGGTTCGAGCCCGAGGAGGAGTCGCCGATCGTCTTCCTGCGGCTGCGCAAGGCGGTCCGCAAGCACGGCCAGCGCGTCACGACGATCGCCGCGCTGCGCAGCACCGGGGCCACCAAGCTGTCCGCGACCCTCGTGCAGACGCTGCCGGGCGAGGAGACGGCTGCGCTCGACGCGTTCGACCGCGCCGCCCTCGACGACCGCTCGGTCATCCTGGTCGGCGAGCGGCTCGCCTCCGTCCCCGGTGCCCTGACGGCCGCGGCGAAGCTGGCCGAGGACACCGGCGCCGACCTCGCGTGGATCCCCCGGCGCGCGGGTGAGCGGGGTGCCGTCGACGCCGGCGCGCTCCCGACCCTGCTGCCCGGCGGCCGTGCCGTCGGGACCGACGTCGGCTGGGGCGGACCGGCCGAGCCCGGCCGCGACGTCACCGCCATCCTCACCGCGGCGAAGGCGAAGGAGCTCAAGGCCCTGCTCGTCGGCGCCGTGGACCCGGCCGACCTGCTCGACCCGGCGCTCGCGCTCGACGCCCTCGAGGGCGTGGAGTTCCTCGTGTCGCTGGAGATGCGCCGCTCCGCGGTGACCGACCGGGCCGACGTCGTGCTGCCCGTCGCGGCCGCCGTCGAGAAGAGCGGCACCTACCTCGACTGGGAGGGCCGGGCCCGGCCCTTCGAGGCCGTGCTGCGCACGAGCGGGGCGCTGTCGGACCACCGCGTGCTGCACGTGCTGGCCGACGAGATGGACCGCCCGATCGGGCTGCCCGACATCGACGCCGCCCGCGCGGAGATCACCTCCCTTGCGTCCTCGGAAGTGGCCCCCCACTCAGGCTCAGGGATGAGGACGCAAGCGGAGGCCGACCCCGCAACGTCCTCAGAAGTGGCCCCTGAGTCAGGCTCAGAGGTGAGGACGTACCGGTTGGCGACGTGGCACCTGCTGCTCGACGACGGGTCGCTGCAGGACGGGGAGCCGCACCTCGCGGGGACGGCACGCGCGCCGCGCCTGCACCTGTCCGCCGCGACCGCCGCGAGCCTCGGCGCCGTCGACGGCGACCCGATCACGGTCAGCACCGACCGGGGCAGCCTGACGCTGCCGCTCGTCGTCGCGGACCTGCCGGACGGGGCGGTGTGGGTCCCGACCCGCACCCGGGGCGCCGCGGTCCGCACCGACCTCGCCGCCCAGCACGGCGACCTCGTCCGTCTCGCGAAGGAGTCCTGATGCTCGCGGGAGACACCCAGCTGCCGGTGACCAGCTTCGGCCACGAGCCGTTCTGGATCACCATCCTCAAGGCGCTGTTCGTCTTCGTGCTGCTCGTCGTCCTGACGCTGTTCACCATCGTGTTCGAGCGCAAGGTCGTGTCGTGGATGCAGCAGCGCACCGGCCCCAACCGGGTCGGGCCGCGCGGCTACCTGCAGTCGCTGGCCGACGGCCTGAAGCTCGCGCTCAAGGAGGAGATCATCCCGGCGCTGGCCGACAAGCCGGTCTACATCCTCGCGCCGATCGTCTCCGCCGTGCCCGCCTTCCTCGCGTTCAGCGTCATCCCGATCGGGCCGAAGGTGAGCATCGCCGGCCACGACACGGCGGTGCAGCTGACCGACATGCCGATCGGCGTGCTGTTCATCCTCGCCTGCTCCTCCGTCGGCGTCTTCGGGATCGTGCTCGCCGGCTGGTCCAGCGGGTCGACGTACCCGCTGCTCGGCGGCCTCCGATCGGCGGCGCAGGTCATCTCGTACGAGGTGGCGATGGGCCTGTCGTTCGTCGCGGTCTTCCTGTACGCCGGGTCGCTGTCGACCTCGGAGATCGTGGCCGCGCAGGAGCACCGCTGGTTCATCATCACGCTGCCGATCTCGTTCCTCATCTACCTCATCGCGATGGTGGGCGAGACCAACCGCGCGCCCTTCGACCTCCCCGAGGCCGAGTCGGAGCTCGTCGGCGGGTTCCACACCGAGTACACCTCGCTGAAGTTCGCGATGTTCTTCCTCGCCGAGTACATCAACGTCATCACGGTCTCGGCGCTGTGCACGACGATGTTCCTCGGCGGCTGGCGGCCCTTCTGGCCGTTCTCGCTGGTGGGCTGGATGAGCGAGGGCTTCTTCCCGATCGTCTGGTTCCTGCTGAAGGTGATCGGCTTCATCTTCGTGTTCATCTGGCTGCGCGGGACGCTGCCCCGGCTGCGCTACGACCAGTTCATGAAGCTCGGCTGGAAGGTGCTGATCCCCGTCAGCCTCGTCTGGATCCTGCTGGTGGCGAGCATCCGCACCCTCACCAACGAGGTCGCCAGCACCCGTGAGCGCATGACCTACATCGGCCTCGGCCTCGCCGTCTTCTTCGTGCTGTTCTACCTGTGGCCGCAGAAGAAGCCGAAGACCGCCGAGGAGATCGCCGCCGAGTCGGCACCGATCGCGTTCGAGGACGGCGGCTTCCCGCTGCCGCCCATGGACCTGGTCGTGCCACCGACGCCGCGGTCGCTGCAGCTGACGGCGACTGCGCCACCTGCTGAAGAGGAGCCCGACCGTGGCTAGCTGGTTCGATCCCGTGAAGGGCTTCGGGGTCACCTTCGCGACCATGTTCAAGCCGACCACGACGGAGGAGTACCCGGAGTACGTCCGTCCCGTCCCGCCGCGGTTCCACGGCAGGCACGTCCTCAACCGGCACCCTGACGGGCTCGAGAAGTGCATCGGCTGCGAGCTGTGCGCCTGGGCCTGCCCCGCGGACGCCATCTACGTCGAGGGCGCCGACAACACCGACGCCGAGCGCTACTCGCCCGGTGAGCGGTACGCCGCCGTGTACCAGATCAACTACCTGCGCTGCATCTTCTGCGGGCTGTGCATCGAGGCGTGCCCGACCCGGTCGCTGACGATGACCAACGAGTACGAGCTGGCCGACGAGAGCCGGAACGCGCTGATCTTCACCAAGGAGGACCTGCTCGCCCCGCTGCTGCCCGGCATGGAGCAGCCGCCGCACCCGATGCGGCTGGGCACCACCGACACCGACTACTACGTCGGGGGCGCCAAGTGAGCAGCCACCTGAGCACGGTCCTCGCGGCCTCCAACACCGGTGAGGCCATCGGCTTCTGGGTGCTCGCGCCGATCGCGGTGCTCGCTGCGCTCGGCATGATCCTCGCCAAGAACGCCGTGCACTGCGCGCTGTTCCTGGCCGGCGTGATGCTGAGCCTCGCGGGTCTCTACGCCCTGCAGGACGCACCGTTCCTCGCTGCGGTCCAGGTCATCGTCTACACCGGCGCGATCCTCATGCTGTTCCTCTTCGTGCTCATGCTCGTCGGCGTCGACAGCAGCGACTCGCTCGTGGAGACGCTCAGAGGCCAGCGGATCTGGGCGATCCTGCTCGGGATCGGGCTCGCGGCGCTCGTGCTCTTCACGCTCGGCGGCGCCGTCGCGGACGACAGCAAGGGGCTCGCCGACGCCAACCAGGACGGCAACGTCGTCGGCATCGCGCGACTGCTGTTCACGAAGTACGTCTTCGCGTTCGAGGTGACGTCCGCCCTGCTCATCACGGCCGCGCTCGGTGCCATGGTCCTCGCCCACAAGGAGCGCGTCGTGCCGCGGCTGTCGCAGAAGCAGCTGTCGCGGGCCCGGTTCTCCTCCGACCACCCGTTCCCGCTCCCCGGACCGGGCGTCTTCGCCGCGGGTGACTCGATCGCCCGCGGGGCGCTGCTGCCGGACGGCTCGATCAGCGAGGGCAGCCTGGCGCCGACCCTGCTGGAGCTCGACAGGGACGGGGCGGAGTCATGAGCCCCGACCACTACCTGTTCCTCGCCGCGCTGCTGTTCATCATCGGCGCGCTCGGTGTGCTGCTGCGCCGCAACGCGATCCTCGTGTTCATGTCGATCGAGCTGATGCTCAACTCGGTGAACCTCACGCTCGTCACGTTCAGCCGCGAGAAGGGCACCCTCGACGGCCAGATCATGGCGTTCTTCGTCATGGTCGTCGCGGCCGCCGAGGTCGTCGTGGGGCTCGCGATCATCATGAGCATCTTCCGCACCCGCAAGTCGGCCTCGGTCGACGACGCCAACCTCCTCAAGTACTAGGGGCCTCTCCGTGACCTCGGTCCACCTTGCCGCCCCCGCGGGTGCGTACGTCCCCGCGACGGGCGCGCTCTCGGCGCTGTGGCTGCTGCTGGCCTTCCCCGCCGCCGGCGCCGCGATCCTGCTGCTGACGGGCAAGCGCTCGAACAGCTGGGGACCGCTGCTCGCCTGCGCCATGACGGGCGCGTCGTTCGTCTACGGCGTGATCAGCTTCTTCTCCTTGAAGGGCCACCCGACCGACGAGCGGTCCCAGAACCTCCACCTGTTCAGCTGGATCCCGGTCGGCGGGTTCAAGGTCGACGCCGGGCTGCTGCTCGACCCCCTCAGCGCCACCTTCGTCCTGCTCATCACCGGCGTCGGCTTCCTCATCCACGTCTACTCGCTCGGCTACATGGAGCACGACCCGCGCAAGAAGACGTTCTTCGCCTACCTGAACCTGTTCATCGCCGCGATGCTGCTGCTCGTCCTGGGCGACAGCTTCCTGGCGCTCTACGTCGGCTGGGAGGGCGTCGGCCTCGCGTCGTACCTGCTGATCGCCTTCTGGTTCTACAAGCCCGAGGCCGCCACGGCCGCGAAGAAGGCCTTCATCGCCAACCGCGTCGGTGACGTCGGCCTCTCGCTGGCGATCATGGTGATGTTCGCGTCGCTGGGTACGACGTCGTACGCCGGTGTCTTCAGCAGCGGTGTCCACGGTGGCACCGCCACGGCGATCGGGCTGCTGCTGCTGCTCGGCGCGTGCGGCAAGTCGGGCCAGTTCCCGCTGCAGACCTGGCTGCCCGACGCCATGGAGGGCCCGACGCCGGTGTCGGCGCTCATCCATGCCGCGACCATGGTCACCGCCGGCGTCTACCTCATCGCCCGCTCCACCCCCGTCTTCGACGCCTCGCCGGACGCGCAGACCGTCGTCACGATCATCGGCGCGGTCACCCTCGTCATCGGGTGCCTCATCGGCTGCGCGTACGACGACATCAAGAAGGTCCTCGCGTACTCGACGGTCAGCCAGATCGGCTACATGTTCCTCGCGGTCGGCATCCCGGGCGCGGGGGCGTTCGCGATCCTGCACCTGCTCACCCACGGCTTCTTCAAGGCCTGCATGTTCCTCGCGGCAGGGTCCGTCATGCACGGCATGAGCGACCAGGTCGACATGCGGAGGTTCGGCGGGCTGCTCAAGCTGATGCCGATCACGGCCGGCTGCTTCATCGCCGGCTGGCTGGCCATCCTCGGCGTACCGCCGCTGTCCGGGTTCTACTCGAAGGACAAGATCATCGAGTCGGCCTTCGCCATGGGAGGCACCCGCGGCACCGTGCTCGGCATCACGGCTCTGCTCGGCGCGGGGATCACGGCCTTCTACATGACCCGGCTGATGGTGATGACCTTCATCGGCGAGAAGCGCTGGACCGAGGGGCAGCACCCGCACGAGTCGCCGAAGGTCATGACGGTCCCGATCGTCGTGCTCGCGGTCGGCTCCGTCGTCGTCGGCTTCCTGCTGACCCGCGGGCACGCGCTGCAGAACTGGCTCGAGCCGGTGGTGGGTCAGGAGGTCGTCAACCGCGAGGTCAACGCCACGGTGATCGGCCTGTGCACCCTGGCCGTCGTGGTGCTCGGCGCCGCCTACGCCTACTTCGCGTTCGGCACCAAGCCCGTACCGATCACGCCGCCGGTCGCGGTCACCCCGTTCACCGTCGCGGCCCGCAAGAACCTCTACTTCGACGCGCTCAACGAGTCCCTGCTGATGCGACCGGGTCAGTACCTCACGCGCGCCCTCGTCTTCCTCGACAACCGCGGCATCGACGGCGCCATCAGCGCGCTCGCCGCAGGCATCGGCGGCGGCTCCGGCCGGCTCCGCCGGGTCCAGACAGGGTTCGTGCGCTCGTACGCGCTGTCCATGTTCGGTGGCGCCGTCCTTGTCGTCGTCGCCCTGCTCGCAGTGAGGCTCGGACAGTGACGACACCCTGGATGACGATCCTGCTCGTGGTGCCCGCGGTCGGGGCGCTGCTCGTGTCGCTGCTCCCGAAGGGCGCCGACCTGCTCGCGAAGCAGGTCGCCTTCGCGGTCTCGCTCCTCACCCTCGTGCTCACGGCCGTCGCCTGCGTCCAGTTCGACATCGCTCCCGGCGCTGACCGCTTCCAGTTCGAGCAGCACCACGACTGGATCAAGGCGCTCGGGGTCACCTACTCCGTGGGTGCCGACGGCATCGCGCTGGTGCTCATCGCGCTCGCCGCCCTCCTCGTACCTCTCGTGATCCTGGCCAGCTGGGACACCGTCGAGGACCTGCTCGACGTCGACGGCCCGGACGCCCGGCTCACCCCGCAGAAGAGCGTCAAGTCGTTCTTCGCCCTGATGCTCGTCCTCGAGAGCTTCATGATCGGCGTCTTCGCGGCGACCGACGTCTTCCTGTTCTACGTGTTCTTCGAGGCGATGCTCGTCCCGATGTACTTCCTCATCGGGATGTACGGCGGCCCGCGCCGGTCGTACGCCGCTGTGAAGTTCCTGCTGTACAGCCTGCTCGGCGGGCTGCTCATGCTCGCCGCCGTGATCGGGCTCTACGTGCAGTCCGGCAAGTCCACCTTCCGCTTCGACCAGCTGATCGGCCTGAACCTGTCGCACACCACGCAGGTGTGGCTGTTCCTCGGGTTCTTCATCGCCTTCGCCATCAAGGCTCCGCTGTTCCCCTTCCACACCTGGCTGCCGGACGCCGGTGCCGAGGCCCCCACGGGCGGCGCGGTGCTGCTGGTCGGTGTGCTCGACAAGGTGGGGACCTTCGGCTTCCTGCGCTACTGCCTGCCGCTGTTCCCGTGGGCCGCGCACAAGCTGGCGCCGTACGTCATCGCGCTGTCGGTGATCGGCGTGCTCTACGGGGCGCTGCTCGCCATGGGCCAGAAGGACATGAAGCGCCTGGTGTCCTACACCTCGGTCGCGCACTTCGGCTTCATCGGGATGGGCTGCCTGGCCTTCACGACGCAGGCCGGCACCGGTGCGGTCTTCTACATGGTCAACCACGGGCTCTCGACCGGCGCGCTGTTCCTCGTCATCGGGTTCCTCATCGACCGCGGGAAGAGCCGCTTCGTCAGCGACTACGCGGGCGTCGCCAAGGTCGCGCCGGTCCTGGCGGGGCTGTTCTTCGTCAGCGGCCTGAGCTCCCTCGCGCTGCCGGGGCTGTCGACGTTCATCTCCGAGTTCCTCGTGCTGGTGGGCACGTTCACCCGCTACAAGGTCGCCGCGACGCTCGCCACCACCGGCATCATCCTGGCGGCGCTCTACATCCTGCTGGTCTTCCAGCGCACGATGCAGGGCCCGCTCGCGGCCGCGAACGAGGCGTTCAAGGACCTCAAGACCCGCGAGGTGCTGGCCGTCGCCCCGCTGCTGGTCCTCATGCTCTTCCTCGGCTTCTACCCGAAGCCGGTGACCGACATCATCAACCCGGCCGTGAAGGCGACGATGCACGACACCGGCTCGCACGACCCGGCACCGACCGACACAGCGAAGGGCGGGACCCGCTGATGCCCGGGGACATCCAGGCACCCTCGATCGCCTACCTGCCGCTGCTGCCGATCCTCATCGTCTTCGGGGCGGCGACGGCGGGTGTGCTCGTCGAGGCGTTCCTCCCGGCGGCGTCGCGCCGGGCCGCCCAGATCGCCGTCGCCGTGCTCGGCCTCGCCGTCGCGTTCGGCTACGTCGTCTACCTCGCCGACGACGGCACGCACCGGCTGATCGCCGAGTCCGCCATCGCGATCGACGGCCCCACGCTGTTCCTGCAGGGCACGCTGTGCCTGCTCGGCATCGGCAGCATCTTCCTGCTCGCCGAGCGCAAGCTCGACCAGAGCGGCGGTGAGGTCGTCAGCCAGGCCAGCTACCTGCCGGGATCCCCTGAGGACCTCGCCCTCGTCGAGAGCACCCGGGTCCAGACCGAGGTCTACCCGCTCGCCATGTTCGCCCTCGGCGGCATGCTGCTGTTCCCGGCCTGCAACAACCTGCTGCTGATGTTCGTCGCGCTCGAGGTGCTGAGCCTGCCGCTGTACCTCATGGCCGGGCTCGCCCGGCGGCGCCGGCTGCTCAGCCAGGAGGCGGCGCTGAAGTACTTCCTGCTCGGCGCCTTCGCGAGCGCGTTCTTCCTCTACGGCGTCGCGCTGCTCTACGGCTACGCCGGGTCCGTGGACCTCGGGGACATCCTCACGGCCACGAGCACCACCGGTCACAGCGAGGCGCTGCTGTTCCTCGGCATCGCGATGCTGGCCGTCGGCCTGCTCTTCAAGGTCGGTGCCGTGCCCTTCCAGGCGTGGACGCCGGACGTCTACCAGGGCAGCCCCACCCCGGTCACCGCCCTGATGGCGGCCTGCACCAAGGTGGCGGCCTTCGGCGCCGTGCTGCGGGTGTTCTACGTCGCCTTCGGCACCAGCAAGTGGGACTGGCGGCCGATGATGTGGGCCGTCGCGATCCTCACCATGGTGATCGGCGCGATCCTCGCCGTCACGCAGACCGACGTGAAGCGGATGCTCGCCTACTCCTCGGTCGCCCACACCGGCTTCATCCTCGTCGGCGTCATCGCCATCAACCGGGACGGCCTGTCCGGGTCGCTGTTCTACCTGCTCACCTACGGGTTCACCACCCTGGCGTCGTTCGCCGTCGTGGGACTGGTGCGGGACGCGGCCGGCGAGGCGTCGCACCTGTCGCAGTGGGCCGGCCTGGCGAAGAAGAGCCCGGAGGTCGCGGCGGTCTTCACCTTCCTGCTGCTCGCGCTCGCCGGCATCCCGCTCACCAGCGGCTTCATGGCCAAGTTCGCCGTGTTCAAGGCGGCCCAGGAGGGCGGCGCCACGGCGCTCGTCGTCGTCGGCGTGGTGGCGAGTGCCGTGACGGCGTTCTTCTACGCCCGGGTCATCCTGCTCATGTACTTCCAGCAGCCCGCGCCCGACGGCCCGACCGTCGCCATCCCGAGCGCCTTCACCACCTCCACCATCGCGCTCGGCCTGGCCGTCACGGTCGCCCTCGGCGTCTACCCGCAGCCGCTTCTCGACCTGGCTGACAAGGCAGCTCTGTTCGTCAGATGACGTCGTCGGCCGGCCTGCTCACCGGCACCGACCCCGCCCTCCAGGAGTCGGTGAACCGGGGGCTCGAGCAGGTCGAGCTGCGGCTGCGCGAGGTGGTCCGGAGCGCGCACCCGATGCTCACCGACGCTGCCGCGCACCTGGTCGACGCCGGCGGCAAGCGCTTCCGGCCGCTCCTCACGCTGCTGGCCTCCCACCTCGGTGCCGGGGTCAACAGCGACGTGATCGACGCTGCCGTGGTCGTCGAGCTCACCCACCTGGCGACGCTCTACCACGACGACGTGATGGACGAGGCCCCCGTGCGGCGCGGCGCGGAGAGCGCCAACACCCGCTGGACCAACACGGTCGCCATCCTCACCGGCGACTACCTCTTCGCCCGCGCCTCCGACCTCACGGCCGGGCTCGGGACCGAGGCCACCCACCTCCAGTCGCGCACGTTCGCGCGGCTGGTCGAGGGCCAGATCGCCGAGACGGCAGGCCCTCTCGACGGGCAGGACCCCATCGAGCACCACCTGCAGGTGCTCGCGGACAAGACCGGCTCGCTCATCTCCACCAGTGCCCGGCTGGGTGCCCTGATGGCCCAGGCGGACCGCGGCGTGGTCGACACTCTTGCGGAGTACGGCGAGGTGATCGGGGTCGCCTTCCAGCTCTCCGACGACCTCATCGACGTGCTGTCGGAGTCGGGGGAGTCCGGCAAGACGCCCGGCACCGACCTCCGGGAGGGCGTCGCGACGCTGCCCGTGCTGCTCGCCCACGACGACGCCGCCCTGATGGCGGTGCTCGGCGGAGACCTGTCCACCGACGCGGCCCTCGACGAGGCCCTCCGCACGCTGCGGGCGCACCCCGCTCTGGAGCTCGCCCGGGAGCGCCTCTCGTCGTACGTCGACCGGGCCCGGGAGATCGCCCTGACCCTGCCCGAGGGCGCGCCCCGGCAGGCACTGAGCGCGCTCGCCGACTACGTCCTCGCGAGGACGGCCTGACGGTCATCACGACTCCCGACGGGCGCCGGTTCCGGTTGTCCCTGTTCGACCTCGGGCTGGCGTGCTGCGCGGTGGAGTTCGTCGCGGCGACGCTGCGGGAGGATGCTCCGGAGACGGTCCCCCTCGAGGAGGCGAACGTGCTCGTCGTCAGCGGCACCGTGACCGACGTCAGCGCTCCCGCGGTCCTCCGCGCCTACGAGCGGCTGGCCGAGCCGCGGCACGTCATCTCCTTCGGGGCCTGCTCCAACACCGGCGGGCCCTACTGGGACAGCTACAGCGTCACCAAGGGCGTCGACCAGCTCGTCCCCGTCGACGTGTACGTCGTGGGCTGCCCCCCGCGGCCGGAGGCCCTGCTCGACGCCCTGGTGCAGCTGCGATGAGTAGCCCTGTGTCAACCTGCCATCGGAATGTTCTTCCTCTGGTCTGTGA
>CAMLIA010000149.1 GCA_946479905.1 uncultured Frankiales bacterium | reverse complement strand
TGTACGCGCCGGAGTCGGTGAAGACGTGCCCGGACTTCGTGATGGCGACCGAGGCGGAGCTGGCGGAGCACGGGATTGTCGGGTCGGCGGATGCGCTGCCGATGCCCGTGCGCGAAGAGCCGCGCGACCTCGCCGCGACGTTCGACCGCGACGAGACGGCCGAGGAGCGGCAGGCACGCTGGGAGAAGGCCGCTTGGACGGCTGGGCGCACGGTCGACCGCAACACCCTGGGTGTCTACATGGCCGTCGCGGACGCCGAGCAGCAGAAGCTGGCCGACGACTGGGCGCGCAGCGTGACGTCGAGCGACGCCGAGCTGAAGCGCCTGCGGGCCCGCGTCGCCGAGCTGGAGGCCGCCGCCAAGGAGATCCAGCGCCTGCACACGGACTCGCCCATGGGCCCGTGCCCGGTCTGCATCGACGGGGACGCGATGGTGCGGGGCGACGACTACACGCTGCCGTACCCGTGCCCGACGGCGCGGCTGGCCGGGGCGAAGGACTGCGACCCGCCCTCGCAGCGCAAGGCCTCGCGCCCGCTGGTCGAGTGGTGCACCGGTTGCAACACCGACCACAACCCCGACGAGTGCGGCTACCGGCCCGGGGCGGGTGACGCCCGATGAGTGCCGCGTCCCTGCCCGAGTGGCTGGCCGCCTTCGCGATCGGCACCGCCCTGTACGTCCCGGGCGCGCTGCTGATCCTCTCCCTCGACCACGACCTGACCGCCCCCGCCCGCGCCCTCTCGGACGTCGCCGACCGGGCCGTCGACCGGCTGCTGCTGGTGCTGGTCACCCCCATCGCACTGAAGGAGGCCCTGCGATGAGCGAGCCCACATCGAAGAAGCCCCAGCTCTCCTTCGAGACCCGCGTCGACGACCTGGCCGGCGTGCTCCGCGTCGACCAGATCCGCACCGACACCCTCGTCCGGCTCGTCCAGCACTGGGCCGAGCCGAAGGACCGCGACGCCGTGATCGACGCGCTCGACGAGCTGGCCGCTGTCGTCCACTCGCCGCGTGTCGAGGGCGCCCTGGACGCCGCCGTTGAGGCGGTGGAGAACGCCGCGGCGATGGACGCGGCGCAGGTCGACGTGCCGGTCACGGATGTGCGCCGGCTGCTGGGCGAGTTGCAGCGGGTGGCGTCGCGGGTGGGTCGGTTCGCGCGGCGGGTGCCGGGTCAGAGGGGTGCCGCATGAACGCCGCATTCTTCCAGCCTGGGCGTCTCTACCAGCACCCGTCGGAGGGCATGCTCCTCGTCGCTCACGTGGGCACTGCTCCTGCCCCCTTTGAGCACCACATGGAGACGCTGGGGGTCGCTTTCGGCTGGCGCTGGGGCGTCTCCCCGAACGGCATCACCGAGGGCCTCGGGTCGTACACGACCCCCGACTTCTTCGGTTGGGAGCCGCTGGACGATACGCACGAGGAGCCCTTCGGCTGCTTGTGGTGTGGCGACGCCCAGCACCACCACGGGCATCAGCACCACCCGGTGGTCGGGATGCACCAGTGGGAGCGTCCGGCCGAGGTTCAGGTGAAGGCCCGGATGCGGGCGCGTCGGGCAGCTGACACGGACGTCCATCGGGCCGAGGTGCTCGCCGAAGCCACTCAGGCGGAGATCACCCCGCCCGACAACGACACCGTGGCGCGCCGCGCGCACCTCGCCCGCGCCATCGGGCGGGGCGGCCGGTGGAAGTCCGGCACCGTCACCGACTGGTACGCCGCCAACGGCTACACCGGCTGCGACGTCCAGACGGCCCGCGGGGACCTCACGGCGCTCCGTCAGGCCGACGTCATCGTGCAGCACGACGAGCCCGGCGTCCGCTACTACACCGCCGCCCGCCATGGAGGTGACCGCCGTGGCTGAGCACCCCACCCGCCGCGCCTACCTCCACGAGGCGCTGCAGACGGCAGGCCACCCCGTCACCACCGAGACCGCCGTGCAACTCCTCGACGGCAGCCCGTACGCCGCCGGCCGCACCACCTACCACCTGATCAGCACCACCCAGGGGGACCGATGATCACCACCGTCGAACTGCGGGAGCACGTCCTCACCGCAGCCGAAAAGTACGACCTACCCCTCACCGTGAAGCAGGCCGACACCCTCGCCAACCACCTCACCATCCACGCCAACCGCGGTTCTGGCCGCACGGTCCGGCTGACCGACGTGCAGATGGCCGCCCTGGTCGGTCTCGCGTCGGGGGAGACCGCGGCGGAGACCGGCCGGCGGATCGGCCGTACGGAGAACACGGTCAAGACGCACCGGCGGACGTTGTTCGCGGCGTTGGGTGCCCGGTCTGCGGGGCAGGCGGTGGCGATCGCGATGGAGCTGGGGCTGATCGTCTGCCGGACGGCGGGGTCGGGGGTCAGCGCCTGATGAGCACGAGCACGACGGCTGGGGCGCCGCAGGCCCCGGCCGCCGGCCGCAAGGTCACACCGACCGGCCGGCTCATCCTCCCCGCCGACGCCGACCGCACCGACTGGCTCACCGCCCGACGCTCCGGCATCGGCTCCAGCGACGTCCCCGCCATCCTCGGCCTCATCGAGCAGAACCCGCCGCTGAAGGTCTACTACGACAAGCTCGGCTACGACGTCGACGACGCAGGCGAGGCCGCCTACTGGGGCACCGTCAACGAGGAGAACGTCGCCCGCCGCTGGGCCATGCAGAACCGCAGCGTGATCCGCCGCGTCGGGCTCGTCGCCCACCAGGACCACCCGCACTGGATGACCACCCTCGACCGGCGCGTCACCGAGTGCCCGCTCGACTCGCACGAGCAGGCCCCGTGCGCGCTGGAGATCAAGACCCGGTCGGCGTTCAAGAGCGCGCAGTGGCACGCCGGGGCACCGGACGACGTCACCGCGCAGGTGCTGTGGCAGATCGCCGTGAACGGCTACGAGCACATGCACTACGCGGTGCTGATCGGCGGGAACGAGTACCACCAGGGCACGATCCGCGCGGACCAGTACGCGGACGTGATCGCCGACATCACCACCGCGGTCGACCGGTTCTGGTTCGAGCACGTGAAGGCGGAGGTGCCGCCGGAGCCGGCCGGGAACGGTGAGGCGCTGACGAAGTTGTTCCGGCGCCTGCACCCCACCCGCTCCGGGGCCGTGGACATCGCTCGCCACGACGACGCCCTCGACGCGCTCGCTGACTACAACCGGCACCAGCGCGCCGAGTCGGCTGCGAAGAAGGCGAAGAACGCCGCGAAGGCCCGCATGGTCGCCGCCCTCGGCGACGCACAGACCGCCGAGATCGCGGGCGAGCGCGCCTACTCCCTGGAGCCGTCCAACGCCGCGCCGCGCGTGGACCTGGAGCTCCTCGCGGAGCGCTGGCCTGACGCCTACGAGGCGTGCGTGGCCCCGAACCCGACCGAACGCATTTCCATCGCACCGCAGTACAAGGGGGACTTCTGACATGGGCCTGCGAGAGAACGCAGCCGCGGCTGCCGGCCGGACGCTGAAGACGGACGAGCTCCTCGACGAGCTGGCCGCCGAGCGGGCTGCCGAGGAGTACGCCCCGGCGTCGGATCCGATGGCCGACTACGAACCCGGCGACGACGACCCGGACATGGTGCCGGTGCACCTCGCCTGGCTGCGCGTCCGCCGGGAGATCCGCGCCATCGCCAAGGGCGCCGAGTACAACGAGCGCGGCACCCGCTACAACTACCGCGCCGCCGACACCGTCGTGCAGTACTTCGGCCCCATCACCCTCAAGCACGGGGTGAACGTCCTCTCCCACCGCGTGGAGACGACGTACGGGTCGAAGCAGACCAAGTCCGGGTCCACGATGCGCGAGTGCTCGGTCACCGTGACCTACCACATCACCGGGCCCAAGGGCGACGTCCTGGAGGTGCAGAGCGCGGGCGAAGCCCTGGACACCTCCGACAAGTCCACGACGAAGGCGCAGACCGTCGCGCTGCGGAACCTGCTGCTGAACAACGGTCTGATCCCGACCAACGACCGCGACCCGGACGCCGACCGCCTGGAGCGGGGCGTCGAGGTTCCGGCCCGGTCGGCGGAGTCGTATCGGGACGAGATCGTCGACCCGAAGACCTCTCCGGGCAGGCTGCAGCAGATCGGCTACGAGCTGTCGAACCTGCGGATGCTCGGGCTGAAGGTCAAGAACGAGACGGGCGACATGGAGACGCTCGACTCGCTGGGCCGGCGGATCTACGCCGAGCGCACGGGCGGTGGCCAGTGAGCAGCTTCGCCACCGTCCGCAAAGCAGCGTGGGATACCGAGACAACGGGCCCGAACCCGCTCGAAGACCGCATCGTCACCGCCGCGTTCATCGTCCGCGGCGGCGGCCGGGAAGACCACGTCGTCTCCTGGCTGATCAACCCGGGCGTGCCGATCCCCGCCGAGGCGTCCGAGGTCCACGGCATCACCGACGCCATGGTCCAGGCCGACGGCCAGGACCCGAAGGTGGCGCTCGACGAGATCGCCACCCACCTCGCCCGCGCCATCAGGTGGGGGATGCCGGTCATCGCGTTCAACCAGTCGTTCGACTGGTCGATCCTCCACTACGACCTGCTGCGGAACGGCCTGTCGACGGTCGAGGCGCGCGTGGGCATGCACCCGCTGTCGCTGATCGACCCGATCGTCATCGACAAGCAGTGCGACCGGTACGTGAAGGGCTCCGGCCAGCGGAAGCTGAAGCCGACCGCCGAGCGGTACGGCGTGCAGCTGACCGACTGGCACACCGCCGAGGCCGACGCGCTGGCCGCGCTGCTGATCGCGGAGGCGCAGTTCGAGCGGTTCCCGCAGCTGAACGACATGGGCCCGCAGCAGTTGTTCGCGGCGCAGAAGGCGTGGCGGGCGGAGCAGCAGGCCGGCCTGCAGGAGTGGTTCCGGACGAAGGCGACGCCGGAGCAGGGCGGCGCCCCGGACAAGGTGATCGACGGCTCTTGGCCGCTGATCCCCGCGCAGCGTGCGGGTGGTGATGCGTGATGTGGTTCGTCACCCGCCGCCGCTACGAGCAGGAGCGCGCCGCCGCGCAGAACGAGATCGCGGCACTCCGTCGCCGTGTCCTGGACACGCAGGACCGGCACGACGAGGTGGCCCGCGCGCACAACCGTCTCGCCAAGCGGCTCGCCGAGGCGGACGCCGCGAACCGGCGCCTGCACGGCCGCAACCTGGAGCTCGGCCGTCAGGTGTCCGTGCTGGCCGAGTCGGACCTGGAGTACGCCGCCCACCTCGAACGCCGCAAGACCAGCCTGGAGAAGGCCGGCCACCGCATCCTCGCCGCCTGGCGCCGGGAGCAGAAGCGCGCGGACCACCTTCAGCAGCGCCTGGACGACGCGGTCGGCCTGTCCACCACGATCGTCGACAGCGGCCGTTGGCAGCCCGGCTACAAGCCCGCCCCCACTCCGGAGGTGGCGTCGTGAGCGGCTTCGAAGCGGCCTTCGCAGGGGCCATCGCCACCGTCGGTGTCAGCGCCGTCGTCCTCGCCCGCGGCTGGCCGGGCCCAACCGGCCGCCACCGCGCGCCCCGCCCGGCCACGCCAGCGCTGCCGCCGGTGGAGGCGATGGACAAGGTCGCCGCCCTGTGCTCGACCGAGGGCCGCGTGACGATCCACGCCCGCACGCACGTCACCCGCAGCTTCGTGTGCACGGACTGCCTCAACCCCTCCACCGACCCGCTCACCTACGACACCCGCGAGGGAGTTCAGTGACCACCCTGTTCCAGCTCACCGAGGTCCCGGCCGCCACCACGGCGGCCGGGCCCCGGCCCCTCACCATCCCGACCGTGTACGGGCTCGACCTGTCACTCACCTGCACCGGAATCAGCGACGGCACCACCGCCGAAGCGCTCATCCCCGGCACCCGCACCGGACACGACCGCCTCGAATTCCACCGCCGCAGCATCCGCGAGCGGATCCCCGAGGAGACCAGCCTCGTCGTCATCGAAGGGCCGGCCATGTCGCTCGGCTACCGGCCCGGCGTCGAGGAGATGACCTACCTCCGCGGGCTGGTGAAGCATGACCTGTGGAGGCGGCAGATCCCGTACGCCGTGTGTCCGCCGCAGCACCGCATCATCTACGCCTGTGGTGTCGCCAACCCGGCGAAGGACCACCCGGCCAGCCGACGGAAGACCATCGCGAAGGGCATGGTCCGGGACGCCGTCGTCGAGCGGTACGGGGTGCCGTGCGAGGGCCGGGGCCGCTACGACCAGGCCGACGCGACGATCCTCGCCGCGATGGGCCTGCACTGGCTCGGCTACCCCCTCGTCGTCCTGCCGGACACCCACCGGCGCGCCCTGGCTGGCGTGCAGTGGCCGGAGAACCTGCCGGCGGTGGCCCGATGATCGTCGACCTGTTCGCCGGCCCCCGCGGCTGGTCCGAGGGCCTGCGCCTGCTGGGCCTCACCGACATCGGCCTGGAGTGGGACACCGCCGCCTGCCGCACCGCGCACGCCGCCGGCCACCCGGTCATCCAGTGCGACGTCGCCCAGTACCCGACCGCGCCCTTCCAGGGCCGCATCCGCGGGCTGATCGCCTCCCCGCCCTGCCAGGCCTGGTCCCGCGCCGGGAAACGCGGCGGGATCGCCGACCAGCCGCTCGTACACCAGGCCGTCCACGACCTCGCCCACGGCCGCGACACCCGCGCCGAACTCCTCGCCCAGTGCAAGGACGAGCGCAGCCTGCTGGCCGCCGAGCCGATGCGGTGGCTGTACGACCTGCGCCCCGAGTGGGTGTGCATGGAGGAAGTCCCCGACGTCCTCCCGCTGTGGAAGCAGTACGCCGGCATCCTCCGCGGCTGGGACTACAGCGTATGGACCGGCACCCTCGACGCCGCGGACTACGGCGTACCCCAAAGGCGTGAGCGCGCCGTACTCCTGGCCTCCCGCATCCGGCCCGTCACCGCCCCGCCCGCCACCCACGGCGACCGGCACGGGCACGACCTGTTCGGCGGCTACACCCACCCGTGGGTGCGCATGAGCGACGCCCTCGACCTGCCGCACGACACCCGCGTCATCACCCGCGGCGACCGCAAGACGCCCGGCGGCAACGCCTTCCCAGTCGACCAGCCCAGCTGGTCCGTCACCGGCCGCGCCCGCTCCTGGGTGCTGCACACCAACCGGGACCAGCGCGCCGACGGCAGCCGGCAGACCATCGACCCGTACACCCGCCCGGCGCCCGCGCTCACGGCGAAGGCCGGCGGGCAGTGGAAGCTCCGCCACGACAGCGGCTACGAACGTCTCCTCACCGTCGCCGAGGCCGCGATCCTCCAGTCGTTCCGGCCCGACTACCCGTTCCAGGGCACCAAGACGAAGGCCTTCGAGCAGGTAGGGAACGCCGTGCCGCCGCTGCTGGCCGCGCACGTTGTGTCCGTGGCCACCGGTATCCCGGTCCGCCAGGCCGAGGAGGTGGCTGCCTGATGCCCGGACCCCGCGGCGTGCCCCGCACCGACATCATCGCCCTCCTCCGCAAGGGCCACTCCGACCGCGAGATCGGCCGCCGCCTGCGCACCAACCCGAAGCGCGTCGGCCGCATCCGCGCCGAGCTCGACCTGCCGCAGTACCAGCCCACCCAGGTTCTGACCCTGGAGCAGGCGTGGACCGCGCAGGCCGAGCAACTCGCCGACGGACACATGCGGTGGACCGGCTACCACCGCGAAGGCACCTGCCCCGTCCTCAAACACCGCGGCACCGACTACTCCGCCCGCCGCGTCAGCTTCCTCATCGCCCACGGCCGCGAGCCCGAAGGTCGCGTCCTGGCCGGCTGCGGGCTGCGGGAGTGCGTCGCCCCCACCCACGTCACCGACCAGCCCATGCGGGTCCAGCTCAACACCCAGTACGCGGCGATCTTCGGGGACGTCGCGTGAACAGCCGGGTCCCGGAGCCGTGCGACACCCCGCGCGACGACCACGACGGCCAGGTGCGGTTCTACGTCACCGGCTGGCGCTGCGACGCGCACTCGCCGTGGGCCGCCAAGAAGCTGCCCGCGCCGGCGCCGGGACCCGGCCCGATCTACACCTACCGCGCCCCCAAGGACGCGGACGACCACGAGAACGGACCCACCCCATGACCATCCCCAAGGGCAAGCAGCTCCGCGGCACCACCCGCACCGAGACCGCCCGCCACGCCGCCGACCTGTACGGGCAGGGCTGCACCATCCGCTCCGTCGCCGCCCAGATCGGCCGCTCCTACGGCTGCACCCGGGCGCTGCTGCTGGAGGCCGGCGTCCGGCTCCGGGAACGCGGCGGGCGCCTCTGGAAGGCGGCCGTCTGATGCCGACCGACCAGCAGCGCGCCTGGGCCTACCGGTCACCGGAACAGCCCCGTCGCTGGCAGCAGCCCAAGTTGACGAACGAGCAGCGGCAGGAGATCCGCCGCCGCTACGAGGCCGGCGAGAGCATCCAGGCCCTCGCGGCGGCCTACGGGGTCAGCAGATCGACGATCAACCGCTACCGCTGACCCACCGCCCACACGACAGCGCCCCGCCGGGCGGACACCGGCGGGGCACCAACCCCAAGGAGAGCACACCCCATGACCGACAACGTCACGATGACCGCCATCGACGGCACCGACGCCCTCGCCTTCGTCATCATCCGCCCCGGCAGCACCGGAGGTGGCGTCAGCATCGAGGCCGCCGCGAAGGGCCTCGACAAGGCCAGCGCCGCCTTCGTCCTGCGCCACGTCGCGAACCAGTGGGACGGCGGCCAGGCCGACCACAGCGCCACCCTCTCCGCGGCCAACACCCTCGCCGAGCGCTACGAGCAGATGGCCGCCAACGAGGAGGCCGCGATCCCGCACCTCCAGGGCCCGGCCGCTCAGTACGTCGAGGAGACGGTCCGCGAGCGCGTCCGCACCTACCGCAAGGCCGCCAAGGACCTCCGCGAGGTGCTCGTCACCGGCCGCATCCCACACGACCTGATGACCGACGCCGAACTCGGCGGCTGACCACCTGAAGCGGCGGCCGGCCCCCACGGCCGCCACCCCGGGGCCCGCGCGACTTCCCCCCGAGCGCGGGCCCCGGGCCCCCGGACAGCACGAAGGCCCCGCCGAAACGGGGCCCACACGAGAGGAGGAGACGGTGTCAGGAATCCGAAGCGACCACGCGCTCGATGCCCAGCGCCTCGCATGCGCGCTCGTAGAAGTCGTACGACACCAGGACGCCGGCCTCCTTCCCGCGGTTCACCAGGACCGTCGGCTCCTGTGCGAAGCGGGCGCGCGCGATCACCTCTCCGAGGACGTTGCGGGCCTCGGCGATCTTCGCGCGGTGCTCGGTCTGGGTGGTCGCCATGCCCACAGCGTAGCGAATTCGCGACCTTACGCAAGGGCGCAAAGTAGCGCTCTTAGCTATGATGGCTATGTCAGGCATGAACCTGCGCCGCCCTGAAAGGGGTGCCACTCCGACACGCCCTGACCAGCACGACCGAAAGAAGGACCGTTGAGCCTCGACGCACAGGACTGGGTCTGGAACCACTCCCAGTCGAAAGGCACAGCCCGCCTCGTGCTCCTCGCGATCGCCGACAAGGCATCCGGGAAGGACTGCTCGGCGTACGCCGGCACCACCATGCTCGTCCAGCGCGCCAACGCCGCCCGGTCCTCCGTCATCGTCGCCGTCGACAAGCTCCTCGACAGCGGCGAACTCGCCGTCGTCGAAGGCGCCACCGGCCCCCGCGGCGAGACCCGCTACCGCCTCCCCAAAGCCATCGGCCACCGCCGCGAAGGGGGTCCGAAATCCGGACCCCCTCAGAATCCGGACCGGTCCGGAAACCGGACCCCCCGGGGTACGGAATCCGGACCCCCCCGGTCCGAAATCCGGACCCCCACCGGTCCGGAAACCGGACCCCATAACGCAGTAAACGCAGAGACACCAGAAGGAACGCAGAGGGGGAGGGCTGAGGTCGCCACCACACGACCCGCCCCACACCACCAGGACGACGCCTTCGGCCCCCCCGCCCCCATCGACGTCGACGGCTTCGAACTCACCGACGCCATGCGCGCCTGGGCACTGCGCACCTTCGGCCCCGGCCTCGACCTCGACTACGAGACCGCCCAGTTCCTCGACCACTTCCGCGCCCAGAACACCCGCCGCTCCAACTGGCCCACCGAGTGGCAGAAGTGGATCCGCCGCTCCGCGAAGTACGCCTCCGAGCGCGCCAACCGCCCCACCAACGTCCTCGCCCTCCCCGGCCACCCCCAAGCCCGCCGCTCCACCACCGACGACCGCGTCGCCGCCGGCCTCGCCCTCGCCGCCGAACTCCGCGCCCTCGAAGAAGGGAACACCGCATGACCCCCGCCGACACCGCCGAACTCCTCACCTTCGCCGCCGCCTTCGACCGCCGCACCATCGGCAAAGCCGACGTCCTCGCCTGGCACACCGTCCTCACCGACATCACCCTCCAGGACGCCAAAGACGCCGTCACCGCCCACTACGGCCGCGAGACCCGCTGGATCATGCCCGCCGACATCCGCCAGCACGTCCTCGCCCAGCGCGAGAACACCGCCGCCGACATCCAGGGCCCCGGCCTCCCCGCCGCCATCCCCGACGCCGACCCCGACGACGTCCACGCCTACCTCGCCGCCGTCAAGGAACAGCGCACCCGCGCCGCCGACGGCCAACTCCGCCCCCGCCCCGTCAAGGAACTCCTCGCCGGCGTCGGCCGCACCGTCCCCACCCAGACCCGCCAGACCGGCCCCCTCACCGTCACCTGCCCCTACTGCGGCGCCGAACCCCTCCGCCGCTGCCGCCGCGGCGAAACCGGCCACCTCGTCGGCTACCACCCGTCCCGCATCGACGCCGCCAAGACCACCGCATGACCAACCGCGACCACCCCGAATGGGCCATCCGCTGCCCCTGGTGCGGAGCCCCACCCGGCACCCGCTGCACCACCCCCACCGGACGCCGCATCGCAATCCCCAGCCACGACGCACGACGAAACGCCCACACCAACACGACCCGGAGCACCACATGACCGCCACCCCGCCGCCCGAGGGCAAGTGCCAGCACTGCCGGCAGACCCGCCCCCTCTTCGAGCGCAAGCCCGACCACGACTGCATCGACATCCAAGGCCGCGTCGACCTCATCGAAGCCGCCCGCCTCATCGCCGAGATCGAGGACTCCGGCGACCACTGGTGCACCCGCCGCATCGAGGGCCTCGGCAACTACCGACTGTGCGTCCGCTGCTTCGACGCCGACGCCGCCGAAGAGGCCGCCTTCATCAAGGAGCACCAGCTGTGATCCGCCTCGACCTCCCCGACATCCCCACCACCGACCGCCTCATCGAAGCCCTCCACGTAGCCGCAGGAACCCGACCCGGAACCCCCCAAGCCACCGAATGGCGACACCTCGCCTACGACCTCGAAGACGCCCTCGACGCACTCGAACCCCCACAAGCACCACCCACCGCCGCCTGACGCCTGCGACCCCACCACCGGAAGCCACCCCAACACCGCCGCCTGAC
>CAMLIA010000148.1 GCA_946479905.1 uncultured Frankiales bacterium | reverse complement strand
GGACGGCGGGCACGGTGGCGGCAGTGACGACGGGACCGGCCACTCCTGAGCGAGGGTCTGAGGGACGTCTGAGGGACACTGACGGGATGACCCCCGCCCCCGGACTCCGGCCGGTCCGGGTGGGGCGGGCGGTCACGACGTTCCTCGTCACCGGCCTGGTGGTGCTGTCGCTGCTCGCTCTCGTGCTGGCGCTGCTCGAGCGCAGGCAGGCCACCGCGGAGGCCATCCGGGACGCCCGCACCCTCACCAACCTCGAGGCCACCGACGTCATCGGTCCGCTGCTCACCGACGAGGCGCTCGTCGCCGGCGAGGCCCGCGACCGGCTCGACGCCGTGGTCCGCGACCGGGTGCTCGGCTCGCACATCGTGCGGGTCAAGGTCTGGGACGCCTCCGGCACGGTCCGCTACTCCGACGACACGGCCCTCATCGGGGTGCACTTCGGGCTCCCGCAGGAGGAGCGCGAGGTGCTCGAAAGCGGGCGTACCACGGCGGAGGTCAGCGACCTCAAGGCCGCCGAGAACCGGGACGAGGCGCACTTCGGCAAGCTGCTGCAGGTCTACCAGGGGGTGCGCACGCCGACCGGGACGCGGCTGCTCTTCGAGACCTACCAGCCCTACTCCGTGATCACCGTGTCCAGCCGCCGGCTCTGGCTGGCCAGCCTGCCGGTCCTCGTCGGGGGGCTGCTGCTGCTCTACCTCGTGCAGGCACCGCTCGCCTACCGGATGGCCTCCCGGCTGCGGGCGGCCCAGGACGAGCGCGAGGAGCTGCTGGTGGCGACGCTGGCGGCCTCCGACCGGGAGCGGGCCACCATCGCCGCCGACCTGCACGACGGCGTCGTCCAGGGGCTGGCCGGTGCGTCGTACACCCTGGATGCCAGCCCGACCCCCGAGGTGGCGCGACGCACGGCGGCCGACCTGCGCCGCTGGGTGCGGGAGCTGCGCAGCCTGGTCGTGACGATCACGCCGCCGGCCCTCCATGCCCAGGGGCTGGCGGCGTCGCTGCGCGACCTCGGCGCGACGCTGGAGCTGCGCGGGCTCGCCACGACCGTCGAGGTGGCGGACGTCGAGGTCCCCGAGGCGGTGGAGTCGCTCGCGTACCGGACGGCGCAGGAGGCGGTCCGCAACGTCGTGCGGCACGCCGGCGCGTCGCACGTGTGGCTGGCGCTGACCGGGTCGCCGCTGGTGCTGACGGTGCGCGACGACGGCGTCGGCCTCTCCCCGGCGGACTCCCCGCGCCGCCGCGGGTCGGTCGGCCTCGAGCTGCTGCGTGCCCTCGCGGAGGCGCAGGGCGGCACCCTGACGGTGACCGGCGAACCGGGTGCCGGGACGACACTGCGACTGGAGGTCCCGTGATCAGGGTGCTCATCGTCGACGACCACGCGGTGGTGCGGCGCGGGCTCACCGACCTGCTCGAGGCCGCCGACGGCATCAGCGTCGTCGGTGCCGTCGAGGACGGATCCCTTGCAGCGCAGGCGGTGTCGTCCCTCTCACCCGACCTGGTCCTCATGGACCTGTCGATGCCCGAGGTCGACGGCATCGAGGGCACCAGGCAGGTGCTCGCCGCGCGGCCGGACACCAAGGTCATCGTGCTGACGTCGTTCAGCGAGAGCGCGCGGATCCTCGCGGCTCTGGAGGCGGGGGCGGTCGGCTACCTGCTGAAGGACGCCGAGCCCGCGGAGATCGTCAAGGCGGTCCACGATGCCGCCGCCGGCGGCGTACCCCTCTCCCCGCAGGCCGCCCGGGCGCTGCTGCCGGGCAACCGGCCGGCCGCGCGCTCCGACGCGCTGACCGCCCGGGAGCGTGAGGTGCTGGTGCTCGTCGCCGCCGGGCTGCCGAACAAGAGCATCGCCCGGCGGCTCGCCATCAGCGAGAAGACCGTGAAGGCGCACCTGACCCGGGTGTTCACGGTGCTCGGCGTCCGGGACCGCACCTCCGCGGCCCTCTGGGCCCAGCGCCACGGCCTCGTCTAGCGCGTCTCACCCCACTTCCCTGATCTCACGTGCCATCGCGGGCGGGCATCCGGCGGTGGCTGAGCGTGCGGGGGCTGTGGTCACCGCCCGGACGTGCACGCAGGATCAGGGAAGTCGCGGGGGTGGGTCAGGTGACGGTGAGGCTGCCGTGCATGGAGGCGTGGTAGGTGCAGTGGAAGGTGTAGACGCCCGGCTTGGTCGGCGCCGTGAACGTCTTCGGGGTGCCACCGACCTCGGAGGCGTCGAACTGCCCCTTGGTGTCCGAGGTGACCGTGTGCTCGGCGTCGTCGAGGTTCTTGACCGTGATCGTGGTGCCGGGCGCGACCTGCAGCGGGGTGTAGCGGAAGTCCTTGATCGTGATGGTGGGGCCGCTGTCGCTCGCCGGCGTGCTCGGTTCGCTGGTCGTCTTGCCGCTGCTCCCGGAGCAGGCGGTGGCGAGCAGGACCAGCGTGAGGGCAGCGGCTGCGCGGGGAGTCGTCATGACGGCGACTCTTCCGCCCGGACCGGTCGCTGGCGAGTGGACGGTGGTCCTAGGACTCGTGCGACGGGGCGGCCTCGGGCAGCGGCGGCGTCTCGCGCAGCAGCACCTCGGCGTCGTACTGCAGCTGCTGGCTGACCTCCTTCGGCGGGTCCTCGTCCGACCACAGCAGCAGCGCGAGGTTCATCCGCGCCTCCACCAGCTTGTCGGAGTGGTCGTGGAAGGCGACGTCGTAGCGCTTGAACGCCTCGTCGAGGCGCTCGTCGAGCGTGCGGTTGTGGTCCACAAAGGCGTCCCGTGGATCGCGAGGGCGAGGCGTGGTCATCACGACCTCCCTACCCGACGTGCTGCTTCCTCATGCTGGGCTCTTCCGCCGGCCGTGGCGGCACGACGTGCACGGCCAGCTCCTCGAAGGGTACGCCGGTCAGGCCGGCGCAGTGGGTGGGTCTGACATACGGCTCGTACGCCGCCGGCACCGAGTCCGGCAGGACGACCGAGGCGACGGGACCGGTCTGCCGCCCGAGGCGGACGGTCACCTCGAGCACCCCGGAGAAGGCCGCGCACGCGCAGCTGCTGCAGTCGGAGCCGCGGCGGTAGTGGTCGTGCTGGTCGCGGGCGTGGCCGCATCGGCAGGGGCGCCGCACGGTGATCGCCATGCCGTCAAGATCGTCCGGATCAACGCCGGACTTGACGGTATTCACCCGTTTGGCCCTCTAGGAGGCGGCCGCGGGATCCGCTCCGGACTCCAGCTGGGCCTGAATGACCTCGCGGATGGTGCGCTCCATCGCGAACGCGAGGTGGGCGTCGACCGCCAGCTGCGCCAGCGGCTTGAGCCGGTTGATGAGGGCCCCCACCTCGGCCAGTGACGTGTCGTAGGACTCGGTCATCGGCAGCACCGCGTGGTCGGCGACCGCCCCGACCAGGCGCTGCGCGGTGCGGTCCATGTCCTGCGCCAGCTGGGCGGACAGCCCCAGCACGACCGACAACGGGATGCCGGCCTTCACCAGCTCGGCGCCGGCGTGCAGCAGCCGCGGGGACGGGACCCGGTACCGGTCACCGTCCGGGATCATGAGCTGCTGCTCGAGGGCGGCCGCGGCGTTCTCGGGCGTGAGCTCGTCGCCGAACAGCGCGACCAGCTGCTCCCAGGTGACGTAGTCGTCGACCTCGTCCGACCACGGCGTGGTCAGCACCTCCTCGAGCCCGAGCAGGTCGGTGAGGTTCCGGCCGCGCTGCCAGGCACCGAGGAACTCGCTGATGTGGGCGAAGGTGTAGCCCTTCTCCAGCAGCGAGGCGATGAGCCGCAGCCGGGCCAGGTGCGCGTCGCTGTAGATGCCGGTGCGCCCCTCCTTGCGGGGCGGTGGCAGCAGCCCGCGGTCCTGGTAGACGCGGACGTTGCGCACCGTCGTCCCGGCCGCCCGGGCCAGGTCGTCGATGCGGTAGTCCACGCCTGCCTCCTTGCGTCATACCCGCTGAGCGTGGGTCGGGGAACACCTTCGATGACGTCTTGACAGCGGTGACTGTACCGCCGCTACTGTACCAACGGCCATTGTCACAGTCTGGAGTGCTGCACATGCATGCCGAGCAGATCAAGCCCGCCCGTGGCGTCGACCTCGCGCAGGTGCTGCCCGTGACGGGCGTGCTCCTCGCGCTCGGCGTCGCGGTCCTCGTCACCTGCGCGCTCTACCGGCGCGGCCGGACCCCGCTGCTCGAGCGCGGCGTCGCCTGGGCCGAGCGCGAGTCCGGCCTGCCCGGCTGGGCCGCGATCCCCGCCATGATCAGCTCGATCAGCCTGCTCACGGCCGGTTTCGGGTTCTACTGGGACGTCGCGGTGCACATCGACCGGGGCCGCGACAGCAGCCCGTTCGGCACCCCCGCCCACTGGCCGATCGTCCTCGGCCTCTGCGGCCTCGCGCTCGCCGGCATCCTGGCGATCGCCCTCGACAAGGACACCGACGGCAAGGCCGCGGTCGTGCTCCCCGGCGGGCTGCGCTGCTCGCTCGGCGCGGCGCTGGTCCTGCTGTGCGGCTCGATCAGCCTCGCCGGCTTCCCGCTCGACGACATCTGGCACAACATCTTCGGCCAGGACGTCACGCTGTGGTCCCCCACCCACATCCAGATGATCGGCGGCGCGTCGCTCACCACGCTCGCCACCTGGGTCCTCATCGAGGAGGGCCGCCGCCGCTCGACGGCCACCGGCACCGGGCACCACCCGCTCGCCCGGCTGATGCGGCCGCAGCCGATCCACATGGCCGGCGCGTTCCTCATCGGGCTGTCGACGCTGCAGGACGAGTTCGACATGGGCGTGCCGCAGTTCAACGCGATCTACCACCCGATCCTGCTGTCCCTGGCCGCGAGCATCGGCCTGGTCGCGGCCCGCGTCCGGATCGGCAAGTACGCCGCCCTGCGCGCCGCCCTGTTCTTCGTCGTCGTGCGCGCCATCTGGATGGTCGCGATCGGCGCCGGCTTCAGCCTGACGACCCCGCACATGCCGCTCTACCTCGTCGAGGCCGCGCTCGTCGAGCTGGCCGCTCTCGTCGTACCCGTGACCGCCCAGCTGAGGTTCGGCGCGCTCGCCGGCCTGCTGATCGGGACGGTCGGCGTCGCGGCGGAGTGGGCCTGGTCGCAGCTCGCCTTCCCCCTGCCGTGGGGCGCCGTGCTGTGGCAGGGGTACGTCCTGGCGGCCGTCGTCGGTGTCGCCGGCGGGGTCCTGGGCGGGCTGACGGGACGCGCGCTGCTGCCGGCCGCCGCGCCGCGGGCCCGCACCCCGCGGCTGGCCGTCGGGCTGGCCTTCGCCGCCACCCTGGCCGTGATCGCCGTCGCGCTGCCGATCCAGGAGAACTCCGGCTGGCAGGCGGAGGTGACGACCACCGCGGCCGGTCCGCACGAGGCCACCCTCACGGTCCGGCTCGACCCCTCCGACGCGGCGAAGGACGTGGCGTGGTTCAACGTCACGTCGTGGCAGGGCGGCGACCTGGTCAGCGGTCACGGCCTGCGGATCACGCCCATGCGTCGGGTGTCCGACGGCGTCTGGCGGACGGCCGGGCCGGTCCCGGTCGACGGCGACTACAAGACGGTGCTGCGGCTCGCGACGGGCACGTCGCAGCAGGCGGTGCCGATCTACCTGCCGGAGGACAAGGCGATCCCGGCCGAGGGCGTCCCGGCGTCGCCGCACTTCACCCGGTCCTTCGTGCAGGACCAGAAGATCCTGCAGCGCGAGGCCGTGGGCGGTTCGCCCGCGCTCAAGCACACCGCCTACGCGGTCCTCGGCGTGCTCGCGCTGCTCTGGATCGCCTCGCTGTCCCTCGGCCTGCGGCGGCTCGACCAGACCGCCGTGGCACCCTCGGTGAAGCCGCTGAACCTCGTGGGAGCTCTCGCGTGACGCATGTCCGAGTCGCCGTCATCGGCGCTGGTTTCTCCGGGCTGGGTATGGCCATCAAGCTCGTCCAGTCCGGTCGCGACGACTTCGTGCTCCTCGAGCGCGGGTCCGACCTGGGCGGGACCTGGCGCGACAACACCTACCCGGGGTGCGCGTGCGACGTCCCGTCGCAGGTGTACTCCTTCTCCTTCGAGCTGAACCCGGACTGGTCGCACACCTACGCGCGCCAGCCGGAGATCCAGGCCTACCTGCAGCGGATCGCCGACAAGTACGACCTACGCCGGCGCATCGTGTTCGGCGCCGACGTCACCGACGCTCAGTGGAACGGCTCGGTGTGGGAGATCGAGACCACCGCCGGGTCGTGGACCGCGGACGTGCTGGTCGCCGGCACCGGCGGGCTGTCGGAGCCCTCGTTCCCTGACATCCCAGGGCTCTCCAGCTTCGCCGGGACGCTGTTCCACTCCGCGCAGTGGGACCACGCGTGGTCTGCCGACGGGCAGCGGGTGGGGGTCATCGGGACGGGTTCCTCCGCGGTGCAGTTCGTGCCGCACGTGCAGCGGTCGGCGGCGGCGTTGACGCTGTTCCAGCGGACCGCCTCCTGGGTACTGCCGCGCAACGACAAGCCGGTCCCGGCCGCGCGCAAGACGGCGTACCGCAGGATCCCCGGGCTGCAGCGGCTGGTGCGGGCGCTCGTCTACACGCGGACCGAGATCCCGCTGGTCGGGTTCCGCTACGACCGGCGGATCCTCAAGCTCGGCGAGCGGATGGGCCGCAAGCTGCTGGAGGAGCAAGTCAGCGACCCGGTGCTGCGCGAGAAGCTGACGCCGCACTTCGACCTGGGGTGCAAGCGGGTGCTGCTGTCCAACACCTACTACCCGGCGCTGGCGGCGCCGAATGCCTCGGTGGTCACCGACCGGATCGTGCGGGTCGTGCCGTCCGGGGTGGTCACCGAGGACGGGACGACGCACGAGCTGGACGCGCTCATCCTCGGCACCGGGTTCGCCGTCCAGGACCCGCCGATCGCGCACAAGGTGTCGGTCGACGGCGTGACGCTCGCCGAGCACTGGAAGCGCAACGGGATGACGGCGCTGCACGGGGTCGCGGTCGCGGGGTTCCCCAACCTGTTCTTCCTCATGGGGCCCAACACGGCCCTCGGGCACAACTCGGTGCTGCTCATGATCGAGGCGCAGATCGACCACGTGATCGCGGCGCTGGACCTGCTCGACGCGCGCGGGCTGCGGACGATCGAGCCGCGCGCCGACGTGCAGGCGGCCTACGACAAGCGGATCCAGCGCGAGCTGCAGCCGACCGTGTGGAACTCCGGGGGCTGCAACAGCTGGTACCTCGACGAGCACGGCCGCAACACGGTGCTCTGGCCGACGTTCACGTTCACCTACATGCGCGAGCTCCGCGCCTTCGACCCGGCGGAGTACGCGACCGCCCCCTAGTGCTTCTTGCCCTTGCCGTGGGGGTGGTGCACGGGAGCCGGGGCGGGCGCGGCGACGCGGGGGGTGGCTGTCGGGGTCGGCTTGACCACCGCGACCGGCTGCACCGACGGAGTGGGGCTGGCGACGGTGGGGGTCGGCGGGGTCGATGCGGTCCCCTGCGAAGCCGGCGCACCCATCGCGGCGACGGCCGTCGCGACGAGCAGCACCGCGACGGCGCCCAGGGCCATCTTGACGAGGTCGACACGGAGCGCCTCCCGTACCCGGGAGTGCTGCACCGGTACCACCCTCGCGACCCTGGTGGGCACGGCAGACGTGACCGGGACCGGCATGGCGACAGTCGCCTCGCCGCGCAGCACGTTCGCCACCTCGGCGGCCGTCGGGCGCATCGAGGGCATCCGGGCCGTCATGGCGGTCAGCAGCGACGGCCAGGGCTCGGGCAGGTCGGAGGGTACGACGGGGGCGCGGTGCAGCCGGGCCAGGGCTGCTTCGACGGGCGGCCCGACGTACTCGCGGGTGCCCTTGAGCCCCTCGAGCAGCACCAGCCCGAGGGCGTACACGTCGGTGGCCGGGGTCACCGGGTCGCCCGTCACCTGCTCGGGCGCGAGGAACGGGGCGGTCCCCACGGTCAGGCCGGTACCGGTGTGGCGCGCGCCGTCGAGGACGCGCGCGATCCCGAAGTCGGTGAGCTTCGCCCCGGTGGGGCTGAGCAGGATGTTCGCCGGCTTGACGTCGCGGTGCACGACGCCGCGGGCGTGCACGTAGGCCAGCGCCTCGCCGATCTGCATCCCCACCTGCGCGAGGTCGGCCTCCCCGTACCCGAGGGTCGGGCCGTCGACGAGCTCCATCACGAGGAAGGGCCGACCGTCCCAGGTGCCCGCGTCGTGGACGGCGACGAGACGCGGGTGGTGCAGCCCGGCGAGGGTCTGCATCTCGACCTCGGCGCGGGCGGCCGCCTGCTCGTCCAGGTCGTCGCGGAACAGCTTCAGCGCCACCTCGCGCTCGAGCAGCACGTCCTTCGCGCGGTAGACGCGGGCCATCCCACCGGTGCCCAGCACCTCACCCAGCTCGTACCGTCCTGCGACCAGCATGGAAGGGCCCTGCCCGCTGCCGGCGCTCAGAACACCACCCGAACGGACCCAACCGGCCTACCCCCACCGAGCACAGGCGTCTCAGCCAGCTCATCGAGCACAGCGGCCTCCACACCGAGCGCCCGCAGCGCGGCGACCAGCACCGGCGTCCGGGCCCGCCCGCCACCGTCCTCGATCTTCACCGCGACGGCCGACCCGTCGGGGAGCCGGGCGGCGAAGACACCTTCGGCGCCGTCCTTCGCGACGAGGCCGGGGACACCCTCCATGAGCCGCGTCACGTCGCGCCCGGTTCCCCCGACGTACCAAGGGTTCTCGCTCATCGCCCTGCGCACCCGAGAGTCGAGACCCGCGTAGGCCCGCACCACGCCGCGGGGCGACAGCCCGTGCTGCGGGGCGCCGCACCCGTCGACGGCCACGTGCTCGACCCGTTCCCCCGCCATCCTCCCGACAGCTTCCCGAAGAGCGACCTGCAGCGGGTGCGCAGGGTCGAGGTAGGAGTCCACCGGCCAGTCGTTGACCACGCAGGTGCGCAGCATCGCCGCGTGCTTGCCGGAGCAGTTCATGGTGAGCGGCGTGGCCTCGCCGCCGGCACGCAGGATCGCGTGCCACGCCTGCTCGCTGACGGGCGGCATGGCGGGGCACTGCAGCGCCAGGTCGCCCAGCATCTGCTGTACGACGGCCAGGTGGCCCGGTTCGCCGTTGTGCGACGAGGTCGCGAGCGCGAGCTCCAGGTCCGTGGGCTGCCACCCGAGGTCGAGCATCGCCGCGGCCTGCAGCGGCTTGTTCGAGGAGCGCGGGAAGAACGGCCGGTCGACGTCACCGAGGGCAAGGGCCGTGCTGCCGTCGGCGCGGACGGCGAGGACGTGCCCTGAGTGCGTGCCTTCGACGTAGCCCGAGCGGACGACCTCAGCGAGAATCATTCAGCAGCGCTGAGACGTCTGCCTCGCCGTCCTTGTAGCGCCGGGTGATCTCCGCCGAGCAGGCGTCCATCACGGTCTGGACCTGGCGGCGCTTGGCCGACAGCACCTGCTCCTCGTCGCTGAGGACGCGCATGGCGTGGTGCAGCTCGTCGCTGGAGCGCGCAGACGTGTCGGACAGGTCGACGTCGGCGACGAGCGCCTCGACGTAGCGCCGGTGGCTGTCCACCCGGCTCGGCTCGACCGTGGCGTGCCGGCCGGAGCCCCGGGCGCCGGCGCGCGGCTCGTCGGCGAGGACGTGCGCGAGGTTCTCGACGAGCGAGCCCTCGGCCCCGCCCTCGCGGCGGTTCAGCTCCGCCCGCACGATGTCCATCCGGCCCTGGATGAGGCGCCGGATGTAGGACAGGTCGACCTCCTCCTGCTCCGCCTCGTCGCGCAGCCCGCGCACCTCCGCGAGCGTCAGCTTGCCGATGCCGGCGAGGTAGTCGTCGGCGAGGACGCGGTCGATCCGGCGGCTGCCCTGCTCGGCGCTCACGCGGGTCCTCCATGGTCGGGGTTCGGTGGTCGTCACCATCGTGTCAGATCCCGCAAGAGATTGACCCGATCGGCTCAACAACGGCAGTCATCCTGCCGAAGCCACAAGTACCGCCAAAATCAGCAAGGGAGGAGGAGACCGCGCGTGCTCAAGGGCGACCTGGTCACCACCCCCCTCCCCGCGGTGCTGCGCCAGCTGGCCGACGGCGTGGTCTCCGGCTGCCTGCACGTCGACGACGGCGTCGGCGGGGTCGCCAAGGTCTTCCTCCGCGGCGGACACGTCTACGCCGTCCAGGTGCCTGGCCGGCGGCCCCAGCTCGGCGCCCGGCTCGTCTCCAGCGGAGCTCTCGGTCCCGAGGCGCTCGCGGAAGCGCTCGAGGCGCAGCGCACCGAGCTGCAGGGCTGGCGGCTGGGTGAGCTCCTCGTCCACCTCGGCTACGTCGACCAGCCGGTCGTCGAGGCCTTCGTCGACGAGCAGCTGCGCGAGTCGGCCACCGATCTGCTGCGCTGGACCAGCGGCACCTGGAAGTTCCGCGTCAACGAGCGCACCCGCGAGGACGTCGCCCCGCCCACCCCGGTCGAGGAGCTGCTGGCCTCCGTCGAGCAGCGCCGCGTCCAGTGGGACGCCATCACCGAGGTGCTGCACGGCCCCGACGCCGTGCCCATGCTCTCGGCCGCCGGCCAGACCGACTCCGAGATGTCGATCGACCCCGACGCCTGGTCGCTGCTGTGCAAGGTCGACGGGGTCCGCTCGCTGTCTGAGCTGGCCCGCGAGTGCGGGTTCACCCTGTTCGAGGCAGGGCAGGTCGTCTACTCCCTCGTACGCTCCGGGCTGCTCGAGGTCGAGGAGACCATCGGTCCCGAGGCCACCCCCGAGCCCGTCGCGGTCGAGGTGACCGACTCCGTGGCCGCCCGGCTCGCCGCCGCGTTCGCGCCCGCTGAGCCCGTCGTGATCCCGACCCAGGCCGAGGAGATGAGCCCGGCCGACGTCGCCAACCTCGTCGCGACCACGCTGCGTGCCGACCGCGCGCTCGAGGCCCCCGCCCCGCCCGAGGACGACGTCGAGGCCTCCGTCGACCGGGTGTCGCAGGCGCTGTCCGCCCTGCTCGGTGACAGCTCCGGCTCCGCCGATGACCTCTTCGCCGCGCCGAGGGCCCGCAAGCCCCGGCCGCCGAAGGAGAAGCCCAAGACCGCCGCCGAGATCGAGCGCGAGAAGCGCGCCGCCGCGCGTGCCGAGGCGAACGCCAAGCGCCGCGCAGCCGACGCGGAGGAGCTGGCCCGCGCCCAGGCCGAGCTGGAGGCTGCGCGTGCGGCCGAGGCGCAGGCTGCCGAGGCCGAGCTCGCAACCGACCACGAGGCCGAGGTCGTCAACCTCGCCGTCGCCCGCCAGGCCGCCGAAGAGCGGGCGGCCGAAGAAGCTGCCCGGATCGCCGCCGAAGAGGAAGCCGCCCGCCTGGCGGCGGAAGAAGAAGCCGCTCGCCTGGCCGCCGAGGAAGAGGCCGCACGCCTCGCCGCCGAAGAGGAAGCCGCCCGGCTCGCCGCCGAGGAAGAGGCCGCCCGGCTCGCCGCCGAAGCCGAAGCAGAGGCCGCCCGGATCGCCGCCGAAGAGG
>CAMLIA010000147.1 GCA_946479905.1 uncultured Frankiales bacterium | reverse complement strand
GCCGCGTTCGGGATCTTCCAGTTCCTCTGGGTCTGGAACGACCTGCTGGTCGCGCTCACCTTCGCGGGCGGGACGCCGGAGCTGGCGCCGCTGACGGTGTCGCTGGCCAACCTGTCGGGGACGCAGGGCACGGCCTGGCAGCTGCTGTCCGCAGGTGCCTTCCTCTCGATCGCCCTCCCGGTCGTCGTGTTCGTGTCGCTGCAGCGGTACTTCGTGCGTGGCCTGCTCGCCGGCGGCCTCAAGGGCTGAGGGTCACCCCGGCCTTCGCCAGCTCCGATCGGGCCCGGTCTCGCGCCGGCGCGATCTCGGGGACGACGACGTGCAGCGCGTCGAGGTTCTCGACGGCGCGCAGGACCTGCTGCACCCGCAGGTCGAGGTAGGCGAGGTAGGCCCGCCGGCCAGCCGCCGCGGCCTGATGCCACGTCCGCGTGCTCGAGCACCGGCGCTGGTCGCGCTGCAGCGGCGGCACCCCGCGCAGCAGCGTCTCCTGCACGATCCCCCGCAGGCTCCGACGCACCGACGAGGGGATGTCGGGCCGGTCGACGGCCGAGGCGATGTAGACCTCCAGGCCGGCGGTCCGGTAGGTCAGGTCGTCGAGGTCGGACTCGGCCGCGACGACGCACCGTTGCAGCGCCTGCCGCTCGTGCCGGCGGAGCAGCTGGTCGCCCGCGATCACGGCGATCAGCACGACCAGCAGGACCGCCACGACGGGCCTGACCCATCGACGCGGCTCCCGGCCGCCGCTGATCTCCTCCGCCGTCACCGCTGCCGGGCGATGTGGTCGGCGTACCACTGGAAGGACGGCTTGGGCAGCCGGCGCAGCGTGTCGGCCTCGACGGACACCAGCCCGAACCGCTGCGTGTAGCCCTGTGCCCACTCGAAGTTGTCCAGCAGCGACCACGCGAAGTAGTCGACGACGTCCACACCGCTGCCGCCCATCGCCGCGAGGTGCCCCTCCAGGTAGGCGATCCGGTCGGTGTCGTCGACGAACGCGCCGCCGTTCTCCGTGATCCGCAGCGGCACCCCGGGAGCCCGCGCCGCCGTGGTCCGCAGGACGTCCACCAGGCCCTGCGGGTCGACCTCCCACCCCATCGTCGTGAGCGGCGGGCGCGGGGCGAACGCGAACGGCGGCGCGCCCGGGAAGGCGTCGACGTCCTGGCCGACACCCGCCCCACCGGCGACAGGAGGGCCGATCCGGAAGGGCGTGTAGTAGTTGATGCCGATCCAGTCCGCGGAGCCGCGGACCGCCTCGAGGTCGCCTGCCCGCAGCGCACCGGGATCGCCCAGCACCGAGGGGTAGCGGCCGTCGACGAGGGCGTCGAGCCACAGCCGGTTCTGCCAGGCGTCCACGACGTCGGCCGCGGCGGGGTCGCCGTCCGGGTCGGTGCGGACGGTCGTCAGGTTGAGGGCGAGGCCCACCTCGACACCTGGGTGGGCTGCCCGCAGCGCTGCCGCGGCCCACCCGTGCGCGAGCAGCAGGTGGTGGGCGGCGTCGTGGGCCCGGGCGGGCTCGCGGCGACCCGGGGCGAACACCCCGGCGGCGTAGCCGAGCATGGCCGTGCACCACGGCTCGTTGAGGGTCGCCCAGCAGGTGACCCGGTCGGCGAGCCGGTCCGCCACGGTCGTGGCGTAGTCGACGAAGCGGGCCGCCGTGTCCCGCGACGGCCACCCTCCGGCCTGCTCGAGGGGCAGCGGCAGGTCCCAGTGGTAGAGCGTCGGGAAGGGCCGGATCCCCTGTGCCAGCAGGCTGTCCACCACCCGCTCGTAGTAGTCGAGGCCGGCCGGGTTGACGGCACCGGAGCCCGCCGGCTGCACCCGCGGCCACGCCACGGAGAACCGGTAGGCGTCGGCGCCGAGCCTCGTCAGCAGCTCGAGGTCCTCGTCGAAGCGGTGGTAGGAGTCGCACGCGGTACGCCCGTCGGAGCCGTCGAGCACGGCCCCCGGCCGCGTGCAGAACTCGTCCCACGTCGAGGGGCCCCGGCCGTCGGCGTCGACCGCGCCCTCGATCTGGTAGGCGGACGTCGCGACGCCGAACCCGGTCACGGCAGCACCACCTCGGCGAGCAGCGCTCGTTCGTCCGGCTTGTGGCTGAGCACACTGCGAACGTAGTCCTCGGCGGCGGGCAGCAGGCCGACGTCGCAGCCGGCCTGCTCCGAGAGGAACCACCGGTGCTCCAGCACCTCGTGGAAGACCTCCGCCGGCTCGAGCTTGCCGCGCAGCTCCTTGGGGACCGTGCCCACGACCGGCCGGAACACCTCGCCGAGCCAGCTGTGCGCGACGAGCGCCTCGGGCTCCCCCTGCTGCCCTGTCGCCGCCCGGTAGGAGTCGAGGTCGTTGAGGAGCCGGCGGGCCTGGTTCTCCTCCACGTCCAGGCCGGTGAGGCGCAGCAGCCGGCGCGCGTGGTGCCCCGCGTCCACCACCTTCGGCGTGACGCGGACGTGCACGTCGTCGTCGTCCCTGACCACGACGACCTCCTCCACGTCGAACCCGAGCTCGTTGAGCGCCCGGATGCGCGCGTCGACCTGCTGGCGCTCCCCCACTCGCACGGTCACCGGCCCGGTCACCGCCTCCCAGAGGTCGAGGTACCGGCCCTGCAGGGCGTCGCCGGTGCTGACCGGGTCGATCGTGGTGTCGAGCAGCTCACCCGCCTCGAGGTCCATCAGCTCGCCGATGATGTTCGTCCGCGCCTGGCTGAGGTCGTAGCCGCGCTGCCCCTCGGAGAGGACGTCGTGGTGCTCGGCCGTCTCGGCGTCCACCAGGTACGCGCTGAACGCGCCCGCGTCGCGGCGGAAGAGCGTGTTCGACAGCGAGCAGTCGCCCCAGTAGAAGCCCGCCAGGTGCAGCCGGACCAGCAGCACCGCGAGCGCGTCCACCAGCCGGGCGGCCGTCTCCGGCCGCAGCCGCTGGCTGAGCAGCGCGCGGTAGGGCAGCGAGAACTCCAGGTGCGCGGTGACGAGAGCCGTTTCGAGCGGCTCACCCTCCGGTGACTGCCGGCCCTCGACGATGCCGACCGGGTGCACCGCGGGCACACCGGCACGGCCGAGCGCGCGCAGCAGGGCGTACTCCCGCTCCGCCGACCAGGCGCTGATCTCCTTCACCGCGAAGACGTCCCCGGCGACCCGCACGAACCGCACGACGTGCCGGGAGATCCCGCGCGGCAGCCCGACCAGCTGAGCCGCCGGCCAGTCCTCGAGCGGCACCGACCACGGCAGGTCGAGCAGGCCGGAGCGCGAGGGCTCCCCTCGCAGGCGCAGTGCCACCGGCTCACCGTAAGTCGCCTGCGCTCGCGGCGCAGCACTGCCACAGTGCGCAGATGCGGAGGGGGCGGTCGGGCGTGCTGCGGCACCGCGAGTTCGCGCTGCTGCTCACGGGCCAGGCGCTGTCCGCCGTGGGAGACCGGATCTTCATGGTGGCCATGCCCTTCGCCGTGCTGTCCGTGCCGGGGGCTGATGCGGGTGACGTCGGCGTCACGCTCGGCGCGTCCGCGCTGTCGCTGGCGCTGTGCGTGCTGCTCGGCGGTGTCGTGGCCGACCGGCTGCCGCGGCAGCTGACCATGCTGGCGTCCGACGTGCTGCGAGGCGCGGTCCAGGCCGTCGGGGCCGGGTTGCTGCTCACCGGTCGGGCGGAGGTCTGGTCCCTCGCGCTCCTCATGCTCGGTTACGGGGCCGCGGAGGCGTTCTTCCGACCGGCCATGCTCGGCCTCGTCCCGCAGGTCGTGGACCCCGGCGAGGAGCAGGCGGCCAACGCCCTGCTCGCCCTGACCTCGAACGTGTCCATGGTGGCGGCGCCCGCCCTCGCGGGGGCGCTGGTCGCCACGCTCGGCGCGGGTGGGTCGCTCGCGGTGGACGCGGGGACCTTCGGCGCGAGCGCGGTCTCGCTGCTGCTCCTCCGGCCTCGGCCGGTGCCGCCTGCTGCGGCGTCGTCGTTGCTGGGCGACCTGGCCGCCGGTTTCGCGGAGGTGCGGGCCCGCGCGTGGGTCTGGACGACGCTGCTGGCCTTCTCGGCGTACCACGCCCTGATGCTGCCCGCGCTGTTCGTGCTGGGGCCGCTCGTCGCCGTGGAGATCCGCGACGGCGCGAGCTCCTGGGGCTGGATCTCGTCCGGCTTCGGCGTCGGTGCGGTGCTCGGCTCGCTGCTGGCGATGCGCTGGCGACCGGCCCGACCGGGCGTGTTCCTCGGGTCGGCGCTGTCGGTCGCCTCCACCCAGGCGGCGATCTGCGCGTCGTCCCTGCCGACGTGGGCGGTGACGGCGCTCGAGGCCGTCACGGGTGTCGCCGTCGCCCTGTGCTTCACGGTCTGGGAGACGCAGCTCCAGCAGCACATCCCACCGGCGGCCCAGTCGCGCGTCTCGAGCTTCGACTACCTCGGGTCGCTCACCTTGATGCCGCTCGGCTTCGCGGTGGTCGGTCCGACCGCCGCCGTGCTGGGCGTGCGGCAGACCGCGCTGTGGGCGTCGGCGCTCACCGCTGCCGTCTGCGTCGCGGTGGCTGCCTCGCGGAGCCTGCGCGCACTGCGGCCGTGGGTGGGTCCGGAGTCAGCCCTCGAGGTCCAGGTCGGCTAGCAGCTGCTCGTCCGTCCGCCAGCCCGAGGGCGGGACCGCCACCCGGACGACGTGGGTGGGGTGCCCGGCCAGGGTGGGCTCGGCCTTGTCGACGGTCAGCACCTGCCAGCCCTCCCGGCGCCACTCGGCGCAGATCCGCTCGACCTGGGCGCGGTCGCCGATCAGCGTGATGGTCCGCTGGTCCCAGGCCGGGGCGGGCGGCAGGAGGGGGAGGTCACGACGCCGCCGGAGCACGGGTCCATGCTGCTCGACGGACAAACCCAGCAAACCCGGCATCTCGGATGTCCACCCGAATGGCGTATCAGCCGAGCAGGCTGCGATCCACCTCGGCAACAGAGCAGAGACCCGCCAGCCCCATGACCCCGGCCAGGTCGTCGGTGAGCGCCCGCAGGCAGCTCTCGACCCCCGCGGCTCCGTCGGCGGCCAGCGCCCAGAGGACCGGCTTGCCCAGCAGCACCGCGGCGGCGCCCAGCGCCAGCGCGCACAGCACGTCCAGCCCGCTGCGGATGCCCCCGTCCACCAGCACCGGCGCCCGCCCCGCCACCGCCGTGACCACCTCCGGTAGCGCCGCGGACGTCGCCACGGCACGGCCCAGCTGCCGGCCGCCGTGGTTGCTGACGACCAGTCCCGCCGCACCCGCGTCCAGGCACGCCTCGGCGTCGTCGCCGCGCAGGACGCCCTTGACGAGGACGGGCAGCCCGGTGCGCGACGCGAGCCAGTCGACGTCCCGCAGGGTCGCCGGGGCCTGGTCGGCGTCGCCCAGCGGCGCGCGCCGGGCGGTCCCGAGGTACGGGGTGTCCCCGGTCAGCACGATCGCGCGCGCACCCCGGTCCCGGGCTCGCAGGCAGGCGTCGAGGGTGAGCTGGCGGTCCCTCAGGACGTAGGCCTGCCACCAGCCCTCGCCCTCGAACGGCACGGACGCGCGCATCGACCAGACCATGAGCGAGCCGGCCGCGGCGGCTCCCACCGAGGTCGCCCGCTCCGCGAGCGGGTGCAGCCGGCTGTGGAAGGCGGTCGGGCCGACGAGGACCGGCGAGCGCACGGCCGTCCCCAGCAGGGCGGTCGCCGTGGACACGGTCGAGACGTCCCGCAGCACGTGCGGCCGGAAGGAGTACGACGACCAGCCGCCGTCGACCGCGCCGTCGTCGATCCAGGTCAGCACCTCGGCGTCGATGACCTCGCGCGCGCGGGCCTCCTGGGCGGCGAGGACGGGGTTCACGCGAGGGCGATGAGGTCGGCGAGGGCGTCCGACCACTGGTCCTCGACGCCGTCCGGCAGCAGCAGCACCTTCTCCGGCTCGAGCGCGTGCACGGCGCCCTCGTCGTGCGTCACCAGGACCACGGCCCCACGGTAGGACGCGAGCGCCGACAGCACCTCCTCCCGGGAGGCGGGATCCAGGTTGTTGGTGGGCTCGTCGAGCAGCAGCACGTTGGCACCGCTGACCACGAGCGTCGCGAGCGCCAGCCGGGTCTTCTCGCCACCCGACAGCGTCCCCGCCGGCTGGTGCACGACGTCGCCGGAGAACAGGAACGACCCCAGCACCCGTCGCGCCTCCGGCTCGGGCAGGTCGGGACTGGAGGACCGCATGTTCTCCAGCACCGTGCAATCGGTGTCGAGCGTGTCGTGCTCCTGCGCGTAGTAGCCGAGCCGCAGGCCGTGTCCCGGCACGACCTCGCCGGTGTCGGGAGCCTCGGTCCCCGACAGCAGCTTGAGCAGCGTCGTCTTGCCGGCTCCGTTGAGCCCCAGGACGACGACCCGGGCGCCACGGTCGATGGCGAGGTCGACGTCGGTGAACACCTCGAGCGAGCCGTAGGACTTCGACAGCTCCTTGGCCGTCAGCGGCACCTTGCCGCAGGGAGCCGGCTCCGGGAAGCGCAGCTTCGCGACCCGGTCCTGTGCCCGGACGCCCTCCACCCCCGCGAGCATCCGCTCGGCACGCTTGGCCATGCTCTGCGCGGCCTTCGCCTTGGTGGCCTTGGCGCGCATCTTGTCGGCCTGCGCCAGCAGCGCACCCGCCTGCTTCTCGGCGTTGGCCCGCTCGCGCTTGCGGCGCTTCTCGTCGGTCTCGCGCTGCTGCAGGTAGGGCTTCCACCCCACGTTGTACTGGTCCAGCTCCGCCCGGTTGGCGTCGAGGTGGAACACCTTGTTCACGACCGCGTCCAGCAGGTCGACGTCGTGGCTGATGACGACCAGCCCACCCTGGTGCTTCCTCAGGAAGTCGCGCAGCCAGAAGATCGAGTCCGCGTCGAGGTGGTTCGTCGGCTCGTCGAGCAGCAGCGTGGTCGCACCGCTGAACAGGATCCGGGCCAGCTCCACCCGCCGCCGCTGCCCACCCGACAGCGTGCCGAGCCGCTGCTCGAGCGCCCGGGTCGGCAGCCCCAGGTTGCTGCAGATGCGGGCCGCCTCGGCCTCCGCGCCGTAGCCGTCGAGGGCGACGAACCGCTCCTCGAGCTTGCCGTAGCGCTCGACGACCGAGCTGTCGTCGGGGCGCTCGGCCATCTCGACCTGGACCTTCTCCATCTTGCGCAGCAGGTCGTCGAGCCCGCGGGCGGACAGCACGCGGTCACGGGCGAGCACGTCGAGGTCGCCCGTGCGAGGGTCCTGCGGCAGGTAGCCGATCTCACCGGACCGGGTGATGCTGCCCGCAGCGGGCAGCGTCTCCCCTGCGAGGGTCTTCGTCAGGGTGGTCTTGCCGGCGCCGTTGCGGCCGACCAGGCCGATCCGGTCACCCGGCTGGACGCGGAAGGTGACGCCGGTCAGCAGGGCGCGGGCGCCGGCCCGCAGCTCCAGGTCGGAGACGGTGATCATGGGGGTTCCTCGAGGACGACAGCGGCAGGACGGCTTCACCAGCTCGTCCGGCTCAGTGCGTCATGCGCCTCAGTTTAGGGCACAGTCGGGCCATGGAGTTCGACGACAACGCCCGGCTCGACGCCTCGCAGGTCTCCGACCAGCGCGGCCGGCGGGGGCCCGGCCTCGCGATCGGGGGCGGCGGCCTCGGGATCGTCGGCCTGATCCTGGCACTGGTGCTGGGCGTCAACCCCGCCGACCTGACCGGCGGAGGCGGTTCCGGCGACTCCACCCAGACCGCGTCCGACCTCACCGCGCGCTGCCGCACCGGCGCTGACGCGAACCGCGACCTGGACTGCCGGATGGTCGGCATCGCCAACAGCGTGCAGGGCTACTGGTCGCAGGCACTGGGCAGCCGCTACGCCGAGGCCGACACCGTGCTGTTCACCGGGTCGACGAGCACCGGCTGCGGTGGCGCGAGCTCCAGCAGCGGGCCGTTCTACTGCCCGGCCGACCACCTCGTCTACCTCGACCTCGGCTTCTTCGACGACCTGAAGACGACGTTCGGCGCGCAGGGCGGGACGTTCGCTCAGGCGTACGTCATCGCCCACGAGTACGGCCACCACGTGCAGGACCTGCTGGGTCGGGATGCCGGCGGCTCGCTCCAGGGATCGCAGTCCGGGTCGGTGCGCCTGGAGCTGCAGGCGGACTGCTACGCCGGCGTCTGGGCCGACCACGCCGTCGAGACCGGCTTCATCACCGCGATCACGCCGGCCGACATCGCCGACGGCCTCGACGCCGCCGCAGCCGTCGGGGACGACCGGATCCAGAGCGAGTTCCAGGGCAAGGTCAACTCCGACAGCTGGACGCACGGGTCGTCCGCGCAGCGGCAGAGGTGGTTCACCACCGGCTACCGGGCAGGCAGCAAGGACTCCTGCGACACCTTCTCGGGACGCGTCTGAGCCGACCGCGGCGAAGGCACCTCGATCGCGGCGAGCGCGAGGTCACCGCCCGTCGCCTCGAGCAGCGCGCGGGCGGCAGCCCGGCCCGACTCCACCATCCGGTCGTACTGGTGGAACTCGAGCAGCCCGACACCTCGGGGCGCGGGCGTCAGCACGTGCGCCCCGGCAGCGCGCGCCGCCGCCACAGCCCCGCCACTGCCGATCATCATCGTGCGCAGCAAGGTCTCCCCCAGCGACGGGATGCGCGTCGACGGCGCGCGCGACCCCTCCTGCCGGGCGCCCCCGCCCATGGGGATGTTCACGGCCACGACCGGCCCCTCGTCGCGCTCGGTCAGCAGGTCGACGGGCAGGTTGTCCAGGACCCCGCCGTCGACGAGCACCCGAGTGCCGTGCCGCTGCGGGGGCAGCAGCACCGGGAGGGACGCGGACGCGAGGGCGGCGTCGGCGAGCCGGCCCCGCCGGTGGACGTGGCGGGTGCGGGTGACGAGGTCGGTGCTCACGCAGGCGAACTGCCGAGGCAGCCCCTCGATCAGCACGTCGCCGAAGGCCCGGTCGAAGGCCTGCCGCATGCGGCGCCCCTTCGCCAGGCTGGTGAGCGGCACGCCGTAGTCCCCGAACGGCCGTCGCCGCACCAGCTCCTCGTAGGCGACCGCGTCCAGCTCGGCGCCGTCCCGCCCGCTCGCGTGCAGGGCCGCCATGACGGCGCCGATGCTGGCGCCCGCGACCCGGTCGACCGCGACACCGGCCTGCTCCAGCTCGAGGAGGACCCCGACGTGCGTGAGCGCCCGCGCGCCGCCACCGGCCAGCACGAGCCCGACCGAGCGTCCGGCGATGCGGTCGGCCACCGGGCGCATCGCCGCGGCCAGAGGTTCCCCACGGGTGACCGTGACCTGCCACGGGTCGACGGCCTCGCTCCACGCAGCCAGCACAGCCGCCGTGGCAGGGGTCCCCACCAGCACCAGGTCGGGGCGGCAGGCGAACGGCACCTCGTCGACCGGGACCGGCGGGCTGTCGGCCCGCGCCACCAGCAGGACCTGGTCCGCCTGCCGCTGGCACGACCGCGCCCACTCCTGGTCGCCCCCGTCGGCGACGAGCAGCACCAGGTCGCCCGCCCGCTCGGCGCGCTCCACGTCGCCGCCCAGTCGGTCCAGCACCGTCACCCGGCGGTAGGCGGCCAGCCTGCTCTCCAGGGCCGCTGCGACCGCGGGAGCGGGCGCCCCGAGGTGCAGGGCGACGACCGCCACGACGGCCGGGCGGGCCGGGCGCGCGCCTCGGGCGGGTGCCGGGTCGCGCAGCCGCTGCGCGAGCTGGGTCACCACGAAGCGGGCTGCCGCGTGGTCGCGCTGGAGCAGCGCTGTGAAGTCGGCACCGGCGACCTCGAGCAGCGTGGCGTCGCGCCGTGCCCGCACGGTCGCGGAGCGCACCTCGCCGGTGAGTGCCGACAGCTCGCCCAGCACCGCCCCTGGCCCGAGCTCACGCACCACCTGCCCACCGATGAGCACCTCGAGCCGCCCGGTCCGCAGGACGTACACCGCGTCCGCGACCGAGCCCTCCTCCATCAGGACGGCCCCTGCCGGCACGGCGACCTCGCGGGCTGCTGCGGCGAGCCGCTTGCGTGAGCTCGCCGGGAGGCCGGCGAACAGCGGGACGTCCGCCAGCCCGACGGCGGGCTCGTCGAGCGACAGGACCCGGTCGTGCGACGTCGTCGCCAGGTGCACCTGGGCGGCGCCGTCCCCCTCGTCGTTCTGCTCGTCGGCGGGGGCGATGCGCCCGAGCACGACGGCGACCGCGGCCACGAGGACGAAGGCGACGACGGACAGCAGCCAGCCCTCGCGCAGCCGGGCGACGACCGTCAGCGGGGTCGGGGAGCCGACGACGACCACGAGCACGGCGATGCCGAGGACGCCGCCGACCTGCCGGGTGCTGGACACGACCGCGGACGCGGTCCCGAAGCGACCGCCGGGGACCGCCGCGAGCGCCGCACTGCCGAGCACGGGCAGGGTCGCACCGGCCCCGATGCCGCTCAGCACCTGGCCGGGCAGCCAGGCGCCGAGGAAGTCGGGGGTGGTGCCTGCCCGCTGCCGGTACCAGACGTAGGCGGCGGCCCAGACCAGCGCGCCCGGCACCACCACGAGCCGGTCGCCGCGCCGCTCGGCGAGCGGTCCGAGCGCCGCGGCGACGACCGCCGCGACCAGGGCGCCCGGGACGAGGGCCAGGCCCGCCCGCAGCACGGAGTAGTGCCAGACGTACTGCAGCCACAGGATGTTGGTGAGCAGGTAGGCGAAGAACCCGAACCCGGCGAAGGTGGTCGCCACGTTGGCGAACGAGAAGGACGGCAGCCGGAGCAGGGCCGGGTCCAGGAGCGGCGACCGGTGGTGCAGGGAGCTGACCACGAACCCGGCGAGCAGGGCTGCGCTGGCCAGCAGCGAGGTCAGGGTCGCCAGGCCCGTCCAGCCCCAGTCGCTCCCCTTCACGATCCCGAGGTTGAGCAGGCCCAGGCAGGCGGCGAGCAGCAGGGCGCCCCGGACGTCGGGCATCCGCCGCCGACCGGGGGCTCGGCTCTCGACGAGCTGGGTCCGGGCGCCGACCACGGCGAGCAGCCCGAGCGGGAGGTTGACCAGGAAGGCCCACCGCCAGCCCCCGAGCTCCACCAGCGCGCCGCCGATCGGCGGGCCGAGACCGGCCGCGAGCGCCGCCGTGGCGCCCCACAGGCCGATCGCGTGGCCGCGCCGCTCCAACGGGGCGGCCTCGACGACCAGCGCCAGCGAGGCGGGCACGAGCAGCGCTGAGCCGAGCGCCTGCACGACGCGCGCGGCGACCAGCACCCCGACGGAGCCGGCGACCCCGCAGGCCACCGAGGCGAGCGTGAACAGCACGATCCCGGCGACGAACAGCCGGCGTCTCCCGAGCAGGTCCGCGAGCCGGCCGCAGACGACCAGGAACGCGGCGAAGACGATGTTGTAGGCGTTCAGGACCCAGGACAGGTCACCGATCGAGGTGCCGCTGAACGAGTCCCGGATGCTCGGGAACGCGACGTTGACGATCGTCGCGTCCAGGAAGGCCAGGAAGGCCCCGGCGGAGGCGACCAGCAGGACACGCCCCTGTGGGGTGCGAGCGGTCGAGGTCACAGGACTGCCTCCAGGCGACGGCGCCGTTGCCGCCACGCGATCCTGCGG
>CAMLIA010000146.1 GCA_946479905.1 uncultured Frankiales bacterium | reverse complement strand
CAGGTGGTGTGCGCCAGGTGCCATTTGGCGGGCGAGGCGTCGGGATGCGGCTGGAGCGAGGCGTCGGCATCGGACAGCGGCTCGGCCAGCGACAGCGTCAAGGCGCGGGTCGCCGCCAGGCGCTGGGCCAGGTTTGCCGGTTCCTCGCTTCTCGCCACTCTAGCCCTCCTCCATTTCAAGCGAACGGCAGCGCGAAAGGTTCAGTCGCGGGTCGGCGACGCTGCGGCTGCAGCGATCCTGACCCCCCTGGGGTGTCAGTCGTCGCGGTCGGCAGAGGCGACGACGCTGAACGTGAACGAGGGCGTGGTGCCTCCGACGGTCCACGCCCAGCGGGCTGTGGTGCCGACGGGGCCGAAGATGCGGGCGTCGGTGCTGATGCCGGTCTTCTGGGAGAACGCCGCCACGGTGTAGTAGTTCGTCCCGTCGACGCTGGACTCGAGGCGCAGGTCGAGGGTCGGGGAGGTGCCGCTGGCGGCAGTGACGGCGAGCGTCCCGATGATGGACAGGACGGAGTCGACCGTGAACGGCGTACCCGCGCCGCTGGCGGTCTGCGTGGCCGAGGCGAGGCCGAAGCTAGTGCGCGGCTCGGGCGCGTTGTAGTAGCGGTTCTGGAAGTCCTGCGGCATGGCAAAGTCCTAACTGAGGGGAACGGGTTAGCTGTGCTTCGCTCACCAGCGCAGCGTCGTGACCTTGCGTCGTGCGTTCGCTATGCGGGCGCCCTTGCTCGAACCGGCGCTGACGTTGCAGCTGCCGTGTGAGAACCCCAGGTACCCGCCGTTCTCGGCGTGGTCTAGGTGCCAGAGCCCGATGGTGCGTCCTCGAGCGTCGACGCGCTGAGATGGACCGAGGGGGCGTCCGCAGCGGACGCAGGGGGAGGCGGGTGTTGTCTGCTGCAGCCAGACCTTGCGGGCCGCCAGGTGCTCGGCGCCGTACTTGGTCCCGCGGCCCTTGCTGTTCGACCAGGCCATCAGGCTTCGCCTTGCTCCGCGAGGCGCGCCGTACGGCGCACGGATGGAGGGCAGAAACACCGGAAGCCGGCAAACTCGACGCACCTACAGCGAAGGTCATCGCAATACGGCCCCGCAGCGTTGGCGTGCGTGTGTTCCGCGCGAACACCACCGGGGCGCGGCCGAGTTCGATTCACTAGAGCCGCAGAACGGTGGCCAGCGACACGCCAGGGCGATCGTCTATTCACGCGTCCCCGTCCCACGTCCAGTAGCCGACGACGACCCCGAGGAAGGTCCCGACGCCGAGGCACCAGGCGAGCAGCGTGATCTCGAACCGGCAGGCCTTCACGACGCGGGCCGCTGCTGCGGGAGGTGCAGTCGCTGCTCGAGGAGCCGGTCCATCTGCGCGTAGGCGAGGTCGGCACCGTCGAGGTTCCCGGCGTCGATGGCGGCCTGGTAGGCGTCGCGGGCGGCGAGCAGGCGGGCGTCGATGTCGGCGACAGCCGCCTGGTCGATCATGCCGCGTAGCCGTCGAGGATGACGCGGGCGAACACCACGTCGAGGTCGGTGATGACGATGTCGCGGAAGATCGGGTGCCGCGGGTCGTCGAGGCCGTGCTCGATGACGGCGAGGGTCAGCTCGCGCGGGGTGGCGGTGATGAACGCCCCGCAGGAGCAGTGCACGGTCTTCATGCCAGCCCGCTGAGGCCGGCGCCGCGAAGCTGCCGGAGGTGCCTGGCGACGTGATCCTTGATCACCTCGCTGCCAGCGTCGGAGATGCTGACGGTGATCGTTGGCGGCTTCAGCGATGAGGTCGTCGTGAGCGGCACCTCGATCTTCGCTTCGCACCCAGGGCAGGTGACCGTGATGCTGGCTGGTCCGATTGCCATCGTCACCCCCTGACAACGCGAAAGCCCCGAGCTGGTGAGCGTCGGGGCTTCGGTGGGTTGCCTCAGGTCACAGTGGTCGTGGCCATTCCGAGGCACCCTAGTTGTAGCACGGTTCGGTGCTTGTCAAGCATCCTTCGGCGGGATCGGCGCTTCGGCGTGTCGTCGCCACCTGGCGTAGTGGCAGAGGTCGGGGGCGAGTCGTCTACGCGAGAACAGCGCCCGGTAGCCCTCGAAGCCACCTTCGCGGTAGACGTAGAACCACGGCTCTCGGTCGTGCCAGAGGACGCGAGGCGGGTTCACAACCCCGCCCCCTCGGTCGCGCAGCCCACGCACACCGGCTCGATGATCGCCGCGTCGTCGAGCATCGCCAGCAGCCGCTCCGAGTACGGGTGGTTGACGGCGATCGGCGCCAGGCACTCGGCGCAGGCGAGGTCGGTGTCGAGGTTCACGGGGTAGCTCATCGCTCCTCCTCGGAACCGGCGCTAGCGTGCGGTCGGACGATCCGATGCTCGAACATCGAACGCAGCACCATCACTACGACGTGCTCAACGCTCCACACGCAGAACCCGCAAGCACAGTAGGACTCGCCGGGCTCGGGGCGGTGCTTCTCGGCTTCGAGGAGCGCCCATCCTTCTGCCGCGCCCTCAGCAAACAGGCGTCCGCAAATGCCCTCGCCCAACTCCATGAGGTCGGCACTCACCGTCGGAGGAGAAGGCCGCCTAGCGTCGCCGCTCATCAGCACGCCTCCCGCCGGTCGTGCGCCTCGAACGAGGCGTGCGCGTCATCCCCGTGATACCGCTTCGGACGCTGCCCGATCCGCCGCCAGTCGTCCTCCATCGCCCACCGCTTCAGCGTCCCCATCGGGACCCGCAGCAGGTGCGACAGCTGCGCCAGCGTCAGCCACAGGTCGTCCTGGCCGCGCAGCCGGCGGCTCAGCGCCCGCCACTGCGCCGGTTCGGTCGCCATCCCGCAGGCCGTGCACGAGATCACCGCCGGCAGCTCTTCGTCGCTGCTGCGCAGCACCGCCCGCATGATCCCCGGGCAGGTCTGCTCGTCGTGTGTGCTGACGTCGCACGCGACCGGCGTGTCGCAGGGGCCGAGGTCGACCCGGCGGGTCGGGCACAGCGTCAGGACGGCCCGCAGCGCGCCGGTGACCTCGCGGGTCTCGCGGTGCAGGTCGTCGACCCACGGCTGGGCGGCGCACCAGTCTAGGTTGGTGAGCAGGAAGCGACTGAGCGAGCGCAGGTCGCTGGCGGGGCTGTGCAGCCCGTCAGGGCTCTCCTCCAGCACCAGCAGGCACCAGGAGGCCAGGACGGCCTGCGCGGCCCGCAGAGCGGCGCTGACGGGCTCGCTGTAGGGCAGGGGCTGCTCGCGGGTCCCGCCGACCTTCGGCCCGCCGCTGCCGCTGCCGCGCGGCAGGGACTCCTCCACGTCGGCGACGAGGGCGGGGAGCTCAGCGAGCTGCTGCTCGAGGCCGGCGTGGTGGCCGGTGCACAGCAGCCCGACGGTGGCGGTCCGCGGCCGGTCCGGGTCCTTGGCGTGCGGCACGACGCAGGCCCGCCAGGTCGGGGTCGGGTCGACGAACTGGTGGCGGGTCACGAGCTCTCCTCGGGGCTGGCGGTCAGGTGGCGGGTCTCGCAGTCGCGGGCCAGGACAGGAACGGGGTAGTGGGTGCCGCACCAGGCGCAGCGCCACGGGTCGGGTGGGGGCGGGGCGGCGGTCATGGGGTGACCCGTCCGCAGTCCAAGCAGCGGCCGGCTTCGATCCAGCGGGAGCCGCAGTGCAGGCAGGTGGTCATGGCTGCAGCTCGCTGGGGTTGACGAGGTAGCGCGTGGTCGGACGGCCGGGCGGGTTCTTGTCCGGCACGATCTGCCGCAGGTAGCCGGCTTCGGCCAGGACGAGGGCGGCGGCGTGGACGGTCTCGGCGTTGGTGAAGTCGACGCGGTGCCGCAGCGAGTCGTGCGCGTCGCGGACCGTGAACTCGGCCTGGCCGTGTGCCCGGACCCACCCGAGGAGCTGCACGGCGGTGGTGCTGGTGGCGAGGCTCTGACCACGCAGGACGCGGTGGGCGAGGGTGGCGTGGCCGATCAGGTAGTCGGCGATCTGGCAGGCCGCCTCGACGTCCTCCACGCTCACGGGCTCGAGTTCTGCGGATATTGCGGGGGTGTTCCTTAGGGCTTGGCGGTTCAGTGAGAGCAGCCCTGCGAGGCGTGCGATCTGGCCGTCGAGCTTGTTTGCCCACGCTCCGATGCCTGCCAGGTCGCCGTACATGGGGTGTCGGCGTGGCTCGAGGGCGGTGAGGTAAGCCTCTAGTGTCTTTATAGAGAGAGAAGAGAGTGAAAAATCAGCTCTAGGGGAGACCCCCGCAATATCCGCAATACTCGAGCCGATCAGGGCGTCGACCCCCTCGATGACCCCCGCAATATCCGCAAAACCCTGCTCGAGGGGGATGCGGGCACTCATGCGCCTGCCACCGACTCGGCTCTCCGGGTAGCTGAACAGGAACCGCGCGAAGAAGCCCCGCCCCTCGGCGGCTTCGCTCTTGCCGGCCTGCTGCAGCACCTGCGGCTGAACCGCCAGCCCGAGGGTCAGGCAGGGCTGCTCGACCCGCAGCGGTTCGCTGCCCTTGCGGTCCACCTGGATCGGTTCCCGGCCGTCGTGGGCCTGCAGGACGGCGTCGAGGTTCGCCATGCCGCCGGAGTACCGACCACCGGCGAGGGTGTCGAACAGCCCGCCCTCGGCGCTCAGCGAGGCCAGCGCGCCACCCTGCTCGGCGAGCAGCCGCACCAGCGCTTCAGCGGTGAGGTCACCGGCGAGGTAGCGCGGGGAGACGACGGGGGCGAGCTCATCGAGTGCCTGGCGTGCCATGTCGGCGTCGATCTCGGCGCTGTACCGGGCATCCGCGGTGGCGGCGATCGCGGCCTTCTCCGCCTTCGCCAGTCGGCCTTCGAGGAGGCGCTTCTGCTGCTCGTACTTGCGGACCTCGGCCCTGGCGGCTTCCTGGTCACGCTTCTCGATGTCACGCAGCCCGCGGGTGACGTGCGCCAGCACCGGGCTCTTGGTCTCGCCGGCTCCGGCCAGGACGAGGACGTACAGGTTGAGCGGTTCGGTCCAGCTGTCCCGGACCCGGACTCGCAGCCGGCCGCGCACGGTCGCGCCGAGGGTCGCGAGGGTCATCATGGCGACGAGGTCGACGGGGGTCTGCAGGTGCTCGGCAAGCAGCGCCACGGGCGCCTCGAGCGGACCCAGGGTGTGCACGGGGAACGGTGGGCGTTCGAGCTCAAGGGGTCGTGGGGTCGGCCAGTCTGTCTCGTCGCTCTCGGCCTGCGTGAACGCCCGCGGACCGGTCGGCTTCGGGCCGTACTTGATCTGGTAGCTGCCGGCGATCCCGTCACTGATGCTGCGCTGCAGCTTCTCGTCGACCTGCTCGCGGGTGAAGGAGGAGTCGGTGACGCTGTACGCGGCCTGCCGCAGCTCGTGCTCGGCGGTGCCTCGGGTGAGCTTCTCGTCCCGGATGAGGGTGCCGGCGCGGACGCACAGATCATTGAGCAGCGTGTCCCGGCCGGGCTGGCGCTGGGCGCGCATCTCCTCGCACATCCCGGCGATGGCCTTCAAGCCGTAGGCGGTGTCCCCGTCACTACCGGCGACGAGTGTGGTGGTGTTGAACGGGTCGGGCTGGTAGTTCCGCTCCGCGGCCGGTTCGGGCTTGTTCGCGGTGAGGGCGGCGTAGACGGTGTCCCAGTCGACGGTGCCGGTGGGGGTCTGGCTGATGAGGCGGTACCGGTTGCCGCTGATGTGCTGGCTGGGGGCGGCGACCGCGTACCCGCCGGCGCCCTTCACATCGAGCCCTGCTGGGACGCCCTTCCTGCCGCCCTGCAGGCTCTTCTTCCCGGCGGGCTGCACGTAGTAGTGCCGCCCACCACCGGCTCGGCCGCTCTCGGCGGTGAGGAGCGCGAGGGGTTCACCACCGAGCTGCGCGGTGAGGTCGGCGAGGCTCGCGAACCCGGCTTCACCGTCGACGTCGAGCAGGTCGACGACGACGCCCATGCGGATTCCGATGTTGGCGTGCGGGTGCCGGTGCCACCAGCGGTCGATGGTGTCGAGGTCGGTGGTGGCGTCCTCGAAGCCGTTCACGGTGAGCGGGTGCTTCGCCGGGCTGGGGCAGTCCTTGTGGCAGGAGCAGACCAGTCCGTCCTCGCCGGGCACCGGGTAGTGCAGCGGGAACACCGGCAGCCCGAGGCTGGCCCACCAGCGGGCTGCGGTGAGCATGTAGACCGGGCTGTCGGGGGAGGCCTGGGCGCTCATCCGCGCTGGCCGTGCTCGAAACGGGCCGAGCGGGCGGCGTTGTAGGCCGCTGCGATCCTCGGGGCGTCGAACGTGTAGTCCTTGTCGTCCGTGCAGCAGGTGGTGCAGACGCGTCCGCCGCGACCGTCGAACTCCGCCCCGACCGCGCCGCAGACCGGGCACAGACAGAAGGCGTAGTAGTTGTCCCAGGTTCCGTCGGGGGAGTCGGGGTCGCCGACGAGGTTGAGCTGACCGTTCCCGGATTGCAGGCTCGGCTCGAGGTGGGAGTGGGCGGGCAGGCCGTAGGCGACGAGGATGCGGGCGCCGGCTGCGGGGGCTGCCCAGCGCCACCGCTCGTCGACGAGACCGAGGTCGCTGAGCGGCTTGACCTCGAGCAGCGTCGGCTTGCTGAGGTGCAACATGAAGTCCGGCAGGTAGCGGCCGGCGGGAGTGTCGTAGCCCTGCGGTTCGTGTTCCCAGGCGACACCGAGGTGGTCGAAGAAGACGGCCCAGCGCGCCTCGAGGCGCGACCGGAAGCGACAGCCCGCGTAGCGGGTCTCAATCGCCTTGATCGTCATGTCTGCCTTTCCGTGGTTGACGGGGCTGGGCCGGGGTCGCCGGGGCAGGGGCGACCCGATGGCGCTGCTAGAACGGGGGCGCCTCGGTGCTCAGCGACGCGGCCGGCGCGGCGGCGGCGGTGCTGCCCCACGGGTCATCGGCGGGCTTCGCGGCCGGCGGGGTGTACTTCGCGGCGTAGAGCTTCTGCGGGGGGAGGTTCTTGCGGACCTTCTCCGGGTCGGTGTGGGGCTTCTCGCCGGTGAACTTCACCGCGAGGGTCCCGCCGATCTCGATGCGCTTGCCGGCGGCGCGCTGCGCCTCACCGATGGCGGCGAACATCGCCGAGGGCTTCTGCGCCCAGAGGCTGCGCTCGTCGCCGTCGAGGAGCTGCAGTCGGATGACGACGCTCATCTTCGGGTTGGGGGCCTCGCCGGGCTTCGCGGGCCAGAACGCGGGTTCGCCGGTGTTGAAGTCGCGGGACTGCACGAGCTTCGGGGCTTCGGTGACGATGCCTTCGTAGACGGTCCCGACGGGGGCGTCCTTGAAGCTGATCGACGGGACCTTGTCGGCTCCGGCGAACGGGTCGATGTCAACGGTGGTCATGAGTTTTCCTCAGGTGTGTAGGTGTTGGTGGTGTCACGCGGCAGCGAGCGCGGACTTGCGCTGCTTCGCGAGTTCGGTGTGCGCCGGGGTCCACTCGGCCTGGTGGCGCTGCCACAGGGCGGTGAGGTCGTCGGTGGTGGGGGAGGCGAGGATCAGCGAACCGAGGACGTCGGCGGTGCTGTAGGGGGTGGCGAGGTCCTTGCGGGCGCGCCAGGCGCGGACCTGCCCGGCGACCTGGACGGCTTCCCATCCGGCCTGGATGTCGACCCAGACGAGGTTGCATTCGCCGCTGCCGGCGGGGAGGTGGATGACGAGGGCACGCTGCTGGTCGACCTCGAGGGGGGTGCGCTGGCCGGTGTGGAGGTTGTAGAGGTGGCTGCGGCTGTACAGCGCGAGCTGCATGGCGATCTTGCCGATGCCGAAGTCGATGCTGCCGGTCTTGAGGTCGGCGATGACGGGGGTGCCGTCGACGATGAGGACCCGGTCGGGGGTGCCGGCGACCTTGAGCTCGTCGTGGACGGTGATCGCTTCGATGTGCTGCTTCGGGAAGTGCCCGGTGGCCTTGGTGTAGGCGGCGAGGTCGGCCTTGGCTGCGTCGGGGATGCTGATGTCCTCACCACGGTCGAGGCGCTCGGACAGGCGGTGCAGGGCGGTGCCGGTGGTGGCGGCGGCGCTGCCCTTCGCGGCTTCGAGGGCGTCGGCGCAGATCTTGTCGAGCTGCTTCTTGTCGTCGCTGTGGGCGCTGACGGCGAGCAGCAGGTCGGGGCGGGCGGCGAGGCCTTGGGCGACCATGCGCTGCTGCCACTTCGCGAGGTTGAACGTGTCCTCGAGGCACCCGACGTAGGTGGTGCAGCGGGTGTAGGCGATGGGCTTCCCTCCGCCGGGTGGGGTGATGAGGGGGCGGCCGAAGCGGTCGCGGGGGACTACTTCGGCGAACGGGTCTTCGGTCATGGTGGTGGGGTCCTTCGGTGGGCAGTGGTGTGGGAGGAGGAGGCCGCCGGGCTGGTACAGCGGGCTGTTCTTGCCGGTGATCTGGACGGCGGTGCCGCAGGTGGGGCAGGACTTGTCGCGCCAGGTCTTGCCGGGTCGCGGTGGGAGCGGGTTGCGGGGGTTCCGGTCGAGCGGCCGGTACGGCGTCACGGCAGCGCCGCCGGGGTGATCTCGACGATCACGCCGGGGGACGACATCGGGCCGCTGGGGCTGGTCCAGTGCTTGCCGGCGCGGACGTCCGCGACGAGGGCGTCATCAGCCCACGCCCCGCTGTCGGTGATCGCGTCGAACAGGGCGCGCTGCAGCTTGTCGAGGTCCCCGACGCGACCGGGTCGGGTGGGGGCGTTGTCGCGGAGCAGGTGCGCGTTCCGTCCGGTGCGCCAGTGCGACGCGGGCCGGTCGAAGTAGAACAAGGCCCGGACGTGCACAGGCTCAGTGATGCGCTGCAGCCCGTCGAGGGTCATGGCTGCGTGCGCGGCGTGACTGACGGTATTCCGCCACGGGGTCAAGGTGGCGTCGTTGCTGTCCCGCAGCGCGTACTTGGTACGGACCTTGCTGCCCTGGGCGGCGGGGCGCCCGTAGGCGACGAAGCGAAGGCTCATGCGCGCCGGTCCCGGGCGGCGAGGCAGGGACCGCAGAAGCGGCGCTCACCGGTGACGGGTCGTTCGCACTCGTAGCAGTAGCCCTTGACGGGCTTGTAGCGCCCGTCGGCTTCCACTCGTACGCGATCGCCTGGCATGCGCTGCTGCGGTGCCGTGCCAGTGAGGGCTTCGTTCAGAAGCTCAGGGTCGATGTGTGGCAGCTGGGCGCCGACCATGACGCCGCTGCCGGTGCAGACCTCACCCGCGAAGCGGTGCTTGCGACGCCGACCGCTCGGGTTGATGCCGATCGGGCGGTGGCAGGTCGGGCAGGCGTTCTCGGCGAGAGGCCGCGGGTCGTGGCGGTAGACAGCCCATGCATTCTTCATGCCGACAGGACCTCGACGCGGAGGTGCTGCCGCCCGAACCGCAGGCACGCGGCCCGGTCGGCGTAGAACAGGTCAAGGTCGGAGGAGTGGCCGATCCTGTCCTCGACGCGGACCACACCGACGTGCTCGACGCGCAGCAGAGTCCCGAAGGGCCAGCGGTTCCCGGCCGCCATCCCGACACGCGGGCGCTTGCCGCTTGCCGTGAGGTGGCCGGTGGCGACGTAGCACGTCACGTCGAGCACCCGGCCGGTGCGTGACCGTGAGGCTCGCGTCGGTGTCGGGCGGGGGGTGTTCGCCGGCAGCACCACGACTTCCCCTGTCCGTGATGCTGCCGGCGAAGCCTTAGGCGCCACCGGGCTCGGGGTGGCGGCGATGTGGGCGCTGACGGTGGGGCTGGTGCAGCTGGCGGTGAGGGCGGCGGCGATGAGGAGGCGCGTCACGGGCGTGCCTCATAGGAGGCGCTAGGTGACGCCTCGTCCATGCCGACGAGGTGACCGAAAGGGCCTCGCGGCGTCGGGCACGCATGGGCGTCGGTGAACTCCTGCGCCTGCTCCTGGCGCTCCCACGGGCCGAACACGACGCGGCACTCGTCGCAGGTCGCCACCCACCCGTTACTGGCCAGCGAGTAGCGCACGACTGCGACAGAAGGGCTGCTATCGCTCACGCCGGTCACCCGCTGACACCGGTCAGGGCGTAGCCGATGGCACTGCCGGCCCAGACGAGCAGGAACACGACGATGAGGGCGACGACGGCACCGCGGGTGGTGAGCGTCAGCGGCCGGCGGGGCGGCCGGGTCGGGGTCTGCCAGGAGCTGCTCATGCATGACGTGAGCTCCGTGACGGTCCACTGCCCGCAGGTCGGCTTGTCGCAGGGTGTGCGGTGCACGATCGGGCAGGGCTGCGGGGCGCTGAACGACCGGCAGCATCGGCAGTGACTCCAGACCGCGTCGAGGGTGCGGCGCGGGGCCGGCACGACGGGCTGCCGTGCCCGGTCGGGGCTGGTGCTCAGGGCGGCCTGCACGATCGGGTCAGTGCGGCGGCTGGCCCAGTCGTCGAGGTGGCGCCACAGGGCGCGCAGGAGGCCGGTCACGACAGCTCACCGGCCCTAGCGGGCGTCGTCACGCCGGGTTGTCCACAGGCGCGATCATCCGGTCGAGGAGGTCAATGGCGTTGATCTGGAGTGCGGTGACAGTGGGGGCGAGAACATCCCAGGCGGCAGCCCCGGCGGCATCCCAGGCGGCAGCCCCGGCGGCATCCCAGACGGCAGCCCCGGCGGCATCCCAGACGGCAGCCCAGGCGGCATCCCCGGCGGCACCCCAGGCGGCATCCCCGGCGGCACCCCAGGCGGCACCCCAGGCGGCATCCCTGGCGGCAGCCCCGGCGGCAGCCCCGGCGGCATCCCAGGCGGCATCCGCTTCGCTCGCCGCGTCACGGACCAGCACGCCGATAGCGGCAGCGGAGTCGAGGTCCGTTACCGCACGGTGCGCCGCGAGGAGGTCCGCCTTCTCCGTCAGGCTCGGCACCAGACGTAGCCACGTCGGGAGGTAGGTGCGGACCAGCCAGTCCAGCGCCAGGTAGGAACGCTGCTCGTCCAGCCCATCCCCAGCCGTGTTGAGGAGCCGGGGGACGAACGGCACCAGCCGCTGCCGCAGGTCATCCGGCAGGGCGTCGTTCAGGCTGCGCCCGAACTTCCCGAGGACCGGACTGACACACGTCGGGTGGTCGCTCCACGGCTCCCCTGCGAGGAACGAGGCGGCTTCCAGTAGGCACATCGCCTCGCCGGGCTGGTGTCCGCCCTTGGCGAGGGTGAGGGTGTCGAGGTTGAGGTCAGTCACGGATCAGCCCTCCAGGGCGTAGAAGTAGTTGGTTGTCCACAGGACGTAAGGCCGCCTCGCGTCACTCATGCCGCGTCACCGCCGACCGAGTCGCTGACCGGGATGTGCTGCACCGGGACGCGCGGCGGCAGCGACCCGAACGGGCTGAGCTCCCGCTGGCTGTTCACGGCACGGGCAGCCGCACGGTCCAGAGCGTTGCTCTGCTCGACCTTGCGCTGCTCCAGGTCGGCGACGACGAGGCTGGCGCTGCGGGCGATGGCCTGGAACAGCCGCATCTGCTCGTCGAGGCTGCGCGGCCCGATGATGCTGACCTCGCCGATCACGACGGACGCGCGGTCACCGAGGATGTGGTGCACGTCGTCGGGCTGCGGGTGGGTGGCGATGTGGACGCTCACGCCGCACCGCCGTCGAGGTGCGCGCGGTGCGACATCTCGTCGCGCTCAGCCTCGT